>JAJFLM010000251.1 GCA_021772655.1 Deltaproteobacteria bacterium
CCCGGGATCGCGCACCTGTTCACCTTCTGGGCGTTCGTGCTGCTGCTCACGGTCTACGTCGAGGCCTACGGCGCGTTGTTCGACGAGAAGTTCCACATCCCGCTGATCGGGCGCTGGGCGGCGCTGGGCTTCCTGCAGGACTTCATCGCGGTCGCCGTGCTGCTCTCACTGGGCGTGTTCGCCCTCCTGCGGGTGAAGCAGGCCCCCGAACGCCGCCAGCGCGAGTCCCGGTTCTACGGCTCGCACACCGGACCGGCCTGGTTCATCCTGTTCATGATCTTCAACGTGGTCTGGACACTGTTCTTCTTCCGCGCAGCCGCCTCGGCAGCGGGCAACCTGCCCTACGAGTCCGGCGCGTTCGCCTCGATCGGCCTCGGCTACCTGTTCTCCGGACTGAGCCCGTCGACGCTGTTCATCCTGGAGAGCGTCGGGCTGGTACTGCACATCGGCGTCATGCTGGCGTTCCTGATCATCGTGCTCTACTCCAAGCACCTGCACATCTTCGTGGCGCCGATCAACGTCTCGGCCAAGCGGCTGCCCAAGGCGCTCGGTCCGTTGCTGCCGATGGAGTCGGGCGGCAAGCCGATCGACTTCGAGGACCCGGGCGAGGACGACACCTTCGGTCGCGGCAAGATCGAGGACTTCACCTGGAAGGGCATGCTCGACTTCGCCACCTGCACCGAGTGCGGGCGTTGCCAGAGCCAGTGCCCGGCCTGGAACACCGGCAAGCCGCTGTCCCCGAAGCTGGTGATCATGGACCTGCGGGACCACCTGTTCGCCAAGGCGCCCTACCTCATCGGTGGCAAAGACATGCCGGAGGAGGGCTCGATCGAGATCAGCTCCAACGGCCACGGGCACGGCGTGCCCGAGTCGGGATTCGAGCGGGTCACCGGCTCGGGCGAGGACCAGGCGGCCCGCCCGCTGGTCGGCACCGCCGAGATGGGCGGGGTGATCGACCCGGACGTGCTGTGGTCGTGCACCTCCTGCGGGGCCTGCGTGGAGCAGTGCCCGGTGGACATCGAGCACGTCGATCACATCATCGACATGCGCCGCCACCAGGTGCTGATCGAGTCGGAGTTCCCGTCCGAGCTGTCGGTGCTGTTCAAGAACCTGGAGAACAAGGGCAACCCCTGGGGGCAGAACGCCAAGGACCGGATGGACTGGGCCAAGGGGCTGGACTTCGAGGTCCCGGTCTTCGACGGAGAACTGGCGGAGGAGACCGAGTACCTGTTCTGGATCGGCTGCGCCGGCGCCTTCGACGACAACGCCAAGAAGACCGTGAAGGCCACCGCCGAGCTGCTGCACCGGGCCGGGGTGGACTACGTGGTGCTCGGGCCCGAGGAGTCCTGCACCGGCGACCCGGCGCGCCGCTCGGGCAACGAGTTCGTCTTCCAGATGCTCGCCCAGCAGAACGTCGAGGTGCTCAACGCGGTGTTCGAAGGCCGCGAGCCGGGCACCCGCAAGATCGTCACCACCTGCCCGCACTGCTTCAACACCCTCGGCCGGGAGTACCCGCAGCTGGACGGGCACTACGAGGTGGTGCACCACACCCAGCTGCTGAACTCGCTGATCCGCGAGGGCAAGCTGGTCCCGGTCAAGGACACAGCGCAGCCGGGCCTCGACGTGACCTACCACGACCCGTGCTATCTGGGTCGGCACAACGAGGTGTACTCGCCGCCGCGGGAGTTGGTGAGCGCCTCGGGGGCGAAGCTCACCGAGATGCCCCGGCACGCCGACCGCTCGTTCTGCTGCGGCGCCGGCGGCGCGCGGATGTGGATGGAGGAACACATCGGCACCCGGGTCAACATGGCCCGCACCGAGGAGGCGCTGGCCACCGAGGCCAAGCAGATCGCCACCGGCTGCCCGTTCTGCCGCACCATGCTCACCGACGGGTTGACCGAGAAGCAGAACGCCGGCATCGGCGAGGGCGTGCAGGTGCTCGACGTGGCCCAGATGCTGTTGGCCTCGGTGAAGCGCGGCGACCCCTCGAGCAACGGGCATGCCGCGCCGTCGACGTCGGGGGCCCCGGCCGAGGACGAGCCGGCCGAGGAGCCGGCCCCCACGGCGTCCACCGAGACCCCGCTCACCGAGAGCATGGCCACCGGGTCCACCGCGTCCGGCGGCCCGAAGACCACGTCGGGCCGGGCCGGTGACCAGGCGGCGGATCGGCCGGCCGCCGAGCCCGCTGGCAAGCCGGCGGGCGATGAGTCCACCGACCGACCCACCCGGTAGCCGGGGCGAGCCGAACACCCACCCGATCCGCGGCGGCACCGCAGACGAACGTCCCGGCGTGACCACGGGCCTGTTGCCGCATGTGCATGGTGATCGGGACGTACTGCGGGTCCTGCTCGCCCGGGCGGCCGGGGTCAGCCGGCCGGGCGGGCGCCGGGACCCGCACCGGGTCGCTCTGGTGGTCGGTGGTGGCGGGATGCGCGGCGCCTACGCCGCGGGCATGCTGCGCGCGTTGCACCGGGCGGGGCTGCGCGGCGGGTTCGACGAGGTGTACGGCGCATCGTCGGGGGCGTTCTCGGCGGCGGCGTTCCTGGTCGGGTCCGCCGAGGCCGGCGCTGCGGCGTGGCCGGAGGACATGGCCAGCCGGCGGTTCATCGACCTACGCCGGCTCAGCACCGGCCGCCCGGTGGTCGCGCTGGACCATCTGGTGTACGAGGTGCTGGCCCACCGCAAGCCGCTGGCCTGGGACCGGTTGGCACCCAGCCCGGCGCCGATGCGGGCGGTGGCCACCGACACCGCGGATCTCACCGCGCACACCCTGGCGCCGGTCAGCGTGCCGGACTGGCAGCGCGCGTTGCGGGCCAGCGCGAGCATCCCGTTGCTGGCCGGCCCGCCGGTGGAGATCGACGGTCGGCGGTGGATCGACGGGTCGGTCGGTGAGCCGCTGGCGGTGGCGCGGGCGTTGCGCGGTGGTGCCACCCACGTGCTGGCGCTGCTCTGCCGGGGCACTGGCGACCTGCACGCAGACGCCGACGCACGGTTGTCGCTGTGGGCCCGCGCACTGGATCGACTGGTGCCCGGGCTGGGCACGGTGGCCCAGGGCTCGCGGCGCTACGGCCGCGACCTGCAGCTGGTCACCGATGCCGCGCACCCCGACCGCGGCCCGGCGCACCTGCTGGCCATCGGCCCGGACCACTCGGCCGGCATCGGCTCGCTGACCATCGACCCGACGGCCGTGGCCGACGCCGTCCGGATCGGCGAGGAGTCGACGGCGCGTGCGGTGCAGTGCGCGGCCGACCAGCGCTGAGCGAGCGGCCTCTCAGGGCAGGCCCGTTCGGGGCCGTTCGCACCGCAAGGCCGTTCTCACTGCAGGGGGAACGGCGGTTGCCACCACCACGGCTGGCCGACCGGCCGCACCGCCACCACCCACTTCACCCACCAGAACCCACGTCGCCCGGGCGCGACCAGCCGGGCCGGGCCCCCGTGGCCGGCGGACAGCCGCGCCCCGCCGGCGTGCGTGGCCAGCAGCAGAACGGGCAGGTCGTCGGCCGGAAGCAGCCGCCGGTAGCCGGTCACCGAGAGCACCTCGACGGCCCTCGCGGGCATCGCGTCCGGCAGCAGCGCCGACACCGGCACCCCGCGCCACTCCTGTTCGGCGTACCAGCCGCCGGTGCAGTCCAGCACCACCCGCACGGTGCGCTGCGGCAGGGCGTCCAGCTCGTCCAGCCCGAGCACCCGTTCACCGGCCCGCAGCCGCCAGTTGGCTGCCGCCAGCCTCGGCACCGGATCGAACGCCCACTGGGTCACCGGCATCGCGGACGGGTCGCCAC
>JAJFLM010000252.1 GCA_021772655.1 Deltaproteobacteria bacterium
GAGGGATCTGATTGGATCGGGTTCCTGGACTTGTACCCCATTCTTAGGAACCTCAATACCGGCTGTCCAAACAATCGAATTTAGGAGAAGCGTACGGTACCCCTCCTTGAAAAGATTTGAACTAAAATGACCCCCAGTAAATCCGAATCCGCGTCCCCCATCGCCGCGGTCGACCGCCCATGCCACAGTCTGAATGTCTTCGACACCGTTAATGGGAGTGTTGAGAATCGGAACCAGCCGGTTGTCGCCATCCCTAAACCGAATGCGATAATAATACTCTTCATTGAGTTGAAAGGGTTTCAAGCCTTGACTGATCGGATGATCTGGGGAGGGGATGTCGGTCGTGGTTTCCTGGAGTGCGATACGAGAGTACCAACCATTCGGATGAGTCGGATCGCTTTCACAATCGAAATACCCGCCGATCCAGTCGAGAAGTTTATGACCCAATGGTTCGTTGGGGACGATAGTTCCCCAGTGGAGAACCCCCAAGCCGCAGCCTCGAGCCATCTGTTTTTGGATCACTGCCAACCGATCTCCGACGAGAAAGGGATGGTCTTCAGGGTTTCGGTCTGCTCCATTGGAAAAGAGAATGATGGTATCCGCGTCCTCTAATGTGCGTGAGTCCTCGGGCCACCCCATCAGATGTTGTTCGACTCTAATCTGCGGTAGGTTGGGCGATGTTTCCAGCCAATGTTTGATCAGACTGAAATCCTTCACATATTCATGAGTCCCTTTGGGATGACTCCCATCCACATGCCCTGAAAGGAGCACAATTTTCTTGGTTTCGGCTTGGGATGCGATTCCCACAACCATCAAGACGAACGAAAATAGAATCTTTGCCATTAGAACCTCCCCGAATAACCGAGGGGAATGGTGAATCAGCGAAAAAGAACTGGCAAGCGGTGGAGTCGCGGCTTGTCCCCATACGAAAAGTACCTCAACCCACAGATCTCGCCCCCCTTTTCCAATCCATTGACCACGCTAACATCTCGTTTCTTCCCCGATTTGTGAGGCAGGTAGTAAATCCAAGATCTTGTTGAGGTTTTCAAAGTGCGTTCGTCTTTCTTACTTTTCGTCCTAAGTCTCTGTGTGATCAAATCCCTTTCATCAGCGACGGAGTATACCCCACCGATTGCTCCACCTTCAGACGAAGGACAAGAACGTATTAAGCATTTCTCTGTCGATTCTGGTCTTGAAGTCGAGCTCGTTGCCGCCGAGCCTATGCTCGCCAACCCAGTCGCTTTCTATATCGACAACCGAGGAAAGTGTTATGTCGCAGAAACTTTCCGCCATCACAAAGGTGTCACCGACATGCGAGACCATCGGCATTGGCTAGTCGACGATCTCGCTAGCGAGACCATCGAGGACCGCCTGATCGCAATGAAAAAAAACCTCGGCGCGGATTTCGCTTCCTACTCGGTGGAACATGACCGTGTGAAATTACTCGAGGATTCCGATGGCGATGGAATCTTGAATCGTTCAGTGGTTTTTGCGGATGGTTTTAAGGATTCCTTGGCTGGTATCGGCTCAGGCCTGCTCGAAGATCGTGGCACTGTCTACTACACCTGCATTCCAGACTTTTGGGCCCTTCGAGATAAGGATGGCAATGGTATCGCGGAAGAACGTGAACTCTTGGGTTCCGGCTATGGTGTCCACATCAGCCTTCTCGGTCACGATTCTCATGGGCTCAGGAAGGGCCCCGATGGTCGGATCTATTTTTCCATTGGCGATCGGGGTTTCAATGTCGAAACCGAGAATGGGCGACTCGAATACCCACACACCGGCGCAGTCCTTCGTTGCGAACCCGATGGCTCGAACCTGGAAGTGATTCACACGGGTTTGAGAAACCCACAAGAACTCGCCTTCGACAATTACGGCAACCTGTTCACCGGGGACAACAACAGCGATGCGGGAGACCAGGCACGGTGGGTGCATATCGTTCCGGGGGGAGAAAGTGGGTGGCTCATCAACCACCAGTGGCATCAATACCCCATGTCGCGTGGAATTTGGATGTCCGAGAAGATTTGGTTTTTGGAGGAAGAGGGACAAGCAGCGTACTTTCTTCCTCCCCTTGCCCATATCGGGTCGGGACCTTCTGGCCTGGCGTTCTATGATGGAACGGGCCTCCCGGAAAAATACAAGGATACCTTCTTCCTTTGCGATTTCAGGGGATCACCCAACAACAGTAAAATCCACGCTATCCAACTCGAGCCTAAGGGAGCCTCATTTAAGGTGGCTCACCGATGGGATTTTGTGAGTGGAAACCTACCCACCGATGTCGATTTCGGGGTTCGGAACGGGATCTACTTTTCCGATTGGGTCGATGGTTGGGCCCAACCGCTGAAGGGTCGAATGTATCGAGTCTACGATCCGACTCGTGAGCAGGATCCCACGGTCCTTGAGACCGAAAAAATCCTGAAGGAAGGATTCGAGGGCCGATCCAAGGAAAACCTGCTGGCACTGCTGGCCCATCCCAACCAACGAGTTCGGTTCGAATCGCAATGGGCGCTCGCCGACTTCGGGAAGAATGTGGTTTCCGATCTGGTATCCACCGCTCGGGAGAAAGGAAACCTACTCGCGAGATTGCATGCGATCTGGGGATTGGGACAAATCGGTCGAAACAGTGACCTCGATCCCGCTCC
>JAJFLM010000253.1 GCA_021772655.1 Deltaproteobacteria bacterium
ATAAAACTCCCATAACCCTAACTGCATCACTCACCAAACTCTTGCAAAGCCTCGCCTAAAATGAAAGAATCGGACACACAAAGGAGAGCTCTCATGTTTCAGAAAATCCTCATTCCAGTAGATTTCTCCACCTTTACCGAGGAAGCCTGCTTAATGGCCACCCAGTTCTCAGGAGCTCAGTTTGAGTTAACGCATGCCATCTGCATGGCTGACATTATAGAACAGGCTCCTAGCTTTGGCGCTAATATTCCCAGTGACTTTCAAGAACGCTTAATGGCATCCGCACAAGAAAAATTAACCCAACTTAAAAACCAACATCCCTCACTAGCTGCTGACACCTCACTGAGCATTGGACCGGTTGCTGACGAAATTTGTAAGCGTGCCCGTGAAATCAATGCCGATCTGATCATCATTCCGACCCACGGTAAAACCGGTCTCAAGCATATTTTAATGGGAAGTGTTGCAGAACATGTAGTCCGCCATGCCTCCTGCGCCGTACTGATCTTCCTCCCTGAACAAATGAAGGATTAAACGGCAGCGGCCACGATGAATACCTTAAGACACTTAGCACCTTGGACTCTCAGAGTACTCCTATTTGGCGCCATTCCCTACTCCTTCTATGTTCACGACTATCTCTTTATTTTCGGCGCCATTTCAGCCGTGATTGTCTCATTGTTACCCGCTTATTGGGAAAGAAACCTCAAGGCCCGACTCCCCCTGGACCTTGATTTGTTAGTCGCCACAGCACTTTTCCTGCACATCGTCCTCGGTGAAATACTGCGCTTTTATGATACTCACTGGTACTTCGACAAATTCATGCATTTTTATGGCACGGGTATCATTGCTTTATTAGCCTTCTTAACTGTCTTCACCTTTCACTGGACCCACAAAGTACGTTTAAGCCTTCCATTGATCGCTTATTTTACCGTTATTTTCTCGATGGCCGTAGGTGCTTTTTGGGAGATTGGAGAGTTTCTCATTGATCAAATCTTTGGCCGCAATACTCAGTACAGTTTAGAAAACACCATGTGGGATCTGATTTTTAACTTCTTTGGAGGTAGTGCTGCTGCCATTCTAGGCGTTCTCTATACAAATCATAAGGAAGATAAAAAAATCCGAGAAATAATCAAACCTATCCAGGATATTCTTCACTTTAAGAAAAAACTATAAGCCGCATCTTTCATTGGCTGGAACCGCCTCATGAATATTCTTTGGATCTGGTAAATCCAAATTATTCATTAACTTGATAAAAAATTCAGAGCAACTTCAATAGGCATATAACGATAAGGCCTCCATGCTTGGGCTTAACATAATTTCAACGGGCAATGTTCATTTGCTTGCGACCGGAATCATGAATACTCGTTTATTACCGCAACGCAGTGCAACATGCCATCCCACCCATTTGGAATTGCGAAATGCGTCTGACTTAACAGTGCTTCCCATCATCACAACGGATTCAGCTTATCTCAGCGCCGAACATGATATTCTAAATCACTTAGACCAGTCCCTTCCCCCCCACACACAACTGCATATCTCACTGATAGGCCCCGGCGCTTCTAAAAGCGACCCCCTTTATGCGCGACGTTTGCTGCAGGCTTGGGGGCGGCAACGCCAAACACCGGGGCGTTTGGATATTTATGAAATCGCTCCACAAGAACTTTTACCGCAATATTTGGCCGCTATCGACTGGGGAACTCACAAGGTCGCACTTCATAGCGGCTCTGCTGGCGATTTTCGACGGGCCCAAAACGCACGCGCCCATTTAATGATCATGATTCACCCAATCTTTGTTTTTACAGAGATTGAAGACCTCGCCTATCAACATTTGGTCGCCGGAGGCATACTCTTGTGTCAGGAAGAATACCGTGAATCAAGCGACGTCGAAGCGGGCAGTCATTTAGAAGGTATTTTACGCCACATGAAAGGTCGCTTTGAGTTAGCGCGTCCGGTGTATCCAGGCCCGCTGATGACTAGTTATTTTTCGCAGCGGTTTAACCACATTCACACTCTAGTGCTACAACGTACGCCTTGAACCAAATTAAAATACTTTAAACAAAAACTACCTCTGCTTAAATTAATTCAAGTACCCCATTGACGATCATTTCCACACCAATAGCACCAATAAAAAGCGAATTAGTCCGCATTAAAATAGCTAAATACTTACCCACCAAAGTTTCAGCGCGCTGTTGCAAATTATGCATCCATCGCGCTGTCAATGCCACAACACACCAGTGCAACAAAAGAATAACCCCAATTCCGGCCATACCACTTACCGGGTATGCAGAGCGTCCAATTAAAATGCATATCCAAATTGTTGCTGGACCGATAATAAATGGAAGCGATATATCTGGAACAAGGTCACCCAGATTACCTTTAAACAACAAATTACTACCTGCTCCTTGTATTAAATACCGGAAGGCAACGGTTAAAATAATTAGGCCACCGAAGATACGCAGTGAAGAAAGCCTAATTTGAAAAACATTCGCAATTAATATATCACCCACTAAAGAAAATAATAGATAAACACCAAAACTAAGCGCTGTTGCCTTAAAATAGACTGTCGCAAAATCACGGAAATCCATTTCATTAATTAAACCTCGCAGAATAATAGTTTGGGAAAATGGATTTAGGAGTACTGCAAAGTAAATTAGAAGATCTGTGGGAAATTGGGTCATAACATTAGAGAAACTATTTACTTTTCTTTTTTATGAATTGTTCCCATTTCAAGCATAGGTGCTGCATCAAGCATCTCTGCCTCCATCAACTTCACAATACGTTCTAAAGAAAGCGCGATGGTTGACTGTTCTAGGGTAGAAAGTTTTGATAAAGACCCTGCCAACTTCTCCTGTAACGGCGACGGTGCTGTTGACGAAAAATTTTTCCCTTTACGGGTTAGTTCAATAAAAACCTTGCGCCTATCTTTGGTATCACGCTTACGTGATACTAACTGCTTTACTTCCAACCTATCCACAATACCTACTAATGTACTTGGGCTCAAATGAACTTCTTTTGAAAGTGCCGCAATAGTGATAGGGGCGCTTTGTTCTGCGATTGTCAATAAAGTCACTAACTGTGGTGTAGTGATTTCATACTGCATACTCAAACGCCGAGAATGCAAATCGACCGAACGAATGATTTGTCTCAGCGCTCGCAGAACCTTCAAATCATGGCGCTCTTCAGTCACTTCTGAAACCATGGACTTAGCAATATTTTTTTTCTTGGCTGATTTATACGTCATAAAATGTTCGCATTAAATATCATTAAAATTAATTTTACGCTTTGTTAATGGTACTGGCTTTCGCACTGCAATGTACTCAGGGCGAGCCTCTAAACCACAGTAAGGTTTTTGCAGCATATTTTCAACACTGTTATAAACGAAAAAAATGTTCGATCGAGGAAATGGACTAATATTACTATTTGATCCATGCATAAGGTTACAGTCAAAAAAAGTGACTGAGCCTATAGATCCTTTTGATGAAATGATCCCATGCTCATGTATCAAATTAGTAAGGATTGCTTCATCCGGAACACCCGTATATTGTTGACGTAAAGACTGTTTATAATTGTCACGGGGGGTATCACCAGCACAGACAACATATTTTTTATGGCTCGCAGGAATGACCATCAGTGGCCCATTAAATTCGTTATTTTCAGTAAGCGCAATGGAACAACTTAATGCCCGCATTCGTGGCATACCGTCTTCCATATGCCATGTCTCAAAGTCCGAATGCCAATAGAAATCCCTGCCTTTAAAACCAGGTTTAAAGTTTATCCGTGATTGATGAATATAAGCCTGACTTCCAATAATTTGCTCCACAATGCCAAGAATACGCTGGTCACAAGCAAGCGACTTTAAAAGTGAGTCGTAATCATGGGTGTGAAACAGTGAACGTAATTCGCGGCTATGTGGCTCAACCACAGAGTAAGCCAACTCCTGCTTACCTGCGTCAGACTTTAACTCATCAACATGAGATAAAATATGCTTCATTTCTTGTGATGAAAATAATGAATTAAAAACTAGATAACCGTTTTTTTCGTAAAACGATAACTGCTCTGGTGACAGTATCCCTGGATTATTTTTATAAATAACCGGGTCTACTCTTTCCACAATATGCGAAGCCCCAGTCACTCTTGAATGATAGGGATCTACATCAACATGTAAAGGCTGGCTTTGAATCATCAGCGTCAACTATTCTGTTCATTTTTAAATGGGTAGGATCCATTTATATCATGGACTTCTGCCCCCGTAAGGGCTGGAGTAAAAATACAATGCATGACCATACCCTCAGATCCCGATCTAAGCGTATGACAATCATGCTGGTTCAACAAATAGGTAACTCCAGGCTTTAGCTGATGAACATGGCCATTTTTTTCATCCGTCACTGTTCCAAACCCGTTAATAACCGATACTAATTCAACATGGTTTTTATATTCCATCACAATCTCTTGATTGGGCCTAATATGAGTTCTATGAAATGAATATCCGAGATCGTCTTTAGCAAGAAATTTTCTTAAGCTAACCCATTTACCTTCAGGGTCGCTTACTTCTTGATCCGTACCAGTTAAATTATCAAAATCACTGACTATCATTTTATTTACTTAGCATTCGCTATTTTCTTTTGACTGACTTCAATAAGAGCTTGTTCACATGAAGCTTCAACAATATCTAAACCTCGTTCTAATTCAGCATCGCTTATTGTTAATGGCATAAGAAATTTAAGTACTTGGCCATGACTACCCGCTGTTTCTATAATCAATCCATTTTTAAAACATATTTTCTGAAGCGCCATAGCAATATTTTCATTT
The DNA here is from genome assembly GCA_021772655.1 of Deltaproteobacteria bacterium. Classification (GTDB taxonomy): domain Bacteria; phylum UBA10199; class UBA10199; order 2-02-FULL-50-16; family JAJFLM01; genus JAJFLM01. The sequence goes on from JAJFLM010000253.1 coordinate 4,807, forward strand.
GCCTTTGCCTCAATACCATACATTAAACCGCGGCCTCTGACATCAAAGTCAGCTTCTGGATACTTATTAGCTAAATCTTCTAGCCGCTGCCTGAGAAAAACTTCTTTCCGCTTAACTGACTCTGAAAATTTGTCATCAGACCAAAAATACTGGATAGCTTTATCTGCCGCCACAAAAGCCAGGTTATGTCCTCGAAAAGTTCCATTGTGTTCTGCAGGTTTCCACTGATCAAGCTCCGGCTTTATTAAGACAAGAGCCAATGGCAATCCATAGGCGCCGATAGATTTAGATAAAGTAACAATATCAGGCACAATCCCTGACGCTTCAAAACTAAAGAAATCTCCTGTACGCCCACAACCTGCCTGAATATCATCTACAATAAGCAACACACCAAATTCATTACAAAGTTCTCTTAAATTCTTTAACCATTGTGTCGTTGCTACATTAATTCCTCCCTCGCCCTGAACCGTTTCCACAATAACAGCAGCGGGTAGATCGACCCCACTTGAATCGTCCTCTAATTTATACCGCAAAAAATCAATAGAGCTATCCAATCCATCAACATAACGACAATAAGGCATAAATGTCACATGGGTTGACTCAACACCCGGTATACCTTGGCGATGATATTTATTACCCGTCACAGCTAAGGCCCCTAAGGTCATACCATGATAACCATTAGTAAAAGAAATAACGCCTGTACGCCCTGTAACTTTTCTCGCTAGCTTTAAAGCCGCTTCAACAGCATTTGTCCCCGTTGGACTTGTAAATTGGACCTTATAATTAAGCCCTCTTGGCATAAGAATCTTATTATTAAACGTATTTAAAAAATCTAATTTTGCATGTGACGCCATATCCAAACTATGAATAATGCCATCAAATTGCAGATATTCAATCAAATGGGATTTAATTTTGGGGTTATTGTGACCATAATTAAGCGCACCGGCACCACCGAGAAAATCAAGGTACTTGTTCCCATCTTCGTCTGTTATTATTGAGCCCTGAGCCTGCTTGATAACAATAGGGTATGAACGAACATAACTCCTAACATTTGATTCTATCTTATGTGCTGGGTCTTTAAACATATAACTCCTTAGTATTGAAAAAATGGGCCTAAATGAAATAATAACTCTTTTTCATGATGAGTTGAGAAATCACTCTTCTCAAAAAAACAACTGCTAGATATATTGCATTTTAACTCACTTGCTAAAGCGGCAAAAAGCTTTTGAGAGCCCATATTGTCCGGGGTAATAGAAACTTTCAAAAAGTTAACTGACTTGCAAACAGGGCGCTGCAAAATATTCAAGATCATCATTTTGGCTAAACCTTGCTTACGATACTGTGGGTTTACAGCCACCTGCCAAACAAAAAGCGTATCAGAATGGTTGGGTTGAAGATAGCTGCTGACAAACCCAATGATGTCTTGCCCATGCTTTACAAGGGCACAGGTCTGATTAAAATGAGCGCCTAATAGTAAATAAGAATATTCCGAATTTATATCTAAACCACCAGTCTCCTGAACAAATTGAAAAAGCTGACTCCCGTCTTCAATAGAAGGGATTGTCACAACATGCTGAAGGGAATGGGCACTAGGTGCTGTTGAGTGCGCGACGGTCATAAGAGATGTCGCTATATAGCATCAGCAATAATTATTTCAAGAGGAATAATTTGAACTCAAACTATTTAACCTGATTATTCTAGACATAAATAAGTTTAACTAATTGATTATATTATATTTTTCTTATTATCCTAATACAGAAATACGTAGAGTAGTAATGAGACCTCGTACTTTAAAAAAATAGTCGGGGTGCCACAAAAGCGAAAAACGCTCCGATCAAATAAAGTCCTACCGAAATTAAATAGACCCAGTAAGACCAACCTTTAGTCGTTTGGCAGGCTTCCGCCAAAGTAGGGTCTGTAGGACAGTCTAACTGCCGGCTATTAAATTGCAGCAAGCCCCCTAGAATCAGCAAAACACCCGCAATAATAAACAGCAGCACTTTATGCTCAGACAACCAAATAAACTGCGGAAAAGTTCCCACAAAGCCGGCTAAGACCGCACCAAAACCAAGCCCCACTAACAAGGCTGGGATGGCACAGCAAATCAAAGTGCTAAAAGAAGTAAATAAACTCAAAGTCGAAACGAGCTGCTTCCACATCACTTAGCTCCTCTCAATATTTGCAATGTTATAACCTGCTTCGGTAATCACCTTTTTAACCAGATCATCTTGTAGCTGCTGGTCATCCTGTAGAAGAATCTTCACATTCTTCTCTTTCAAACTGACTTCTACTTTTTTGACTGCCTCAAATTTTGAGAAATTTTTCTCAATGCCTTGTGCGCACAGAGAACATACCATACCTTTGACACGCACATTAATCTCTGCGGCCATGACAGTCGTGCTCGTAAAAATAATTACCAATAAAACCATTATCTTTGTTAATTGTTTCATCATTATTTCTCCTTAAATTAAAAATGCGTCATTAGGTTTACAAACCATTTTCCCGTAAAGGTAGAACCTGCCTCTAAGAAATAGCGGGAATAAAAAAATCTGAGTGCCGGCGCAAAACGTACGACCTCATCAGTACCAGGTCGATAACTTACAACCCCAATAATCCACGTATTCAATTGGTCATAATCTGCTAGATAAGGGGCTATTCCTGCCTTGGCTGTCACGCGATGCGAATGGGCATCAAGAGTAGACAACAGAGTTTCACCACGGATGGAAGTATAGATACGACGGGTCTCATAATCCGCTTGCGCCCCCAAAGAACCGATCAAAGCCTGCGAACCACGAAAATCTTGCACCCCCATACCCCCAAAAAAATAAATATTGGCTTGTGCCGCATCCATGTTCCAGCGCTTGAGTAAAAACCCTAGTTGCGGCCAAACCGAGCTAGCTGTCTGATTCTGCTGTTCAATGCGAGCATATCTCACCCCTAAAGCAAAACGATGCGTCAGCGAATAGGCCACATGCCCATCAATCCGGTCTGAACTAATCCGCGAATGAATCATCCAACCCCCTTTATAAATCACAGGGTGGGCTTCACTGAAAGCCGGTAACAGTGTGCACGTAGTAAATGTAAGAATTAATAAAAAGTATTTTAAATAAACCATAATGGCTCCTTAAAAGCTTAGGACGAAATAGCTCAGGACAAAATATGGTTTTTTTCAAAGGAGGAATGATTGTTTAGAAATGATTAGCGAGTCTAAATCAGACCGAGGTGGTGCCAATATCGGTGGACTCTGGCTATATTGCGCTTGTCTCACGACTGGCACCGAGGGAATTAACAGTGCTGAGACCACCCCATAAATAGGTGTAAGGGCTTGTTCCAATAAATCGGCTGAATTGAGCAAAAGGTCGGCATTCTGATCACAGCAGGGCATGGCTTCAGAAGAATCAGCAGCCGACTCACTATGACAGGGACTCTGGCTCACCTCTTCTGTTGGTGCCGCTGTACAAAAAGCGGGGCAAACTACATAAAGCCCGACCAAAAGTGCTGGAACCAGCATGCTGAGTGCCCAAAGGCTTTTTTTATTTTTGCTATGGCCCATCAGTTGATTTTATTCTAGTGCTTTGCCCTGCATAACTCAATACACAAGATGTAAATATCATGAAAAACTTCTCCGACCTATTAGCTCAAACGGACTTCCCCTTCAAAACCCTCACGCCAGGTTTTTGGGAGAGAGTCAAACCTCAGCCCTTAAAAAAGAGTCAATTACTCGACCTGAACCCCTTAGGCACCCAATTACTCCAATTACCCGCCGATTGCGGTCAAGAAGAACAATGGCGTGCCCTACACAATGGGGAACTCACCATGGCTCATGGCGATCCCATCTGCGCGTACTATGCCGGCCATCAATTTGGCAGCTGGGCGGGACGGCTCGGAGACGGACGGGCTCATACTATCGGCACAATTAATGGCTACGAACTCCAATTAAAAGGGGCGGGACTCACTCCTTTTTCGCGAATGGGCGATGGTCGGGCAGTGCTACGCTCTACCATCCGGGAATACTTAGCCAGTGAATATCTGGCGGCCTTACAGATTCCAACAACACGTTCCTTAGGTATTCTCACCAGCAAAGACCCAGTCTATCGTGAAGACGTAGAGACCGCCGCCACCATGATTCGACTCAGTCCCAGCTTTGTTCGCTTTGGTACCTTTGAATATTTCTGTTGGATGAAACAAACAGCTCAAATTGGACAACTACTCGAATTTTTACAGCACTATTATTTTAATGAAGTTAACAGTCATGAAGAATTATTCGCCCATGTGATTCAGCAGACGGCCACTCTCATGGCTCAGTGGATGGCCTATGGCTTCTGCCATGGCGTGATGAATACAGACAATATGTCGATTTTAGGACTCACCTTAGATTATGGCCCCTATGGCTTTTTAGAAAATTATGATCCCGACCATATCTGCAATCATTCTGATCATACGGGTCGTTATCGATTCTCGGAGCAACCTGGCATTGCCGCATGGAACCTCTATGCCCTCGCTCATGCCCTCCAAGACTTTATCCCGCTCGAACGCAGCAACCAACTAGTTGATGAGTTATTCTGGAAAACTTATACAGCAGCTTATCAAACACTGATGACACAACGCTTTGGCCTACCGATTCAAAAAGAGTCTTCTGCACTGATCAATACCATCCTCAAACAGATTACCAAAAAAGCTGATCTCAATCAGCTACTCTATACTCTCACATCAAACCAAGCCACCTTCCCTGAAGTCATCGCAGATCAAGCCGACCCTTATTGGAAATTGAGAACCGACGCGAGTGCGACGCAGATGTCTCGATTAAACCCAAAATTTGTCTTGCGGAATTGGGTTTGTCAGCACGTGATTGAGCAAGTCAAAGCCGGCAACCACGCTATCCTTGGACAAGTGCGCCATGTGATGCAACACCCCTTTGAGGAACATTCCGAGTTTGATTTCTTGGCACAAGCCACTCCTGATTGGGGTCGTTGCTTAGAAGTTTCCTGCTCTTCTTAAAAAAGTGAGCTTTAGCTTTTTTACAACTTTTATTTTATAATGATTTCCATGTTTTTGAACTGGCTGAAACCCTGGCGAACTTTAAAACCTTCGACCGAAGCAGTGATCAGTAAGCGACCTTACCTTTCTGTTCACCCCAATTTTTTAAGCCTGGAAGAATGCTCTCACTTTATTCAACTCGCCCAAGACAAACTCCAGCCTTCTATTTTTGCGCAAACCGGTGACTGGGAAAACAAAGCTTTTGTCCATGCGCGCACAAGTTCTGGATTTAGCTTTAAAGAACATGACGCAGATCCAACCCTCAGCGCTATATCTGAACGCATTGCACACCTGACCCAAACCCGCGTCGCGCAGGGGGAACCGTTTCATTTATTGCACTATAACATCGGGCAAGAATACAAACCGCATTATGATTATTTTGACCCCGCTCAAGAAAATGCTGATTTTTATCTGCAACATGGCGGACAGCGACTGGGTAGCTTTTTAATTTATTTGAGCGATGTCGAACAAGGCGGCGAAACCACGTTTCCTAAACTAAAAATTAAGATCAAACCACAACGTGGCCTCGCCGTATTTTTTAGAAACCTAAAACCCGACAACAGTTTAGAACCACGCGCCTTACACGGTGCCGCGCCTGTCATTGCGGGTGAAAAATGGTCTGTTACCCGTTGGATTCGGCTTAATGATTATTATGAACCGCCCTTTCCCTCTTGAGGCCAAAGATCCTGGTACCACTTCTTCTTTTTCCCAGGGATGGGCTTTGATATTTCCATCTTCTTGCGGATCTCATTCACATCCCAACCCGTTAAAGCAGCTAAAGTTTGGGCTTCTTTCTCATGACGATCTTTTAATCTCCGGCGATAAGACTCGGCTTCTTCACACTGATCAGAGCCATCCCAAGCATGTCGCAAGACATAACGCCCCTGAAAGTTCTTCCGGTCACTGGTTTCTTGAAAATGCAGATCCTCTGGAAATGTTTTCGCATCATAACGCACATGCATCCGTGTGATATAAACTTGTTTGGCTTGTGGCGGGATAATACGGCGAGGAACACCAGTGCTCATCTGCCGAGGCTGCGGTCGATTCTGCAACCAAAACACTCCGAGTTGTCGCAACTCTTTATCAGACAAAGGATCGGCCGCACAGGGGTCACACCAATTCATATCCCAGGCATACTCTAAAAACACTGTTTTCATGTTCTCCTTTTTGACCTGCTCTGAGAACATATCTTTATAGAAATCTCCAAAATCCTTTTTGATATGTACGGGAATGTCCATGCCCGTCGGCAATTTAACCGTACGGTAGTTAGTCGTTTCAACGCGACCCTTTTTCGTTAAGGTATAAATAAACAGTTCCTGGGGGCCATCGGCATTCACCGTGCCTAAACGAATGGGCAGCATAAATTTTGGTGATTCATAAGCGACTTGCAGCGGGCGCAAATAAGAAAATCCTAACTTAGATTGTTTCTTTAGATTCACCTTCGCCACAAAGAATTTCATATTCTGTTTGATGTAGCTCCCCAGCACTTTACTCGCGCCAGCTGGAATACGATAACCACTTTCTTTCAACCAAGTCTCTAAGCCGCCACTTTGCTTGGCTGAAAGAATCAAAATATCATATTCACCCACCGAATATTTGGCTTCAATTTTAACACCCAAGGTTTTTGCGCGCGCCGCACTCCCCATAGCTGTCGGGGCCGGTCGTTGCGCCGCCTCCATTGCTCGATCCATTTTATACATCAGACGCTCACAAGGATTCCGATCAAAATATTCCACTAAGCGCGGGGCTGAATAAGCATCTAAATGATCCAGCACCTTTTTATCACCGACATTAATTTGTTCGCGTTCAATAAAGGTTGGCACCGGAATCACCACAGCAAACTCTTTAGGATCACCTTGATAATCATTGGCCATCGTCATCACAGTTTTATTATCGTGCCGCACCAACGCCACCTGAGATGCCTTATTAAATAGCTTCGTGTCCGCCTTGGCGACATAGAACCCGCAAAATGCAGCTGCCGACCCCGTAACAGACAAACTCACTAAAGCGACACAAAGACTAAGAATATAACGGCTCATAAGCCCTCCCCGATTGTGGTGTTGATGACACCCA
>JAJFLM010000254.1 GCA_021772655.1 Deltaproteobacteria bacterium
TTGGTTTTCGCCCAAGTTTCGTCGAGAAAGACGAGTTGATCAGGATTCAACCGCGTCCGCGAAACCTGCCACGCAGTGCGGCGCTCTGCCACATCGGGGCGATCTTGTTCGGCCGCCTTCAAGACTTTTTTTTCAACGTCAATCGCAGGCGTTTTAGCGCGCGGCACAACGTACTCTCGCTCATGTCAGTATTCAGTTCCGCTTTCAATTTCTTCAGCTAAGGTCGTGCTTTTCAACGATCAATTCGGTAATTCGATCCGCCTGAGCCTGCCACTTGGGAACACGATTTCGTGTCTGGCAAGGTGCTGTCTTTCCCAATTCGCGACGCTCTTGTTTGATGCGACGCACCCAGGATTCACTGACCTGAAACCGCAAGGCCACCGCACGGGTTCCACCACCCGCGTCACAAGCCGCCAACACCTGTCGGCGAAACTCCGCAGAAGAGATCATCGCAACCTCCTTGTATCGGGGATTGCCTAGCCTATCTAATCTGCGTCCGTGGCGCTAGTGTAAAGTGCCATGCGCTCTCGACCCGCAGATCGCGCACGCAAGGGCCAACTATGATTTCAACGTAGAAGCGGTTTCAAATTTAAGTGCAGAACTCGCCAGGACAAGCAGGACGCCATCTCCGATCGTCGTCCAATCGCCCGGCAGAGCGGCATTCAATCTGATCGCCAATCCGGAGATCAACCGCCGTACACTCGACGGATTTGTGGAAGCGGAGTCATTGTGGTCGGATCATGCAGTTGCCGCTAGTCCTACCCAATTTAACATGCGAAAAAATTGTACGGCGCCGGTTTGGCTCACATGAAGAACCTGAAAACTTGTAGGTGGTCAATGCCTAGAGATGGATTCAAAACCCGGTTGTGCCTGTTCTTGACACTTGAAAATAAGTCTCTTCGTCACGCGTCAATCGGTTTTGAAACTGGTTGTTGAAACTGAAAGTGGATATGGTGGAAGGGTAAATTTTTAAAATCCCAATACTTAAAGGTTAAGGACGACACGGCCGAAAGAACTTCGGTTTCCCATACCATGGCACAACGTGATGGGGATGCAAGCGGAAAATTTAGAGATTGTTGATATGCCCACGTCGTTTACGAATTCACGAGAAGAGTTGGAGAATGCCAAGCGAGTGGCGACCGATTGGTCGTCGATGACGACCGCGCAGCGAATTCGTTCTATTGAATTGGAAGGCTATGTGGTCATTCCGAACCTGTTGTCGGGAGATCAACTATTCGAGATTCGTGCGGAATTGATGCGATTGCCGACCACCGGCACTGATTACAGCGAACATCAACGGAGCTACTCCGGTGTGCAATTCACCGATTCACCATCTGCGATTGACGTGATCGCCCTACCGGCAATGATCGAATTCCTAGGGACGCTGTTCGGCGACGAGTTGATCTGCACATCCTGCGCGTACGCCGTATCGCAGCCGGGACATCCCGGAATCGCCCTCCATACCGATGCCCAGCCTTACGGCTCAAAGATATTCGGATTGGCCGCGAGTTCACCTTGTCTCGTCCGCGTTTTGTATTATCTGGACGATTTGACACCCGAGCGTAGCCCATTCAAGGTGATTCCCGGCTCCCATCTTTCACTCCACGTAGACGGCAATCCGTATCGCCGTTATCTGTCACATGACGATGAAGTGATGGTGACCTGCCGTGCCGGATCGGCCGTGATCATTAATCAGAAAGTATTCCACGCCAACTATCCAAATTACAGCAATAGCGATCGACGGCTATTAGCTATCGGCTATCGTCCGGCATGGGCAGGACCCATCGGGGAAGTTCCAGATTATGATTCCGACCGAGTTGCCACATTACCGGCTAATGTCCGCCCCTACTTTCGTAGCCTGAACACGCGAAACATCGAGTACGATCTGCCGAATCGCCCCGACAACATGAACCGCGATGCCGCTGGAATTAGCCCGCAACGCTATAGCACGTAGCTTTTGTGTGTCATGCGATGGCCCAAGACTGGTGGATATTGGGCCATCGCACCTTGGCGGCAAACGTTCCCATGCGGACGCTGCAAGAATTTCTGAGCCAACTGCGTTTCATCAGCAGTGATGCACAACTGTTGCTGGGGAAACGGGAACCACACCATCAATATCCCATCGACAATTGGCAAAACCATACCGATGATTATTAGCGTGCCCGTGCGTGGTAGTCGACTTTTGTGGGATTTGAATCGTTCACGGGGATACTGGTATCGAGATGATTTTACAATCGGGTAGGGCTTTTTGGAGTTTCTCTATCCCAGTTTGCGTAATTTGAGTCTTTGTGAGCCATAGGGCCTCAAGGTTGATCAGTCCTCGGAGATGTTCAAGTCCCTCATCTGTAACTTGGGTGTTGACGAGCAACAGGCCGTTCAGAACGGTCGATCCACGGAGATGTTACAAACCAGTATCGCTGACACTAGTGTCATTGAGTTGCAGGAACTCAAGGTTGGCCAACCCACGGATGTGTTTAACAACACGTTGAAAAAGAGGGAAACGATTTGTGTTGCTACCGCAGCCTGCCTCCTTCCTCGCTCTTCACTCGGCAGCAGGCTTTGGTTCTTTCCAACGCGCACCGCTGCGGAGCACCCACAAGATGCCTTCCAGGCAATCGCGAGGAGGCGTGCGAGGGCGACCACCCCACCCGGTGGGAGGGTGCCACGGGAAGAGGTCTTTGATCCGATCCCATTGCTTATCCATAAGTTGTGTCTTGGCTCCGTCCTGGACGCCGTGCTTGTGCCGCCGAACCGACGGCCA
>JAJFLM010000255.1 GCA_021772655.1 Deltaproteobacteria bacterium
ATAGGATTCTATTGGACTTTCAAGTTGGCAGATAAGATTTCCTTCTGGAGTATACTCCAGCCAATATTCAGTGTTGTCTTTTGGCCGCTAAGTTTTATTCTTTTTAAAATATTTAGATAATGAAAAGATTACAAGTTCACCTCAATTCAGGAGGAAAGAAAGATTACCAGAACACATTTTCTTTTAGAGATGTAGAAGAGAACGAGATCAATGGTGTTCTCAACACATTCTTTGCCAACAGTAGAAAGAATGCAATTGTCAAAGCTTACTACAGTGGCAAAGTTATCAAAGTTCGAGCAGAATTGGACGATGATAATAACATGACTTATGTAGCTACCTTATGATGAGAAAAGCTATTTATGCAGGAAGTTTTGATCCCTTGACCAATGGTCACTTATGGATGATAAGAGAAGGGTTAGAACTTTTTGATGAATTGGTAGTTGCCATCGGAGAAAATCCTAATAAGAAGTATCACCTATCTTTAAAGGAAAGAATCTGGATGCTCAAAGAAGAGTTATATACAGTTCAATATCAAAAAGATCCTAGAATGTCAGAGGATATTCAGGTGACAGAATTCTCTTCTAAATACTTGGTCAACTTTGCTAAACACAATAAGTGCAGCCACATAATCAGAGGAATTAGAAACCCAGCGGATTTCCAATATGAAAGTATCATAAAAGAAATCAACCATAGCTTGGATCCAACTATTAAAACAATCTTCCTTATGCCTCCAAAGGAATTGGCTGAGGTTAGTTCGAGTATAGTTAAAGGATTGATCGGACCAGAAGGATGGGAAGACGTTATTAAGAAATATGTACCAGAAACGGTTTATAACCAATTAATTGAAAGTTATGGATGAAGATAAAGGACTTGAACTTAGAATGTATGGATTAGTTCCTTACAACATTTCTCCAATTCAGCAGGCTATTCAATATGGTCATGCTGTCGTTGAATATTCCAATCATATAATGCAAAAGAATTTCGACACCGAGACAGAGATCCAATACATCAACTGGGCTTTGAATTGGAAGACTTTTATCATACTGAATGGAGGAACAACCAATTCCAGAGAATCTGCTGAAAGAATTCCTTTTGGATCTTTGAACCAGCACATCGAAACTCTGACCAAGATGGAAATTCCCAGGGCAACTTTCCGAGAACCAGATCTCCAGGATGCTTACACTGCAGTGGTATTCATCGTCGATGAAAAAGTATTTAAAAAGCGTCCTTACACTGACGATCCAGAAGAGAAATACTACCCAGACTTCTTCGATTATTTGGAGGAAAAAACTGGATTCATACAAGTAGAGGGAACTTATCGGGATTTGAAAGATCAATTTCCAAGCCACCACAAAAATTGGGTCGAGCTTATTGGAGGAGAGAGAAATTTATTTCTTCGTAATTTCTTGAAACCATTCAAGTTGGCTTGAGTATAATAGTTAGATGAAGTATAAAGATCTAACATTTTTCGGGAAGTTTTGGTATTTCCTTATTTCCCCCATAATCATAGCATTCATAATCTCCCTTACCGTATTGGTTCTGTGTTTGACTGTAGTTGTCAAATTTCTTAGTTGGATAGGACTGATCAACGCCATTCGAGCGTGGTTGACTGTTTTTGGAGAAGGATTTGCTAAAAAAGTCAAACAACATGCAGGAACTGGCAAAGACAATCAGTAAGAACGGATTCACTTATCTGCTTCACACTCGTGGAGAAAAAGCTTTCATTTACGAACAAACTGGAGAAGACGAAAATGGGAACGTGCGAACTTTTGCATTTGAGGTATTCCGAAGAATCGTAGATGCAGAGAAGGAAGTATTCAATAAAGTCTATCCCATCAGAGAAAGATTCCCCGCTAATGAGGATTTTGGTCGGTGGGCTTGGACTATCAAAGAAGAGGCAGATGCCATTGAAAGATTCAAAAAGATAGAGAATGCTGAGGATTAGAAGACGACATAGATTCAATCTATTAGAAGCAGCGGTCAATACTGTTATAAGCATGGTAGTGACGTTCTTTGCACAATTGCTGATATTTCCCTTATTTGGCATAGAAGCGAGCTTAACGGACGTGGGAGGAGTTACTTTGGTTTTAACTGGACTCAGCGTGATTAAAAATTTCTTCATTAGAAAATGGTTCCATTCGATATATAAAAAAAGGAAAAGAGCTGGTGAAGTTTAATTTTAGGAAAATTTTCGTACATTAGCAAAACAATTTAAATAAAAGGCCAACATGGAGACAATTATCGCAGTCGCATTCAAAATAGATGATGGAACAACTTACACCATCAGATTACACAACGGATCTCTATATTACTACATAAACGAAGGACTGCAAACCATGAGAGAAGTCGGTCTTGATTTCACTTCCCTTAACTTACAGGAGTTAGCTTTGAAGATAGGAGCTAAGTACGGAGTTCCAAAAGAAGAGTTCATAATCAATCCTCCTGAGATAAAAGATTAATTCCTACCTTATTTGGTGATAAATAGAAAGATCGCACTATTATTAGTGGAACTTTCTATTTGTAGTGTGATATAAATCGTATGGAACACAACTATCACGAAGGATCTGGTGAAGACAATCCAAATAGGATTCTTCACCGAGAAGAAGAGGGAAATTTTCTTTCTCCATCAATTTTCATTGATGAGAAAACTGGAAAAATAGGAATAGAAGTTGAGGGAAGATTAGTCTTCTTTTCAATAAGGGAATGGCACGGTTTAGCCATGGAAAAGAATCCCCAAGTCCTACCAGAAGAAGACTATATTCCCGTTCCTAATTGGGACAAAGAGGAGAGAAATCCTGATGTAATTTCACATCCAGAGGAAAAGGAAGAGTTGGAACCAGGCAACAAAAATAAACCCTGGTGGAAGCTATGGTAAAATTCTACTCTAAAAACAAAAAGACCAAAATTCATTATGTGGTCAAAGACGGCATCAAACGTCCAATCAAAACAATCATCACCAGATACTTTCTTTTTGGTTCCCTTATATGGGAAAAAGTAAAATATAGAATACTCACCTCCAAGGCAATTCCTTCTCTACAAAAAGTTTAGAAACTTCTCATATTTTCTGTGATATAATGATCATGGAAAATAAATCTAATTTTAGCTGGAAAAGACTTCTGGTCGGATTGGTTCGATTAGGATTGACATCTTTCTTTTGTTACCAAATATATTTGGAAGCTGGATTGTTCACTTGTATATTTGCAGCAGTAGTTGCAATATCTTTTGAAGTTCAATCTGTCTTAAATAAAATGCAGATCAAAACTCTCACAGCTGTCGTTACCAAAACAGATAAAGAATTTGAGTTGAGAGATCGACTGTACAAGAAGAAAAATGAGAATGATTTTATCGAAGAAGAATTAGAAAGAAGATCAAGAGAAAATTAAAAATTATGACTAAAGAAGAATTTAAAGAAGTAGCACTTGGAGATTATATCTTCAATGAAAAAGAAGAATCCCTAAGACATGTTGTTGGGGGAAAGACCACAAAAGAGTCGCTTACTGGACAGAATGTTTTTTATTCTGATGATTATCTACAAATATCCGAGGAAGATTCTAAGGATTGGTCTATTTATTTAAGTTTTGATTCTATCAAGTCTCAAAAATTGAGAGAAAGAATTTTGATGGAGGAAATCATGTCTCTAAAAGAGATTGTTTATACTCACCTTAATACTTCCCCTAGAATCCATTTATTTTAATGAGGAATTTAATATTTAAATTCTTCCTGTGGTACAGTAAGAAACTTGGATATGAAGTGTCTATCTTGAAGGATAAGGAAGGACATTATGAATCATATTCTAACTATGTTCCTGTTCCAGAAGATCCAAAAAAAGAACTGGAAGAAATGTCAGACCGCATCGTGGTTCACACTTATGTTGATCCTCAATTGGCCAAAAAAGGATCAGAAAAAAGGATGGCAAACCCAGTCAGACAAGTAAATGAGAAGACATTAGAAAATTCTGGAGGCAAGGGAGCAGCAAAACTTCTGACTAGGAAGATAAACGAGATAGTCAATGTCATAAACATCATAAATAGGGATAGATATTATGATGAATAAATCGTAGTTTTTGGTACTATTTTCATATATTTAAGTTCAACTAAAAAAGGATTTTGGCGAAAATAGATAGAGAAATATCAATCCCAACTTTGGGAAAAGAAAGCTCTCCAGAAGTCACTGAACTCTTGAAAATCATTCAAGAAGCGGAGGACAAACTCAAAAAAATTCGTACAGATTGTTCTCATATAGAATCGGAGTTATCGTTTGTTTCAAACAAAAAAGATAGTTCCTTATTAAGTCTAAGAAAGATTTGTACCAAGTGTGGAGAAATGGTCGGGTATCCAACTGCCGACGAAGTGGAAAATCTTTCCAAAAGAAAATAATAATTTTAGGAAAAATTTTGTATATTGGCTCTATGAGAAAAGTCATCAATATATTATTTGCCCTCAGTATAGCGGCACTCGTATTATCAGCAATAATCTTCTTAAAAGTTCTATCTTTTGTGACTTATTGGGTTATCCTGTTTGTTGTCGTTTTCTTCCTTGCCTATCAAATCATTAAATTATTCAAAAGATGAAACAAGACTTTAAGAATTCTCGGATGGAAGCAGAGATTAAAATCAACGAGAATAAGATCATGGCAGAAGCCAAGAAAAAGAAAATGCTGAAACTTTCTCTCTTAGAAAAGATAAGAGAAATAGTTGGTGAGAATAAACCACCTCATGAAGACGGTTGGAATGCAGAAGATATGCATATCGAGTTGACAAAGAGAGGATGGATTGATGAATGGACTAATGTTTTAGAAGTGGCAGAAGAAGCCAAAAAATTCTATAAAAATGGCGAATAAAAAATCAAGAATGGAAGACATTAATGTTAAAACGGTCTTCCGAAACAAAAACAACGAGCTCACAGTAGGCGTTGGAGATGTTATTAAATGGTCAACTATCGGTGGAAAAGTCTATCAGGGAGAGATCATAGAAATGGATTCCAATGTGGCCTTCGTCAGAGTTAAAGGTCATGGAACAAAACCCGTAGAATTATGATCACGATTAATATTTTAACAGAAGATAGTGTTATCGATGATTCAAAATCGATAGAAGAAATTGGGATAGAAGACGTCTCACAAGAATCTGTGAGTATATCAGATCTTCTCATTATAGTTAAGGGGGAAGAATTCAAAGTTCTAAAAGAAAGATGCTTTGAAAAAGCAGAAATATTCCCCTTTGATCACCTGGCGGGATATATTAAAAATTATTTAGAAGAAGAGGATGCAAGAAGAAAATCTCGGACATAAAGAACCAGAAAACGAAAACCCATATCCAAAGATGGGAGAGATCAATCAGATCGAAAATCCGGACGGTAAGGAAGAAGTACTAGAAATATTTGTTGGTGATTACATCGTCGATAAAGATGGGAAAACCAGACTTGTTTGGGGTGATGACATGCCGGATCTTAAGTATGAAGATATAGTTCGTCAAGCGACCTTCGAAGAAAGATTGAAGGCAGAAGGAATCACAGAAGAAGAATTCAAAGCAAGAGAATTGTGTTTATGGATGGTTTCAATGGTCAATCATGGAGAGATTTCTTATTTGGAAATGTTGGATAAGATAAAGGATAGAATTGATGAGTTATCTGAGTGATAAAATAGGAACTAAAATATTTATTCCAAGAATGGAGGAATCTTTCTATGCCGGAAATATCAAGGAGGGAAATGTGGAAGAGATGCAGAAAGAGAAAATCAAAAAATTCAATGATGGGATCTATTCCGATTCTTTAACAATGAAAAGAATGCCTTCTTTAGGAACTGTTTATGTTTCGAAATCAGTTGCCGAAGCTATCACCCCAGAGGATTATTACATGGGTGGATCGGAAAGATATTGGCATGGTGATGAGTTTTATTTTGAAATAGAAGGTAAATTTTATTGTCCGTTAAAGGTAGGGATATTAGAAAGAAATTTTCCTTATCTTTATGCCACATCATACTCCATGCATCACAAAAGATTCACAACTTCCTCTATTCCCATAGACGGAAAATATAAATTAGGAAAAAATAACATAATATCTAAACAAACTATTATATGAAGAACCTATTCATAGGATTATTATTATTGATTTCAACTTCTCTATTTGCTCAAGATAGCACAAGAGTTTGCGGAACATCAATCACGAAAGAGAATGCAAAAATGTTGAATTCCGTAGTGGAGGAGAAAATACTGGATCCTCAACTTACTGACGATTTGACCAATGCTTTGAGAACTATTAAAATCCCAGTCGTGGTTCATATAGTTTGGAATGACTCGGTTCAGAATATTTCGGATGAACAGATAAACAGTCAGATGATTGCTCTAAATGAAGACTTCCGAGCAAGAAACAAAGACATCGATAATGTCCCAATTAAGTATAAGAATTTGGTAGCGGATTTCAAAATCAAGTTCGTCCTTAAAGGAGTTACCAGGACACATACTGATAGGAGAGAATTCGCTCATCAAGATGGAGTTAAGTCTACATTAGAAGGAGGAATCGATCCTTGGAACACCAAAAAATATCTTAATATTTGGGTCTGTGATCTCTATGAAGGATTGTTAGGTTATGCTCAATTTCCAGGAGAAGATTCTATTACTGATGGAGTTGTTATGGATTATGAAGCATTTGGAACAGGAGGAACTGCACAAGAACCTTATCATATGGGTAGAGTTTGCTCCCACGAAATAGGTCATTGGTTAGGTCTTTATCATATTTGGGGAGATGATTGTGGATGGTTCGATACAGATCAAAAATGTGACGGCGATGATATGGTTAAAGATACTCCACTACAAAGCTGTCCAAGCAGAGGATGTCCTTCTGCTAACATAGGAACCTGTGGAAGCCAGGATATGTGGATGAATTTTATGGATTACACATCCGATGAATGTACTTGGATGTTCACAAAAGGCCAGAGGAAGAGAGCATGGGCAGTCCTGATGCATTACCGATGGGATATTTATAAATTATTTTAAGATGAGTAACAAGATATGCCCTTTGTGTGGGATGAACGATATTAGCATGGCACACGGACCACAATTTGGAAATTGTGCTGGTTTGATAAAACGAAAGCCAAAGATAATCTTTGATGATGATTCTCAAGGACTTATATTTGAAGCTCTTGGAATTACTACGGACGAGGAAGGATATTTATTTCTTGATGGAGAACTGGCAACAGACCACAAAGGGAGAAAAGTCCACATAGATAATTTTGCTGGGATCACTGGTAAAAAACTATTCCAAAAAGACCAAATTGAAGATTTAATTATTAAGAACTGAAACTCCTTTCCCGGTTATCGGATATAAAGATTATGGAAAAGAAGATTAGAGAAATTCAGGACTTGGTAGAAAATTTATCAGATCTCAATTATGAGATTAAGGACGTCGAAGAACTTTTGAAAAATATTGTCACAGACCGGGTGGATAATGTAGAATTCTCTTATAAAGTAAGAAAAGAAGATGGTAAGAAAAATGTTCTAGATTCTGAGGGAAATATAAAACCAGAATATCTAGAATGCATAGAGGAATTAAATTCTTCTCTTTCTTCTACTTTTACTTTCGCTTTTTCTCCAACTTCAGTATTAGATCACGATCCCAAATTATTTCTTTATCTTTCTGAGGATTTACAAATTAAAGTTCTCAGTTTGATTCTTTCCGAGAAAAAGGGAGAGAAAAGCAAAATTCTAAAAAAGCTCAAAAGGAGAGGATTTAAAATATGAAGGTTTTGACTAAATATAATGTAGGTCAAACGGTTTATATGGTAATATTTTCTTCAAGCCTTTGTAGAGAATATGTTGCTAATAGAACAGTGAATAGAATAGTTATTGATGATGATGGCTTATTCTATGAAATGTCTGGATTGCCAAAGATGAAAGAAGAAGAATTATTTTTAACGGAGGACGACGCAGTTGATACCCTTCCAGGACACCTAGGAACAATATGAAAGAAAGTCACATACCCAAAGATCTCGATGATGCTATAGATATTCTAAGAATTCTCTATAGAAAAGAAGTTGGTGAAATAGAATTCATGGACGAGAAAGAATTCCGAGGAAAATCTCATATGGTAGGAGGAATGTTTATAAGGAACAACTGGTTCCTTTGGTGGCACGAAAATCATCCTTATAAGGATGCTTGGCCAGAAGAAATCCCACCAATTGTAGAATTCTTCCACGAAAAAGGAATAGTTCATGGTGATGATATTAGTGGTATTATTATGACTAGCTTACACCGAGATCTCAGTGGAGAAGAAATAGATCTAGAAGGCCAAATAAAACATTATCAGGATTTCTGGAAAGCAAAAGGATTTGAAGATGGAATCCCAAAATAAGAAACATGGAAAAGACTAAGCAACAATACGAAATAGGAGAAAGAGTAGAAGCTTCTGGCTGGACCAGATCTGATTTTGGTGAAGTTGAAGCGGTTGATTGGATCTATCATAGTAGATCTTATTCTTATTGCTGGGGATATAAAATTAAATTCGAGGGCGAAGGTCCAGGATTGGCTTTTACGTTTATCCCAGAAGGATATCTCAGAAAAATTTGGATGGAATATCCAAAAAATCTTCCTGAGCCTAATGTAGAATACGAAGTAAAATTCGAGGATAATAAAGAAGCGGAGCTAATGTATTGGAGTCACGACGAAGGATTTGACGCTCAAGCCGAACCTCACCACATCATGGTTACTCACTGGAGACCAATTCTTGATGATGGGAGAGTTCAAACAGAAGAAACTAAAAATATGGAGGATGAATTCTATGACGCGGCATCCGACATTTTAAAAGGAGGAGAATTATGAAATTCATTACAGATTTAATATTTGGAAAAGATTCCCCAGAGCCAGTAGCTGTTTTGGAGAAGCCAGCACCAGTCAAAAAGGTGGCCAAAAAGAAAGCAGTTAAAAAGAGTCCTAAGATTAAAGCCAGGTCCAACGAAAAGTATGACGATACGGATATTGGAATGCTTCACAATCAGTTCTATGGTTCTAGTGAAGCTCTGCTTGTAGAATCCCAATCATTCCTGAAACAAAGATCAAAGGAATTGAAAAGCTGGGAAAAGAAAGAAATAGCCAATAAGAAGAAAGTAAATGACTTGAAGCAATATGGCTTTGGAAACACCCAGCAGGCAAGATCATTTGATGATGAAGTGAAAGAAAGGGAGGAAGAAATTAAGTGTGCCAGGAGAGACATAGAAGAAAAGACTGAAGTTGCTGAGGCTGTTATACATTTCTCTAGAAAATATCCAGCGTATAAGTTCATAACTTACAACGGAATCAATATGATATTCCCCAAGTTCTGGGAGAAGCCATTTCAACGTATGTGAGAAGAAAATCTATAAAATGAAAAGTAAGCAAATAATAAAAGTCAACATGTCTTTCAATATTCCTGGGTCAAACACAGAATATAAAAGGAAGCTCACCTGGAAAGATATAATTGAGACGGAAGGAATAGAACCGAACGATGAATTCGTGGAAGTAAGGTTCATCAAAAAGCCTGAATCTGGGTTCATGAATTTAGACTACAACGCAGAAAATCCAAAAGTCTATCACATTCCACAGGTTAGAATAATTCGGACTCGTAAAGAAACGGACGAAGAGTATGAGAAAAGAATGAACCAAGAAGCTCGGAGAGAAAAGGCACAAGAGGAAAAAGACAAACTGGAATATT
>JAJFLM010000256.1 GCA_021772655.1 Deltaproteobacteria bacterium
CGTTGCTGCTGCCCGGCTTCATCATCGTCGAGCTATCCGCGGCGCGCGGTGCTCGCTCGTCGCGCAGCGACCTTGAGCTCGCACTGCGCGCGTTGACCTACGCCCTCCTCGTGCACCTCGCGTTCTCGGCATGGACCGCCCACCTTGTGCAGCAGATCGACTCGCCCAGCACGTGGCAGAAGCATGTCGGCGCGATCGTGCTCTACAGCGTCGTGGTGCTCGTCGTCGTCCCTGCGTTGCTCGGAGTTCTGGCGAACGCTGCTATCGCGAAGGTCGAACGCCGCGACGGCCCAGCTCCGCTTTGGGCCACGGCGATCGGCGCCGGCGAGGCACGGAATGCCTATGACTTCATGTGACAACGCGTCAGTGCAGACGGCACATGGGTCATCGTTGAGCTGGTCGGACACACGACTGCCCAACCGCGGCTCGTGGGCGGGCTGTACGGTCGCCAATCCGCGGTCGGGCAGACCCCAACGGCTCACGACCTGTACCTGCAACAGCTGTGCCTTGTCACCGAGAGTGCGGATGGGCTGCGCGAGTTGACGACCGCAACCGACCCTGCGCGAGGCATCTGGATCGCGGCTGCTCAAATCGCCCGAGTCGAGATCGTGCCCGTCGCCGCCGACATCATGGACGGGCCAACCCCCGCCGCTACAATCCGGCCATGATCAGACCCTCGCTTCGCATCCAGGAAGGAGCGCTGAGCGCGCTGAACACGCCGACGTCTCCGCCGGCGGAGACGAAGCTGGTGCCGATCGCCCAAGTGGCTGCGGGCTTGCCTGCCGCGAACGGCACCCCAGCCAGGGCGTGGCCGAAGTCTCCATCGCGGCGGACGAACGGACGCTCGTGAGCGAGCACCGGCGGGTGAGCCCGCCCAGCACCACCAAGCATGTGCCGTCGTCGGCCGAAAAGGCGTCACAGACGCCGTCCAAGACGCCTTCCCGTCCGCCGGCACCGACCAACCTCGTGCCGCTGACCCCACCGCCTCCGACGAAGAGCTAGCCGACGAACGCCGTCGGGCGCGGCCAGATTCACGCGCAGCAAATCCGCACGGTCTGTCTGTTTCAGACTCGCAGGACTGACAGCGTGACGGGCTCACCGCTCTGGTCGGGGGTGCTCGAAGTCCGTGCCAGGGCATCAGGCTCGAACATCGGCCGGGATAGTACGTCGCGATGGCGTCGCCAGACGAGATCGCGTTTCATCCGCTGAGGCTGCCAGGCGACCTCGACATCGTCCACCGCTGGATGCAGGAGCCGCACGTCGCCGAGTGGTGGGATCTGGCCGGCCCGCGCGAGCTGGTGCGCGATTATCTCTACGCTCGGGCGCGCGTCATGCACCGCGATTGCTGGATCGCCAGCGACAGCCGCCGGCCCGTCGCCTACGTGGAGACGTTCGTTTGTGCCCGACGACCCGCTCGCCGAGCGTTACGACGCGCTGCCCGGCGACCGCGGCTTTGATCTGCTGATCGGCCCGGCGGGGCTCCTGGGCGGCGGCACGGCCCAGCGCGTCGTGCGGCGGCTGGTCGGGGTGCTGCTCGGGCACGGCATCGAGCGCGTCGTGTGCGAGTGCGCTGCGAGCAACGCGCGGCAGATCGCGTTCTGTGGCACGTTGGGCGCGCACCCGGTGGTCGACCTTGTTGGCGGCGGGGTGTTGCTGGCCTGGTCGAGCACCGAGCAGCTTGCCGGCGGACCGGCGGAGCCTTACCGGGGCGCCGAAGCTTCCGGAGGTCGAGATCACCGCGCGGCGCCTGCACGCCGCGCTGAGCGGCGCGCGGATCGAGTCGGCGACGGCGCCGGGGATCAACGCGCCCTGGGGCGGGGGACGATTTTGCCTGGCACGCTGGCCGGCATTACGCCAGTCTTGGATCCGTCGCTCGATGGCCGCGAGCCCAACGGCTGGGAGCCAGATCTCGGTAAACGGAACGTGCCAACGACCAACCGCAGGGCGAGCGACGAGTCGGAAGGATCGGTGAACGTCGGGCGCGCAACCGCGGCAACTCCGGACGTTCAGCCGTGTGTAGGGCTCGAACCGAGCCTGGCTTACATCTATTCTTGTTTTATGCCTGCCGAGATCGACCTCCGTGCGGCCTTGAACGCGGTCTCCGACGTAATTCAGAATCGGCCACGACCCCTTCGCGAGTTCGACCAGATCTACATGAAGGCAGGCGATATGGCCATGCAGAGTGAGTTCATCGCTCGTTGGGCTAACGGCAAGCGCCTTGCTTTCATCGGTGACGGCGACGCGATAAGCGTGTGCGTCGCGTACCTCCACCACCGCGAGATCCTTCCGTACGGTCCAAGCCACGTCTCGGTCTTCGATTTCGACGAGCGCATTTGCAACGCCGTGACGCGGTTCGCTGACAAGGAGGGCCTCTCGAACCTCACGGCGACTCTCTACAACTGCTTGGACGCCTTTCCAGGGCCGCACGACTTCGACGCGTTCTATACGAACCCGCCTTGGGGCGCGAGCAACGTCGGTGAGAGCGTCAAGGTCTTCATGCAGCGCGGGATGGAAGCCACTGGGTACCGGGGCGTTGGAGCAGTTGTCGTTGCCGATGATCCAGAGTTGGAGTGGCCCGGACGTGTACTGGCGAGTCTCCAGCAAGCGGCGATCTCCGCAGGGTTCTTCGTCCAGCGGATGATGCCCCAGGTCCATAGCTACCACCTAGACGATGCTCCCGATCTCCGCTCCTGCAACGTGCTTCTCCGCGCCGTGGGATCAGATGATCGCCGCACGATCGCGAGCCGGTCGATCACGGATCCCGAACGTCTGAAGAACTTCTATGGGCGCGACAGCCTCCCGAAGGTTCGCTATGTGCGTGAGAAGGTCAGACTCGACTACGGCAAGGCGAGCGAGGCTGACTACGAGCTCGAAGCACTGGAGGTGGACGATGACTGACGTTGCTCGCTCAGGGGCCGGGGTGCTCTTCATGAAGGTTGGCACCCACGCCAACGAGCCGTTAGAGGCGATCATCGCCCGGAAGCGGGCTGAGATCGACGACGCGGGCTTCGCCTTGTGGGGATATGGCGGAAACACTTGCCATCCGACGACGATGGTCCAGCCCTTCGCGCGCGACTTCGAACGCCGAGGCGGCACTATCTACCTGTGCATGCAGCCGATGGTCTCCAACCACTTCGCCGTGACCGAGCGTGCGGTCGAGTATTCGACGGACGGCGTCGACTGGGAAGCGATCCCGCTGCCCATCAACGTCGTCGGGTCTCGGTACGCGCTGGCGATCAACGATCTCCACGAAGAAGCGTTCGACCTTCCGCTCGCACACACGCGGGTGGCGGTCGGAAACAGCATGGGTCGGCGGGGAGACAAGTACATCGCGGGACGTGTTGACAAAGCCTGCCTGGAGGTCATCGAGCCATCGTCGGACGACCCGAGCAACGACGGGCGATCCGTGGAGATCGGCCTTGTGGCACGGCTTGTGGATCCCTATGCAGTGTTCGTCAGGAACTGAGTGGCGCTCAAGACATGAGGACGCGTGGCGCGGAGGCCCGCAGCTTTCCGAGGTAGCTGTGGATCGCGGCGAGGTCGACAGCGTGTCCCTCGGGTGCCGGTGAGTAGCAGCGAAAGCAGATACTCAGGGCTTTGTCGACGCCCGGTTCGGCGCAAATGGCCTGCGTGATCGCAGCTGACGTGCCCGCCTCGGCGAGGCACCGCAAGACGATCTGTTCGAGACAGCGAACCCTGCCAGCGATAGTCACGAGGCCAGCCACCTGGTCGAGCAGTCGTTCGACGCTCGTGATCGCGCGTTTGTCGCCTGTCTCCAGGACGGGGATCCCGCGGTGGACCATCATCGCGATGAGCTGGCTCTCGCCGGCGTCGAGCGAAAGCCCCATTCGCTGCGCTGTGACCTCCATCCGCGTCGCTAAGCCAATCTCGCCGCTGGTGGGCTCCAGAGTGATGGCTGTCGCCAAGAGATTCTCAGCCTCGCCTCGCGCTCTCTCGTTCCTATCTGAGAGAGGCGAGCGCTCGAGCCGCTTTGCAACTACGTACCGGGCCGCACCGAGGACGCCGAGATGACAGGTTGAGGCCGCCTCTGGCCAGAACGTTGCAGTCAACCCGTAGCAGGCAGCCTTGATGATGACGTCGTTGTCGACGGCGATATCGACCACGGCCGTCACTCCGTCGGCTCGCCCAAAACCGTCGTGAGGAACTCGCCGGCCTCTCCGGAGATCTCGCTGAGGCGGAGTTGCGCCATTGCAACGCGGTTGACCTCTCGCCACATCGGAGCCTTTGTGTAGATCACCTTCAAGGAGCCATTGGCAGTCTTCCAATCCTGGGTCGAATAGCCGAAGCACAACGCGAGGGTCCCGGGTTCAATCTGGAGGGCGTCAGCAGCCCCCATGGCAGTCCGCGCGAGCTCGCTCGCTGTCGCCCGAACGCCGGGGTTCGCGGATAACACCGTTGGCTGCGCTTGGCCTGTCAGAAGCTCAAGAGCGAAGGCGTCCGCTGCCTCTTCTTCGTCGTCGCCCGGGGCGCCCGGATCCTTGAAATCCAGATCGACGAGCGCTCGGCCGGCGACAACGTGAGAGAGCGCGATATGACCAAGCTCGTGAGCCAGGTAGAACGCTATCCAGGCCGGAAAGCTCGCATCCTTTCCGAGGAGGATCGACCACCGGTCTTCGACACTCACGGTCATTGCGGCCATCCTCTTCTGTGGCCACGGGAAGACCCGTAGATGAGCGACGGGGACGCCAAGGCCCCAACACAGGGCCAACAGATCGGCGATCCCGACATATGGACTCCCGGAGTCGAGAATGCTCTGTCGGAGACCGCCGGCGGAGATTCCGCTCAACTCGGCAGCCGACGACAGTGATGCTCCGATCAGCGCGGTCGCCACCACGCGCCCGAACGAGGTGATACCGGCACGTTCGAGATCGCCCTGAGTCGACAAATGCTTGAAGCGCGCCTCCTCAGTCCACAGGAACCGGGGCTGCTCGTCGCCAAACAGCGTGCTTGGGTCGAGGCCGAGTCGGCGCGCGACCCCGAACCGCAACTCGGTTCGAGCCGAGCTGGAGGAGTCAGCCTCGGCGCTCCACCAACTAGGCCACACAGCCTCGATCGCGGTGTCGGCGAGTCCGAGGCCCTCTAGACGGGATCTGAGGTCGTTCGCACTATCGATCGCTGCTCACCCGTCCTCTCCCAGCTTGGGCCAGAGCTCCCTCGAAGCGAGGATGAGCTTCGCCAAAGCAACCGCGTGCTCTTCCGAACCGTCCCAGATCTCGACGATTGCGTCGAATGCGACTGTCGGCTCGGGGTTGCCAACAGCCCGTTGTCGCATGAAAGCGACTAGACGAGCCCGCGCTGGCCCATTGCGCAGCGGCTGACGCGCCAGCACTCTCGAGATCGTCGACTGGCTAACTCCCGCCAGGTTGCCGACCGCTGACTGGCTGATACCGTCGCGCTGCATCAGCGCCTCGAGAGCCAGTCCGAGCTCCATGATTGAATGAATGATAATGCATAGACAACCACCGGTAGGCAACGCATGGCTTCCTGATGCCTTCTGCTGGACGCGGTTCGGTACCGAGGCGGGCGAGCCCATAGACCGCATCCTTGAGCGGAAAGAGAACGAGCGCCTGGCCAACGGCGGCCTGTTCTACTGGGGGATTGGCAACTCCGTGGCACCGGGGATAGCGGAGCTGCTTCGTCGCTGCAGCCGTCCAGAGGTGCTGTTCAGCCCGATCAAGAGCCGACCTCGCCAATTGGATGTCACGCCGCCCTCCGTTGTGATGTGGACGCGGGCGGAGGGGCTCTCGGGTGAGACGTTCGATCTTCCGCAGACGGTTCGCGTCACGAGTCGCAGTAGCCATCGTGCGCCAGTCGCAGCGCACTATGCCCTCGTGTGTCGCTCTGAGCAGCCGCTTGAGATGTCGGATCTCGGTCGGCTTCCGTTCCGGGGGGTACGGAATCTCGTCAGTGGCCGGGCTATGGGCTCGTCGCAGGTCACCGCGGTCGTGAGCCTGGTCGACGAGCACCTCGCCGCGGGACTTGAATACACCGTGGCGTTCCGGACGTCGCTCGCACCCCCGTACTTCGTTCGCCTCCGTTGTCCAGTGGAGTTCAGCGATGGTGGCCGCCGGCAGCGGGCGGCTCAGCCAAGCACGTCTTTGCAGCTCCAGTTCTGAGCGCGTCACATGGTTCGCGGCACGAGCGACTACTTGAGCAGCCGTGACAGCCGCCGGTCCTTGAGGACCTTCCCGCCGGTCTGCTCGGCCGGGCAATAACACATGACGTAGTCCTCGTAGTGGACGGCCTCTATCGACGTACCGCAGCGCGGGCATGGCTCGCCGGCCTTGCGGTGGACCTGCAGCGGTAGCGGCAGCTTGTCGGGGATCGGGAGAGTGACGACCTGCTCGTAGCGCCCGAGTGCTCCATCGAGCGTCGACATGATCGCGTCGCGCAGCGTGGTGGCCTCCTCCTGGGTGAGGTCATTGCCGCGTTTGAACGGCGACAGGCGCGCCGTCCACAGAACCTCGTCGACCCAGGACCGCCCAATGCCCGCGATGACCCGCTGATCGCGCAGGAGCGCATGTAGCGGGCGCGCGGCCTCCAGCAGCGGGCGCAGGTCCTGCGGCGGGGAGGGCCAGGCCTCGGGGCCGAGCTTGCTGAGCATCTCGTCGGCCTCAAGCTCGGTCGCACGCAGGAGCTTGACCCATGCCGCCTGCTTCGTCCCGAACTCGCGCAGGCGCAGCTCGCGCGGCGGATCGCCCGCCATGCGGATGAGGAGGCGCGATGTGCGGTCGCGCGGTCCGGCGCGCTTGTCGTAGAGCTGAAGGCGCCCGGCGCTCATGAGGTGCACGAGCACGACGAGGTCGCCGCTGATCTCCACGACGAGCTGCTTGCCGCGCCGCCCGACGCCCTCGATCGTGCGGCCCGCGAGCGCTGACAGCGGCGGGTCGAACGTCTTCAGCGCATTGATGCCGGGCGCCAGCGCGGACTCGATCGTCGCCCCGCGCAGCGCGGTGTGCAGGCGCCGCGCCGTGATCTCGACCTCGGGCAGCTCCGGCATGCCGCCAAGGCTACGCCCAGTCTCGGCGAGCCGGTTCTGAGGGCGATTAGGGGCACTTCGTGCGCGCGGCTTCGAGGTAGCGCTTGCTGTCAGTGAGATGACTTCGGCTGGCTTGAGTCAGCTCTGCGATCACGGCGGAGATGTGGCGTATGTGCGCCGCGCCATGCACCGACGCGTCTCGAACGGAACAACCTCCTTCCCCCCTTTGGCAACGGGTGGCCGCCGGCGTAGCTTGGTGGGCAGTGATCGAACGTTGACCGACGACCCGAGAACCTTGAGTGCGGAGGACGTCGACGCCTTCGCGGCCGTGGCCGTGCCTGAGGATGTCATCGACGCCCGCGCTGCGGCGCGACGATCGAGGCCGTCCACTACGAGGACTA
>JAJFLM010000257.1 GCA_021772655.1 Deltaproteobacteria bacterium
ATTAGATTTTAACTGAGGGATCAAACAAACACGCGTGCTCTTCCATTGCAAAGCGATCAGTCATGCCTGCAATATAATCACAAGCAACACGTTGCAACGAATCTTGCTCTAAGCCGTGTTGGCAATCCGAAGGAAGAATCCGTGGATTCTTACAATAAGCCCGGAACAGATCTGCAATAATGCGCTGTGCTTTTTCACCCATGCGTTCTACGCGATAATGTTTATAGAGATTATTATAGAGAAACTTCTTTAACGACTTATTGTGTGCGGTCATTGTAGAAGAAAAATGCACCAACTTTTTGGGAGCGTCACGTACTTGCTCAATAGTCTCAATAGCTTGTTCTGCTAAATTTTGTTCTGTCATGGCCACTAAATCTGTCACCAAAGCATTCAGAATCGCTCTTACCGTTTGACGTACCGCAATTTGATCGGCATGACGAATATCGGCAGTTGTCCCTTTAAAATTTTGTCTCCATAGATCAACTTCTTGTAATTGTTCAATAGTGATCAAGCCGGAGCGAATCCCATCATCCAAATCGTGACAATTATAGGCAATTTCATCGGCCGCATCGACAATTTGAGCCTCTAAAGCTGACTGTTTCGTTTTCTTCTCAAATTTAATCTGAGGGGTATCATAAGGGGTCGCATGTTTGGCAATACCTTCACGAACTTCATAGCTCAGATTCAAACCAGGAAAACTCGGATAACGACACTCTAATAAACTGACAATACGTAATGATTGGCGGTTATGCTCAAAACCACCATAATCTGCCATGAGCTCATTCATAATATCCTGACCTGCGTGGCCAAAAGGCGTATGACCAATGTCATGGGCTAAGATAATGGCCTCTGTCAGCTCTTCATTCAAACGCAACGCACGGGCAATTGTACGGGCAATCTGCGCCCCCTCTAAAGAATGTGTCAGCCGGGTGCGGTAATGATCCCCTTCGTGAATCACAAAAACTTGGGTTTTATACTCTAGCCGACGAAAAGCGGTTGAATGAATCACGCGGTCACGGTCGCGTTGAAAAGCGGTACGGTAATCATGCTCGGTTTCGGGATGTTCACGCCCAAAAGAATGGGCACTGAGACAGGCATAGGGAGCCAGCACTTGGGCTTCGAGTGCTTCATAATCCTGACGCGTTCTCATGGCTTAGTAGTAACTTAATTTAAATTGAATCACAAGAGACTAGATTAACTAGCCTGCCACCTAAGAGCGCAAATCGAAGCAGGTCGCACGATTCACTTATAAAACTTTCAGTAATTTATGTAGCTGAGGGATTTGGCGAACGTGTTGCAGTCGCTTGGCGGCATATTCGTGCCAAGCGTTAAGCGACTCATGATCGGGAACATCTCGAAATTCCGCAAACGCAGCCGCCGGCTGCAGCATAAAAGGGATGGTGGGGTCAATGGCCGCTACCAATTCTACAGCGCGTTGAAAATCCTCTACACTCATGACTGAGGAAATCACGACCTTGACATAAGCTTCCTTCTCCCGCGCAAGCTTTAAGAACTGTTCATGTTCATCCCAATAGGCCTTCATACCTGTCACCGATGGAAGCTTGAGATCCATGCTCACAATATCCACCCAGGGCAATATCGTCTCAAGTTCTTGAGGATTCACGCCTGCTGTCTCTAAAAGAACTCGGTACTTACCTTTTAATGTAGGTAACCACTCTGAAAGAAAAGCCACCTGCTCTAAGGGTTCACCCCCCGTCACCGACAAAGTTTTTTCAGTCGCAAAGGGAGTCAATAATTCATTCAGCTGATTGATAGAGATTGGGTTGTCGACATAAGAAAACTGTTTCGTAAATGGCTGGCCTTCAATCCGACAACGTTCATTCTTAATAAAAGAGGTTGGCGTATCACAATACTGACACGACAAAGAGCAGCCTTGAAAACGCACGAATAACTGTTGTTCACCAACATAAGCGCCTTCCCCTTGAATGCTTGAAAATATTTCAATGATGTCAGTAGATGTTGCCATTAATCAACAGCTCTTACCTTAGCCAGATCACGGTGCAAACTAGCGCATTCTTGTTGAAAAGCTGAGAGAACCTCTTGTGCAAAAGACATAGGGTCTATCAGATAATCGGCCAAACCCTTAGTGGGTACAGGTGTGCCTTTGGATGAAATATTAATACCTGCATGAATCAATGTTGAAGTACGTGAAGATGTTGCAATAGACACCGACAGTTTTTTATCTTCATCATAAAGATCATTACCAGTGCGTTTTAAGCTCACCTCAGGATTGACACAAATCAATTGCTGGAGCTGACTCACTAAAAGACGTTGCAGCAAAATAGTTTCCTTAAGACTCAACTCAAAAAATTCTCCGATAAAATGTAGCATGGATTGACTCGCAATAGGTCGGTTGTTACGCGCATCTTCTAAATCGACGAGATGATCCGTCGTGACATCGCAGGCCCCACAAAAAGCTACCATTGTATCACCGACCACACCTGTCACATCATAGATCCAATGAGAACGCAGTTGGGTCCCATCATAATTGATAGTTTGTTCTAAATATTGAATCTTCATAACTTTCCTTCATGCTTAAAGCGTCCTTTGACTTGCGACCAAACACCCGCTTGTTGATAGGCTCGGATCGAACGCAAACAGGACTCACAAACACTACATTGCTGTGAACCCGCTTCATAACAACTCCAGATCAGCTCTAAGGGCAATGCGCGCTTGATCGCTTCTATTACAATCTCAGACTTATTCCACTCTTGAGTGTAACTAATCACCTTGGCACCTACCTGAGTTGAATAACGAAAAAACTCAGCCGCAGCCACTACAAATGCCAAGCTATTGTCAGGAAAAGTGGCCGCCTCTTCTGCATTGAAGCCTGTCACTAATAGTGTCGCTGCCAACTTATCCGCATAGGCGGCCGCCACATTTAAAAAAACACCATTACGATTAGGGACCCATACGGCCTGCGCTGAAGCCTGGGTAGGGATGTCATCATCAAGTTCCGTCGCCGCTAATTGAGGGAGCGCTTGCCGCTTATCTGTCAAAGCGCTGCCACCCAAGGCCCCTAACCAAGGTAAGGCCACCGGCTCTAAGGGCACTTGAAAATATTCGGCCAGTTTTCCCGCCGCTTGAAATTCTGCGGATGCTGCCCGCTGCCCATAATCAAAAAACAAGGCCAATTGGGGCTGACTCTGAGTCTTAGCCACAGCGGCCGAAACAGCTGAATCTAGGCCACCGGATAATATGAGAATGCTCGGTTCCATGAGCCCGCTAGGCTAAGCTGGGCGCGACTGAAGGTCAAGGGTGGCTTAGATAGTTTCTTCGACTGCAGAATGGCGAAAATCGCGATAGGCCTTCATGACTTTAGAATAGTATTTACGTGAAGGATCTTGTTGGCGTTTGACCTGACGACCGACCAAAGTAGGTCCCATGTTATACGCGGCTAGTACATGGTACCAATTATTGCTGCCAAACTTTTCACGGAGCTGAGCTAAATATTTGACACCAATCTCAACATTAGCGGCAGGGTCTTCTAATAATTGATGAGCCGAAACACCCTTTAAAGGTTTACGGCCATTGAGTTCAACAACAACTACGGGCTTCACTTGCATCAAACCAATGGCACCGGCATGAGATTTAATCGTTGGACGAAACGCACTTTCCACCTTGATCACTGAAAGCACTAAGAGAGGATCCATATCATGGCTTTGAGCCACACGTACAATTTGTTGGGCTAAATCAGCTTGCTGCACTTCGTTCAAACCGCGACCTTCTTGGGTCAACACATTCATGACCTTCTCAGTCAGAGCCGCTTGGCTATTATTGGCATATTGATGCACATAGCTTCCTAGTTGCCATACGAGCGCGAACATAACGGTTACCAAGGCGATAATACGGTGACGCTTACTTACTTTTAATTGGTTGATATGAATCGTCATGCCCTTAATAAAATGCAATCTGTATGCCCAAAATATAAAATCTTAAGTTATTGAAATTATTATATTATTTAATGTTGGCCCCTATTTTGGCAGCCTGATGGGGGCCTCAAATCCCCACTTTGAGGGAAGAGTCATCACCTATAAAATCTGACCCTTTTGGATCCAATTAACGAGAAAAATGGGGCCTAAAAAAATACCCCGCCTTTCGGTATGACTCTTACGAGTCTCCAGACAAAGGCGGGGCGAGGGAGGTAATTAATTTCTTAAATAGCTTAGGCCGCTTTTTTATTTAGCGTGCTCAAACGTTTTTCTAAGCTAGTGATCTTGCGTTGTAACTTACTAAGCTCACCCTGAGAAGGGATGCTCAAAATACCTAACACTTGATCTTTTGTGTGGCTCGCAGAAACACGGGCACGGGCTAACCATTCAGTAGAAGTCAAACGATCACGAATGTCTTCTAAGTTGCGCTTGGCTTCTTGTATAATGCGATCACGGTTAGCGGTATTAAAAGGCATCAGCTCAACATCTTTCGCACGGTCAACAACATCTTCTACTAAGCGACGCACTTCGCGCTCAATGTCTTCTTTAGTATCAGCAGCAACGGTGTAAATACCGTTGGAACGGACTTTCTCAATGAGCTCTTCAACACTATCACGTAATTCTGTAGAGGCTTCTTCAGCACGATCAATCACGCGCTTAGCAATGTTTTCAGCTTCAACTTCTAACTTATTTAATAAATCTGTTAAGCCATCTAAACGTGACAACTTCGCTTTAACGGCTTTTTTTGCGGTCGTCGCACTTTTACGTGTGTTTTTTACTGCGGCTTTGGTGCTTTTGACAGTACGCTTACGCGCACTTGCTTTTGTTTTTGTTGTGGCCATGATTTTTTCCTCGTAAATTTTTTCCCTGGTTATATTCCCAAATACTGCCGCAGGGATTATCCTCCCTCCCTGCTCTCCAAGCTATGGCTAACACGGTGCGTTAATAGTTGTCAACAGTCAATTATGCACTGTGTCAAAATTGCAGGGGGTTATTTTGTAACTGGTCGTAATGACTTAAGAAATAGCTCTACTTTTCGTGAGCCGCGATACTCATTCCAACCAGGTCGGTAGATGATTTCAAAGGTTTTGGCGTCGGAAACCGCCTCATAACGTTCAGCTAAATCGAAACCAATGGCACTCCAACGCTTCTTGCGGCCCGCGATGGTCACCTTTAAATGGCGGTCTTTTAAAATACGTGGATTAAGCAATTGAACTGGTTCCGTTTGAAACAAAGGTGAGGGATAGCCAATGCCAAAAGGCGCAAGGCTTTCTAAATCAGTCACCGCTTGCTCCGTAATATCATCGGTGGGCCAAATTTGATCAATCTTTAATGTGGCTCGAAAACCTTCGGGAGATAAATTGCTGGCAATGACTTCTTGAAGTTGTTCGGCAAAAGGTTGCACTTGATCGACAGCTATCGTTAAACCCGCAGCCTGACGGTGTCCCCCAAACTTTAATAAATAATCACTGCAGGCCAACATACTTTCATAGAGATCAACACCCCCAAAAGTACGAGCACTGCCCTTACCCGTTTCACCTTGCAAAGCAATCACAAAGGCGGGGCGATGATAAAGTTCGGTGAGCTTAGCCGCCACAATACCCATCACACCAGGGTGCCAATCAGGTGATGCCACAACAATACCATATTGCCGCTGTGATTCAGGCTGCCCCTCTACTTGCTCAATAGCCTCTTCAATCATCTGAGTTTCGACATCACGTCGTTGTTGGTTAAGACGATCTAATTTTTCCGCCAAAGATTTAGCTTCCCTTGAATTTTGTGTTGTCAGTAATTGCACTCCTAAACGGGCATCGTCCATCCGTCCAGCGGCATTCAAACGCGGCGCCAATTGAAACCCCACTTCACCGGTACCAATCACCTTATCCTGAATCGCACTGACCTTTTTTAAAGCCATCACACCAGGACGGAGTCCCTGATGAATCTTTTCTAAACCATAGCGAACCAACAAGCGGTTTTGTCCCAGCAAGGGCACCATATCGGCTACGGTTCCCAAACAGGCAAGATCCAAGAGATCTTTTAGGTCAGGTTCTATTTTATCTTTAAAAAATCCTTCCGCGCGCAAACGCGCCCGTAAGGCAATCATCAAATTAAAGGCCAAACCCGCACTACATAAATTTTTATCAGGATGTTCACTTTGAGGGTGCTTAGGATTAACCAAGGCTTCGCAAGCCGGCATGCGGGTAGGACTTTCATGATGATCAATCACAATCACCCGTAAACCATGACTGGTGGCCCACTCGAGTTCTTCAAAAGCACTAGTGCCATTGTCAATGGTCACTACAATATCAGCGCCTTGTTCCGCGATTTTTTCTAAGCCCGCGACACTCACGCCATAACCTTCTGTCGAACGATCCGGAATATAAATACTGACGGACACTCCACAACGTTGCAAAAAATCACTCAAAATTGAGCAGCCCGTCATACCATCAACATCATAATCACCAAACAATGTGACAGAAAGCTTTTCATAAACCGCTTCGCACAGCACAGCAACCGCATCGCTTACACCGGGAATTTGCAGAGGGTCAGGCAACTCTGCCAAACGTCCGCTTAAATGTTGGGTAATCATTTGGGGGTCAGATAAACCGCGATTCAATAAAACCTGCGCAGCGACTTGGGTAAGGCCGTGGTCCGCCGCTATTTGCTCACTTTTTTCTGACTGTAATGGGTAAACCTGCCAATACTCTTCCGCTAAGGCTGGGCTCACCCCTCACGCCCTGAAATCAGTGGAGCCACTTTAGGCCAAACTTTTTGCACCATGAGATACACAGGACTCGCTACAAAAATAGACGAATACGTTCCGGCAACGACTCCAATCATCATCGCGAAGGCAAAATCTTGAATCGCCCCTTCAGCCACCACATAAAGCACACCTACCACAAACAAGACCGTAACCGAGGTAATCAAAGTACGACTTAGTACCTGCTTGATAGAACGATTGATCAGTTCTGGAGTCGCTTCACCTAAATCCTGCATATTCTCACGCACGCGGTCATACAGCACAATGGTATCATTGATAGAATAACCCAAAATAGTGAGCAAAGCGGCCACTGAAGTCAGACTAAAGCTACGTTGGACTAAGGCTAAAGCACCTAAGGTAATGACGATATCATGAATCAAGGCAACAACCGCACCCGGTGAGAACATAAAATCAAAACGGAACCCAATATAGATTAAGATCAACAGACAACTAAACAAGACAGCCACTTGAGCTTTGCGCTGTAATTCTTTACCGGCTTTGGGGCCCACAGACTCTTCTTGCTGCAAGGTCACTTTGTCGGCACCAAAAGATTCTTTAACAGCGACTGTAATAGGGTCCACAGTTGTATTCGCAGCATCACCCGTTAATAATCCCGCTTTCACCATATAACGTGACTCGCCAGGCTCTCCATAAAGTTGCACTGTCGTATCTTTAAAACCCTTGGCAATTAAGGCATCACGTAATTGAGCCTCAGTAACGGTTTCATTAAATTGATAAAGTAATTTACGACCGCCGGTAAAATCCGTGTCAAAGTTGATGCCCTTTTGAGCTAACAATACCACTGAACCAATGACGGCGAGCAGTGACAAAACAATAAAGAACATACGATTCTGAATAAATGGAATATTTCTCATAACTTTTAACCCATGGCGACTTTAAGGCGCCCTTCATGTGTTAGATACTTAATTTCTGTACGCCACGACCGTACACATACCAATTCTGTAATGACTTCGTCAGAATTAAGGTGGTGAACAAAGTAGTGATAATACCAATCATCAGTGTCACAGCAAAACCACGGATGGGGCCCGTACCAAATTGATACAAAACCACACCGGCTAAAAAGGTTGTGACGTTAGCATCAACAATGGCACTCGTCGCATTCTGATAACCGGATTGCATTGCAGCCTTGGCTTTCTTACCAGCGCGTAGCTCTTCACGAATCCGTTCATACACAATAATGTTGGCATCTACAGCCATACCTAAGGTCAGGATAATACCCGCCAAACCTGGTAAGGTTAGGGTCGCCTGAAATAATGTCAGAATAGCAAACAACAAGATCACGTTGACACACAAGGCTACTGTCGCAAACACACCAGACAATTTGTAGTAAGCCATCATAAACAGCACCACTAACAAACCACCAATCATCAAAGCCTTCATGGCTTTATCAATAGAAATTTTACCAAGCGATGGGCCGATGACAGTTTTAGTCCGTTCCACTAAGGTCGCCGGCAAGGCCCCTTCACGCAATACTAAGGTCAGATCTTCGGCTTCGCGCAGTAACTCTTGATAGCCACTACGGCCTAAAGTAATCTGCGCGCGCCCTTGGGGGATTTTGCTTTGAATGACCGGCGCAGAACTCACACGGCCATCTAAGACAATCGCCAAACGCTTACCGATGTTATTCCCCGTTAATTCACTAAAAACTTCCCCACCGGCTTCATTAAAAGTCAGGCTCACAAAAGGCTTATTCCCATCCACTTGAACTTGTGCATCAGCCAGCATATCGCCCGCAAGCTCGACCTTACTTTTTAATAAATAAGGTGTGCCGCTCGTGACTTTTTTAGCGACTGGATCAAAACGAACTTGAAAAACGACTTCAGAGCCTTCGGGAACTTTTTCCTTCAGCGCTGTTTGAATAGTGGTCACATCTTCATCGCTATAGCCGGTAATCTCAGTTTCTTTGCGCGCCTCCGCCACTAACTGCGCTAAAGCCGCATCCGTCACCGTCTCATCAACCAATTTAAATTCTAAACGACCGCCACGCTTGATTAATTCAATGGTCCGGTCAGGATCACGAACTCCGGGCAATTCTACGGCAATCTTGCCATGACCCAATTGCTGAATGCTCGGTTCTGTCACACCATATTTATCAATCCGATTCCGGATGGTTTCTACAGCCTGACGCATGGTCAAATCTTTAGTCCGCTGTTGATAAGAATCACTGAGAACACTGACTACTTCAGTATCCGTGCGCAAATCCGCCACTTCCACTAAAACACCCTCATAATTTTGACTTAAAAATTCACGATACTTTTTCTGGGTAGCAGCATCAGCAAATACGGCTTTTATTTGATAGGTCTCGGGCACACGCTCAAGAGAACTTACATCAATTTTGTCACGCTTGAGCAAACGTTTGACTTCACCTTGAATAATATCTGTCCGTGATGACAAGGCCTCACCCACTTCTACATCAAATTCAATGTAGAGGCCGCCGCGCAAATCTAGACCGAGGTTTAAACCTTTATCGGGAAAGGCCCCAGCAATCGCAGGTTGTTGCCCAACATTTGCAGAATCAGAATTCACCCAACCCATCAGGGTAGGGACTAAAACATAAATGCCCAAAACGATGACGGCAATAATGCTAATAGTTTTCCAGCGTGCATTTTCCATAATGTTATTTCTTTGCTTTTTCTTTAGGGGTTTCTGGTTCGGTGACGACGCGACCGACCTGCTTCTTTTCTAAACGAATCCGCACATTGTCCGCGACCTCTAGGCCAATGGTTTCTTCGGTCACCGAAGTCACTTTTCCGAAAATACCTGACGCCGTAATCACTTCATCACCGCGCTTGAGTTGTTTTAAGAGTGCTTGATGTTGCTTTTGCTGTTTGGCTTGCGGACGAATCATCAAAAAATAAAAAATTAAGAAGACTAAAATCATCGGCATGAACAAGGCAAAACCACCTTGCGACTGCCCATCCGTTCCACCGGGAGCCGACATGGCCCACACCGACGCAGGTACTAACAACATCACACCACTAATCAATCCCTTGAGACCGTTGCTCATAAAAATCCTTTTTGAACGCGTTGAAGCGATCTTGAATGATCGCTTCCCGTAGGCTCTCCATTAAGCGGAGATAGTAAGCCAAGTTATGGTAAGTTCCTAATCTTGCTGCCAAAATCTCCTTCGCCTGAAAGAGATGACGCAGGTAGGCCCTACTATAATTGCGACAGGTCGTGCAAGGACAATCTGGGTCAATCGGGCGCTCATCACGGGCATAACGGGCATTGCGAATATTGAGTTCACCACGACTGGTAAACAGCTGGCCATTGCGGCCATTGCGGGTCGGCAACACACAGTCAAACATGTCAGAGCCCGCAGCCACCCCTTCGACAAGGTCTTCGGGATAGCCCATGCCCATCAGATAGCGTGGTTTGTCAGCGGGGAGCTGTGGCGTCACTGTCGCCACGACCTCGCGGGTCAGTTCCTGCGGCTCCCCAATGGCCAAACCGCCCATCGCAAATCCCGCAAAACCTTGGCCATCCTTGGCTTCATCCCATTCCCGAAGTTTTTGATAACACTCTAAACGTAAGTCAGAATAAACCGAGCCCTGAACAATACAGAATAAGCCTTTATTGGAATTTTGGTTGAGTTCATGAAAATGCTGCAAACTGACTTGTTCCCAATTCAAAGACAACTCCATCGATTGGCGCGCTTCAGCTGCCGTCACGGGGTAGGGAGTGCATTCATCGAGCACCATCACAATGTCACTATTAAGGGCACATTGAATCTCCATAGAACGCTGAGGCGTCAGAAAATATTCGGTCCCATCTATATGAGAACGAAACCGCACCCCGCCAGGCTCTAACTTACGGGTTTGAGCCAGTGAAAAGGCCTGATAACCCCCAGAATCGGTCAAAATCAGCCCGGACCAGTGCATAAATGGGTGTAAACCCCCTAAATCTTGCACTAAACCCTCTCCCGGACGCAGCATCAAATGATAGGTGTTGCAGACGATGAGATTGGAACCTAAGTCCTGAACTTCATCCGTGGTCATGCCCTTGACCGTGGCCGCCGTCCCCACCGGCATAAAAGCCGGCGTTTGGACCTGGCCCCGCGCCGTTTGGATGAGACCGGCACGCGCATCGGTTTCAGAGGATTTTGCCTGTAATTCAAAGGAAAATGGCATTGGGGGCTTCTAGCAGATAGGCTATAGGGGTGCAATGCATTGCCAACGTGAATGTCGCGGGTTCGAATCCCGTCTCCCGCTCATTGTTTTTTAAGGACTTAGCGCTCACGCGTTAAGTCCTTTTTTCTTTTGTGGGTGAAATGTGGGTGCAAGCACTTTTGCCCGACCCCCATCAATGGCTACTAGCTCCGTCTTGCTCGCCACGTGCTCCGGCATCAGGTGCGCGTATCGCTCCGTCGTCCTGAGATCGCGATGCCCGAGCAGTTTCTGCAGGTCATAGAGGCTGCCGCCGCGCATCACGAAGTGACTTGCGAAAGTATGCCGCAAATCATGCCAGCGGATGCGCTTGACCTCCGCTTCCTTCATGTCCCGCTCAAAGTGGTCGCGCTTGAAGTTGTAGAGATTCAGCGGCCGGTCGTTTTGGCCAAAGACCAACCGACAACTGCGTTGCTCTACCAACTGAGCTACCGCCTCAGGTTTCAGGCAGGAATTGATGCCGACATGACGGATCCGACGGCCTTTGGTCGTCTCGCGGATCTCGCCGGTCTTCTGGCTGACGGTGCGTGTGACGATGATCAGATTCTTGTTCAGATCCACTCGGTCCCATTGCAGGGCCGCCAACTCACCCCAGCGCAGCCCGGTATTCAGAGCCACGAGATACAGCCGATAGACCCAGGTCTTGCGGCGCGCATACTTGTCGCGGCAGTAACTGAGAAAGCGATCCGCTTCCTCGAAAGACCAGTAGCTGACGTGGACCTCATCCAGCGGCAGCTTGCCCGCCAGGCTGACCGGATTGCGCTCGATGTAACCGAGCCGCATGTAATACGTGAAGATCGGCGAGAGCGTCTCCAAGATCCGATTGACCGTGGCCTTGGCCCGCCCCTCGCAGAGCTGCGAACGCAGCCGGATGACATCCTCGACGCGGATCCGATCCAAAGGCGTTGCCCCAAAGACGGGTTCCAAGTGCTTCCGCACAATCCTCCGGTCTCCATGATAGGAGTCCGGACTCTTGGTCGGCCGGGAATGTTCTTCCAACCACCGCTGTGCGGCCTCGTCGAAGGGTATGGACTTGTGCAGCCCCAGACTGGCCTTGCGGTGTTGCTCCACCAGCCAGGTCTGTGCCTCGATCTTGCGCCGGAAGCACTGCCGTTTCCGTTGCCCAGCGTGGTAAAAGACCGCCCGATAGACGGTCCCTTTGTTTCGTTTAATCACCTCGATCGACATCGTTGCTCCTTTCGTCAATCCAGGAGCGAACTTCACGAGGATCAAACCGAATCAGGTTTCCAAGTTTCTTGAATGGAATGCGCCGCTTATACACCCAGTCCCGGAGGGTTCCTTCCGGTACTGACAGCATAAGAGACGCGGTTTTGATGTCCCATAGTCGATTGTCAAAGAGCCGCTGAGTTTCTTGGTCCGTATTATATTCGGGGTTCATAGGCAATCGTCCTCTTTCAGGGCGCGCGCGAGCGCCTTGGGATTACGGAGCAGGATTTGTGCCAAAATGAGGGTTGAATTTTCGTAATGATTTCACGGGGGCGGTAATCCAGGGTGGTGGTAACTAAAGTGGTAAGCGGTGGTAATTACCACCGAAGTTACCACCTCAAATATGGTCATCATGCCACTGATAAGATGCGTTAATACTATGTACGCAATATAGGTTCACTCTGTAGGCAATCCCAATTATACTCAATTTTTAACCCCTCTTGATGCGATGCTTGCCGAGTTTGAAGAAAAAACCTACGAACATTACCTAACTCTAGAGCTAGTATGCGGTAGACAGCTATTTGCGCCGGGACAAGTTCAAGAGAGCATTCTTGGCTTTGATGTCGCACTGAGATCATCCAGTGCTACATTTTGGCGGCAGTTCCCCCCTATGTATCCATGGTGGCGATCGTTGTTTCATATTCCACCGCATGGCACCGGCCTAGATAATCGATGGTGGCAAGAGTTCCAAAATGACGTTAACAGGTTCCCTTCCTTTAGGTTTAATTGCTTTATACAGGCAAAGAGACCTCATTACATGAAACGCTCCGGTGCTGCCGAGTATTCCTCCTGGAACAAACCATACTTTCGGTACGATATTTTACGGCATCAACAAAAAAGTCTTGCTTATCTAGCACGGAAAACCGCAGGAAAAGCAGTTGTAACTTATGCGAGCCCTACTTTCCACACTAACCAGGCGCTGTGGGGTGCCGCTAGCTCCCGCCAATGCGTTCAAGAGTCAAACTTCTGTGAGTCAGTAAAGCTAAACGATCACAATCGGTATACATACGACAGCCCGGGAAATGCGGGGATTGCCCATTCAGACCCTGTCCCTATAAATAGTGTGCCATTTGAGGAGAGTATGGAGCGGCTTTCAAAGCAGGATCCGATGAAGAGCAATTTGGCCTTTTTAACCTATACGGGTGAGATTATAGACGAGGCTGCGCAGAATCTCGGGCCAAACGTTGGTATCTATAAAGCAATTTTAAGTACATTCTCAAAGACCGCTGATCATAAATTGGCTACGGCTTTGGCTCGAATTTACGCATTTGAGTTCCTTTCTAATGTGAAGCTACTGATTGGATATAAATGAAGAACCAGACATTCCATGATTTGCTATGGGCTTTAATAAAGCCAGATATAGAGGAAGAAAAGGCTAAGGATAATCCACAAGCATTTTTTGAAGGGTTTTTCGAGAGCCCAGGGCATACATATATTGACATCATACTTGACGAACAAAAGAAGGAAGCGAGGTATAGCAGCGATGCAGAGAAGCTTCTAAAGGCAACTCAAACTGACGAATATGTTGAGGCCTTTAAGAAAAACAAAAGCTTTTACGACAAGATTTATTATTTTAACCTCCAACCCACTTCATTAACGAAAAACCCAATAGGATATCGACAACATAGATTTCAAGTGTCGGGACACGCCATTGAAGGTTTTATCAATTCTTTGGCTGACTATATAGTTCCCCGTGTAACCTTTCATTCCAGTCCAAAAAAAGAGTTTACTCGATTATTCGAGCTCTTCGAAAATGACTTTTTATCCGATGAAGGCTTATTAGAATATTATGTTTATTTAGAAAACTATTACTCAAATGCTGACTACCATCTAGGTATCGACGATAATACTGAAATCCGCGGATATGACAGTTTTGGGGGATTTAGTTTCGATTGTTTTGAATCCGTAGATGGTAGATGTAAGTTTTATGAGCTAAGAAATTGGTTAGATCAATGTCATCCAAAAGCCCAGATACCTGATCAAAGCTTCTTCTGTGCTATCAAAAGGGTCAGAATCAATAAGAAAATTTATCAAGACATTATCAGTCCTTATGAATTTGGCAGAAAGATGGTTTTTTCGCTACGTCTTATTGACGGTGGATCGGTCTTTTTTCAAGCTATCGGAATTAAGGCAATGTATTTTTCCCCGCCATTCGAATTATCGGAAATTCGATCTTTTCCAGGAAATGAGATGTCGAGTACGTCGATACTCACGACTCGTTTAGAACAACATCATGCTGAAACTCTCAGGAAATTTTGGCCATTAATGGAGAGTGTTAATTATGAAGCCATTCATGTACCGGATCTCAAGTTAGAAATGTCATACATGAGGTCGAACTACTTTGGCCCTGAAGGTCGATCAGAACTGAACACGTTTAATGATGTAGATAGAGTACAAGACTTATTTCAGGGCGTTGAATCACTCATTGCAGCTCCAAATAAAATTGATAGAGGCGATTCCACCCTTGCGTCTACTCTTAGCGATCAGAAGAGAACATACATTCCGAGAGTTCTCTCAAAAATTATCTATCCAGATGACCTATCAAAACGTGAACTGTTGGAAGATTTTATTAGAAAGCTCTGGGACCTAAGAAACGAGTACGCGCATGGTGACCTAGTTAATCTTTGCCATAATGCTCTAGATAAGACGTTTCAGCGAGAACTTTCTGATAATGTTCGAACGTTGTCGGTAATCTTCCGAGAGTCTACCAAGAGACTAATTGTTAACCAGAGCTTCATTCCCGCTTTACCGGATAATTCTGGCAAGCGTGATCGCACTGAGCTGATAGACTTTTGGAAGGACATGCTTAAATTAGATCCAACATGTTCTTACAAGATCCACCATCCGGGATGAGAAATAGCCACTTTGACTTACCTCCATTCACCTAGCGCCAAACTAGCATTCCTTGTTCCCCCCGCCGCCCCCACCATCTGTATTGTTCTCCTCAAACCCTTTCCTCTCTAATCTTCATGAATTTATGCAACACCCGCAGAGTCCACTGACCCCAGTCACCCTCATATTAGCGCCGGGTACGTAAAAAGGTTGGGGCCAGAGGTTTCTGACGTTAACCGGAAAAGCAAAGGGTACAATATTATGGGGCTACTTCAGGCACCGAGTTTCCGGTAACTTACCGAAATCCGGAAACTGTACCGGAAATTATGATCGGTCCTTCTTGGCTCTCATCATTAATTTATCGGTGGGTGTGCCCCACGGTAGCCTTAGAATCGGATCAATATCGTCAAAATTATAATTGTGAATTCCGTCTTCGTTGGGTTTGAGTGATATACCATTCTGTTTTTTCATTACATTTCGGAAGTAATTTTTTACAGTTTTCCTCGATGCATGAGAAGGGTCGACTTCGCCAAGCAATAGGCGATAGCATACTAAGTCAAGACTGATTCGAGTGAGAGGCGTGCCATCATTTAGAGTGAGCGGATTCGCATAATATAGACCAAATAGCGGTGATTTAATGCCTTTCTGTCTGTAATTGACGGGTG
Organism: Deltaproteobacteria bacterium; assembly: GCA_021772655.1. GTDB lineage: Bacteria > UBA10199 > UBA10199 > 2-02-FULL-50-16 > JAJFLM01 > JAJFLM01. The sequence goes on from JAJFLM010000257.1 coordinate 15,626, forward strand.
GCTTGTATGTTAAGCCTATGAACGTGTTATCTG
>JAJFLM010000258.1 GCA_021772655.1 Deltaproteobacteria bacterium
TGTTCTGTAAGAACAATAAAGGAATGCCGCGTTGGCAGGCGAGTTCTACAAAATGAGCGCCCTTTTGTGCACTTTCGCCAAAAAGAATACCGTTGTTGGCTAAAATTGCTACAGGATAACCCCAGATGTGTGAGAAGCCACAGACTAAGGTGTTGCCGTACTGTTTTTTAAATTCATGAAAGCGACTGCCATCGACCAAACGCGCAATGACTTCGCGGACATCATAAGGTTTGCGTAAGTCCGTCGGTACGACACCATAAAGTTCACGAGGGTCATAAAGCGGTTCTTCTGGGGGCAGAATATCTAATTCGCTTTTTCGCGAACGGTTTAAGTGCTGCAGAATATTGCGTGCAATATCTAAAGCCTCCTCATCGTTATTGGCAAAGTGATCCGTGACGCCAGATTTGCTGCAGTGTACAGAGGCGCCGCCGAGTTCTTCCGCTGTAACTTCTTCGCCCGTTGCGGCTTTGACCAGTGGTGGTCCGCCCAAAAAGATGGTGCCATTGCCTTTAACAATCACAGACTCATCACTCATGGCCGGAACATACGCCCCACCGGCTGTGCATGAACCCATCACGACGGCAACTTGCGGAATGCCCTGCCCTGACATGCGGGCCTGATTATAAAAGATGCGTCCAAAGTGTTCGCGGTCGGGGAAGACTTCATCTTGTTTGGGAAGAAACGCTCCACCAGAATCGACTAAATAAACGCAAGGTAAGTTATTTTCGGCAGCAATCTCTTGAGCACGCAGATGCTTTTTAACCGTCATCGGATAATAAGTTCCGCCTTTGACTGTCGCATCATTAGCGACCACCATAACTTCGCGGCCATGAACCGTACCAATGCCAGTGGCGATACCGGCACTGGGAGCGGCCCCCTTATACATATCCCAAGCGGCGAGTGATGAGAGTTCCAAAAATGGTGAGCCTGGATCCAAGAGCCGCTCAATGCGTTCACGGGCGAGTAATTTGTTGCGCGAGCGATGTCGCTCAACAGCCTCGCTACCCCCGCCGGCCTGCGCGGCTTCGGTGCGCTCTTTTAATTCAGCTACTAGGCGCTCGTAATTGCCCTGATTCTCTTTAAATTCTGCGGATTCTGTACTGATTTTAGATTGGATAGTTTCCATAGCTCGTCAATGCCCTGGTTCTGCGTGATGGAGGCTTAAGGCGACTCCGTCACCGGATTATGTAAAAGTCCTGGGTTTATACTGACTTAGGTTGAAAACGGCAAGGAACATTGAAAGTGTAAATGCTTGCTGAATTAATTTGAAATGGCTAGGTTGGCGCCCTTTAGGAGAATAAGGAAACACTATGTCTGATAAAATTATCTATGAAAAACAAGGCTCTATTGGCCAAATCGTCTTTAATGATCCTGATCGTTTGAATGCCTTAAGTTTAGAAATGGCTGAGGCTTTTCCCAAGGTCGTAGCGCAAATTAAGGCGGATCAAGACTTGCGTTGTGTGATTTTGAGTGGTGCGGGTCGAGCTTTCTCTGCCGGTGGTAACCTTGATATGATTTACGACAAAATGAAGAAGACGCCAGAAACCAATCATCGTGAGATGATGGAGTTTTATAATTCTTTCTTATGCGTACGAGACATTCCCGTCCCGACGATCGCTCATATGAATGGTCATGCTATTGGGGCTGGATTTTGCGTCGCCCTGGCCTGTGATATTCGTTTTGCTTCTGAAAAAGCTAAAATGGGTGTTAACTTTACGCGCTTGGGGCTCTCTCCTGGTATGGCGGGCAGTTGGTTGATCAGTCAGCTGTCGGGTTATGCCACGGCAGCGGATTTACTGTTTACAGCACGGACTTTGAATGCGGCTGAAGCCCATCGCCTTGGTTTGGTGAATGAAGTGCATTCGGTGGATCAGGTAGCTGCGGCGGTGGAACAATTAGCTGAAACGATTGCAACCAACTCACCCGTTGCGGTGCGTGAAGCTAAGAAGGCTTTACAAGCGAATGTCACCCTTCCTTTAAGTGATTCTTTAAGTAATGAGGCGGCTGGGCAAGCCGTTTGTTTTCAAACCGAAGATTTAGGCGAAGGGGTTGAAGCCGTTAAGGGTAAGCGGATTCCTGATTTTAAGGGGCGGTAATATACCCTGACATGTAGGGGCGCAATTTATTGCGCCCTTGAATTGGGGTAAGGTAAGGGCGTGATAAATCACGCCCCTACAGACCTCTATTGAAACTTGGTAAAACCAATTTCTTTCAACACAGCTCTTGCAATCACCAAACGCTGAATTTCAGAGGTGCCTTCGTAGATTTCTGTAATTTTTGCATCACGGAAATAACGTTCCACATCATATTCTTTGATATAACCATAACCACCATGCATTTGAACGGCCTTATCAGTCACCCAATTAGCAGTTTCAGAAGCATAGAGTTTTGCCATCGCGGCTTCTTTACCGTAGACTTGATTGTTGTCACGTAACCACGCGGCGCGGTGCACTAACAAACGCGCGGCATCAGTGCGTGTCGCCATATCTGCCATGAAATGTTGCAAGGCTTGGAAATTACAAATCGCCGCGCCAAAGGCTTCGCGTTCGGTAGAATACTTGCGAGCAGCTTCAAAAGCCGCGCGGGCAATCCCAACAGCTTGGGTGCCGATACCAATCCGACCACTGTCCAAAGTATTCATGGCAATGGTAAAGCCCATACCCTCTTCACCCAGTAAGTTTGCTTTGGGGACTTCACAGTCTTCCAAAACGATTTCAGAAGTGGAAGAAGCGCAAATACCGAGTTTCTTCTCGATTTTACCAATGGAAAAACCAGGGAAATTCTTTTCAACGATAAAAGCAGAAATACCTTTATGACGTTTATCTTTATCCGTCATCGCATAAACCAACATAGCGTCGGCATTCGGGCCATTGGTGATGAAGTTTTTTCGGCCATTGATAATATATTTATCGCCTTTAAGGGTCGCTATGGTTTGTTGGTTGGCCGCATCGGAACCTGTTCCTGGTTCTGATAAAGCGTACGCACCTAATTGCTCACCACGAGCAAAAGGACTTAAGTATTTCTTCTTTTGCTCATCCGTTGCAAACTTAGTGATCGGTCCACAATATAAAGAGTTATTCACTGACATGGTAACAGAGGTCGATGCACAGGCGGCACTAATTTCTTCTAAAGCCAATGTGTAGGTCAGCGTATCAAGGCCAGCACCATCCCATTCGGTGGGCACCATCATCCCCATCAAACCAAGCTCAGCCATTTTTTTAATATGTTGTGCGGGAAACTCACTTTTCATGTCGAGTTCATGGGCGGCCGGCGCCACTTCGTTTTGTGCAAAGTCACGGGCCATTTCTTGAATCATTTTCTGTTCGTCGGTTAATTTAAATTCCATTGTATATTATTTCCTTATCTTAATTATTTACCCTGAAAAGCAGCGGCTCGTTTTTCCATAAACGCGGCCAAGCCTTCTTTAAGATCATCCGTATCAAAGCATTGGGCAAAGGAGCCCTTTTCTAATTCTAAACCCACATCCAAAGATTCATCAGCTCCGTTGCTGATTACTTTTTTGGCAAGGGAAACGGCGACCGGTCCTTTGCTGTTAATTTCAGCGGCGCATTTACCGGCCTCTTCTAATAAGGTTTCAGGAGTGCAAAGTTTGTTGATGATACCCCAGTCAGCCGCTTGCTGCGCTGAAATCATGCGTGCGGAGAAAACAAGTTCTTTAGTTTTTGCTAAGCCCACGACGCGGCTTAAACGCTGGGTGCCGCCAAAGCCCGGATATAAACCTAAGCCTACTTCAGGAAGGCCCATTTTGGCTTTGTCGGAGGCGTAAATAAAATCACAGCTTAAGGCCAGTTCCATCCCGCCGCCTAAACAGAAGCCGTTGACGGCTGCGATCACTGGCTTAGGGCAGTTAGCAATGGCATTCATGGTTTGATGACCGGTTTCAGCAAAGGCGGCGGCTTCAGAAACACTCATCTTAGACATCGCGGCAATATCGGCTCCGGCGACGAAGGCTTTATCGCCAGCACCGGTGATGATGATAGAGCGCACTTCAGGGTTATGAGACAAATCCGTGAAGGCCGCATGTAATTCTTTAAGTACATCAGCGTTTAAGGCATTGAGGGCCTTTTCGCGCGTAATGGTAACGGTTGATGTATGGTCCTTCGTTTCAATGTGAACAAATTCACCCATGAGGATCTCCTTAAAATATTGATTAAAATAAGCTGTAAAAGCCGTATTGGACTATCAGAATGACTGCTTGGGCGCAAGTCCCTTCAAACGACCTTAGCGTACCTGAGAGGTGCGCTTTTGGATAAATATGGGTGTAGGGGCGATCCTTGTGATCGCCCTTTCGTGGGTCCATTTGCGGGCGAATACAAGATTCGCCCCTACGGGTTACGGACGTTCAACTACCATAGCCACCCCTTCACCGCCGCCAATACACAGACTAGCCAGGCCGGTTTTCTTGTTTTGCTGTTTTAAGGCATACAATAGGGTCACCAAAATACGAGCTCCACTAGCACCGATGGGGTGTCCGATGGAAACCGCCCCACCATTGACATTAACATTGTCGCTCGTCAGACCTAAAATTTGGCTATTGGCGATACCCACGGCAGCAAAGGCTTCGTTAAGCTCAAATATATCGATGTCATCTTTATTGATGCCCAAACGATGCCAAACTTTTTTGATAGATTCTGCAGGTGCGACAGTAAACCATTCAGGTTGAACGGATGCACCAGCATGCCCTTTAATAGTTGCCAACGGTGTTAAACCTAATTCTTTGGCTTTAGCAGCACTCATAACGACCACGGCGGCAGCACCATCATTTAAAGATGAGGCGTTACCGGCAGTTACCGTACCGTCTTTTTCAAAAGCTGTTCGCAGCTTGCTAAGTTTCTCAATATTACCACGGCCTGGTTCTTCATCCGTATCGACTACGATAGGGTCCCCTTTGCGTTGTGGCACTTCAACGGGAACAATTTCCTCTTTGAATAAACCATCTGCAATGGCTTTTTGTGAACGACGATAGCTTTCTGCTGAGAATTCATCTTGCATTTCGCGAGTGATGTTGTGTTCGCGGGCGCAAAGTTCGGTCAAGTTACCCATATGACGTCCATCATAGGCGTTAGTTAAGCCATCATAAACCATCGCATCGATAATCTTGCCATCACCCATGCGATAACCTGTGCGTGCTTTAGGTAACAGATACGGCGCTTGGCTCATACTTTCTTGACCGCCGGCGACGACGATCTCGGCATCTCCGGTTTTAATCATTTGGTCGGCCAACATGATAGCTTTCAAGCCAGAGCCACATACCTTATTGATGGTCATAGCTTCGGTGGTTTCGGCTAAACCGGAAAGAATAGTTGCTTGGCGTGCGGGATTTTGTCCGACACCGGCCGCTAATACATTACCCATAATGACTTGATCGACTTGATCTTTATTCAAGCCAGCGCGTGAGACAGCTTCTTTAATAGCGATAGCCCCTAATTGCGGAGCGGTTAAGCTAGCTAAGGCGCCTTGAAAGCAGCCGACAGGTGTACGTGCGGCACTTACGATTACAGTTTCGGTCATGATTCAAACTCCTTTACGTATAAATTATTTCATTAAATCTAAGAGGAATAAGCTGAGTTGTGGCAAGTAAGTAATGAGTAACAAGCCCACAATCAGAATAGCCAAATAAGGCACAGCTACTTTGTATATCTCTACGATAGATTTATTAAAGCGGTAACTCGAAATAAATAAATTCAAACCAACTGGTGGTGTCATATAACCAATTTCTAAATTGGTGAGGAAGATAATTCCCAAGTGAATCGGATCTACCCCAAACTTAAGCGCAATCGGTACAATAATGGGTACCACTACGACGATAGCTGAGAAGATATCCATCAAACAACCCACAATCAGCAAGAAGACGTTTAAGGCAATTAAGAACATCCACTGGCTGGTGATATATTGTTGGATCCACTCAAAAATCATATCTGGCACACGGGCTTCAATCAGATAACTGGTGAAGCCTAAGGCCACGGCTAAGATAACGATAATACCGCCGACCAAGACCATGCTTTCTTTAATGATGCGTGGGATGTCACCGAAGAGCTTGAGATCTTTATAAATAAAGACTTCAACAATCAGAACATAGACAGCAGTTACAGCAGCGGCTTCACCAGCTGTAAAGAAACCACCATAAATACCGATTAAAATAATGAAAGGTAAGGGAATCTCCCAGGCGCCTTCTTTTAAAGCTGTGAGGACTTTGGCGATTTCAAATTTGTCACCCTTGATGCTGCTCCGCCCTACCCATATACTGTAGCCGCCCAATAAAAGCATGAGCACCATTCCTGGAATCAATCCGGCAACAAACAGTTTATCGACTTCAACTTTAGCGATCAGGCCATATAGAATCAGTGGTAAGCTGGGAGGAAACAATAAACCTAAGCTCCCACCGGTTGTGACCAAGCCGAGTGAAAACTTTTCAGGGAAACCGCGTTTGATTAGGATGGGATAAAGTAAACCACCTAAGGCAATAATCGTAACACCGGAAGCTCCTGTAAAAGCTGTAAAGAAAGAGCATGCAATCAAGGCAACAATGGCTAAGCCACCGGGCAACCAACCAAACATCGCTTGGTTTAGATTGACCATCCGTTGTGGGGCTTTACTTTCGGCCATCATATAACCTGCAAAAGTAAACAGCGGGATGGCGACCAATGCGGGTGCCGAGACTAAACGCGTGACCTCAATGATAATGGCCATGGGGTCAACGCCGGCTTTTCCAAAGAGGACTAAGGCGGAAGCTCCAAAAATAGTAAAGAGCGGAGCTCCAAAAAAAGCTAAGGCTAAGATACCGAGTAAGATGAGAGTCGTCGTCATAGGCCCTCCTCGGGAGGTGATGCTAGATCCGTACCCTTAATGACATCACCAATGCTCACCAAAATAAGGATCGCAAAATGGAAGGCCATCAGTATAAATGCAGTGGGGATGATGGTA
>JAJFLM010000259.1 GCA_021772655.1 Deltaproteobacteria bacterium
GGCACATTCAAGTACCAATTGCACCACCTAGAGAAAGTTATTGATAAACTCCCTAGGAGTCTTATAGCCTAAACACTTTTTTGGTCTGTCGTTGAGTTGGTCTTCGATATACTGCACTTGTTCTGCCGTCAACAAAGCTAAATCAGTCCCTTTGGGTACATATCTCCTAATCAGCATATTCACCTGCTCCACACTCCCTTTCTCCCAGCTGTGATACGGTTCACAGAAGTAGGACTGGGTTCCTAACTCCTTATTTATTTGCTCGTGACGACTATTCTCACTGCCATTATCGTACGTGATCGTGCGGCGCCATTCAGCAGACCAGTTCGAGAGGCGCTTCGTAATCGCTGCTTGCGTCTTTGCTGCCGTTAGATCTTCGAGCTTAGTAATATGCACATAGCGCGCTTGCCTCTCCACCATCACATTTAAACCCGCCTTAGACTTACGTGAGATAATCGAGTCCGATTCCCAGTGGCCCGCCTCACTACGATGGTTAATCACCTCAGGTCTCTCTAGAATAGACAGCCGATTCACTATCTTGCTCCGCTTTCCTCTCCGAGGGCCTTTGGGACGTCGATAGGTCCGGCGTGAGGGTAAATAGCCTGTCAGGCGATGACCTTCTCGGTAGATATATTGATAGACCGTCTCGTGACTGATCGACCACTGGGGATGATCGTAAGCAATCCGTCCACTGATCAGTTCTGGAGTCCATCCAATTCTAAGCTTTGCTTCGACATATTTCCAGATCTTAGGATCTTTACCAGGGTTCTGCTGGGTCGCTCGATACTTACTAAAGTCTGCTTGAGCTTGGGCAAACTCGGCTCTGTAGTTCTTACGCTTGGGACCCCCTTTATTCCGATTAATCTCTCTGGTGATACTCGATTTATGCCGGCCTAGCTTTAATGCTATCTCTCCATTACTTAGGCCTACTCCTATACTAACCTCTATCTGCACTCTTTCTCGATAGCTTATCTTCTTTCGCTTTTTCATTCTTTTCACCTAACAAGTTTTTGCTAGGGGGTGCTTTTCGTTCTTGAACCTGGGTTTAGGTTCATGTGTTGACTCGAGTAAACAGAATTTTTCTGGCTATTAATATAGCCGAGCAACAAGCGGCCGATTCATTCGATATTCTCAGGGCCTAAATGGGTTGGGTACTATTGATATATCAATGAAAGGGTCCGGCATGACACTGCAACTTACTCCCACATCTATTTTACTCTCTCAGGTCGGTTGGACCTGCTTTAACGAATCTGTACTAGGCCATGGTCCGATGACGGTGAAGGATCCTTCGGGTCAGTCTGTGATGGGTTATTATGTGCATCCCCAGATGTTGCAATCTTGCCTTCCACAGCTGAGTTCTTGGTTGCAGAATCCGCAGCAAGGTTTCCCAAATCAATTGCATGAGCTCATTGGGCGTAAGCCACATCGTTATGTGGTGGAGGTATCCGAACCGATTGACGCCTTGGTTTCAGGGGCGCTTCATTTTGAAAATCAAAGCCCCGGTTTGTTTATTGTGGCTGATGAAATGATGGAGTACCAAGCGGTTTTGCAGGAAGAAACTCCGGCGGCAGCACGTTGGACGGGACTGCGCCGTCTCTTATGGGGTCCGGCACAATTGCCACTTAGTTTAGACTGGGACAGTTTTCCAGAGTCGATGGCAGCTTGGTCGCCGCGACAAAAGCAAATTGTCCAAGCCATTGCTGAAGGGGTTATCAAAGCCTTGCAGAGTGTTCCGACTTCGCAACTGCTGACTTTCAAAGAGTTAGAGACGTTGTGGTGGAGTCTCGACAGTATTCAATTTATTCAGATGTTCAACGGTGTTGAAGATAGCCTTGGGATTGAAGTGGAGAGTGAAATTTTGTTTGGGACGGTCGGACATGAAAGTTTTGCAGACGATCTGCGTTCATTGGTTGCAGTGTTTTTATCCGCTTAGTTTTAACCAGTTTTTAAGCACATCATTTGGGCATTTGTTGTTTTCTCAAGTGGACAAAGCCTAATGAAATCGTATCATTCTGATAAGATTATCAGAATGATACAGTCATCTTTAAAACCTAAAAATAAAACTCACTAAAAATTAGCTACTTAAGCGGCACGTATTTTTGTTTGAACTGGCACGCATTTTGCTCATCTCTACCTGCAAGAAGAGGATGAGTAAATAACCATGCACCAGCTTTCATTCAAGACCTATTTATTTCAATTTAGCTTCGTGATGCTGACTTTGCTGAGTGTTGCATTGCCATTCATTACCAGAGCCGATGATTCTACGTTGCTTCAGGTCGCTTCATTCCGACAAGCTCCAGTGACGGTGAAGCCGGGTGCCGATGTTATTGACGCTCCCGATTCAGATATTAAGGTGAAGCCAAAGTTTAATACAAATGTTTTGACGTTTGTTGAGCTGCCGTCGCCGCTGGAAGTGGTGCAAAAGGCCCCACTTCCTTACCAAGAAGTCACGGCTGTAACTTTTAATCAGTTAGTACTTAAATTTGATAAGTCCTTAGACCCGAGTTCTTTAGTGAATGCGGTGACACTCGAACGGCACCATCCCAATCCAGCTCAATTAGATGGTTTGCTTCATGTAGCTCCGGGTCAGGGCGCGCAGGTTTTAACGTTTACGCCACAGCAAGCCTTAGATGAAGCAAGTATCTACCGGGTTCGTATCAAAGGTGGCCCCGATGGTGTGCGTGCACAAGATAATAACTATTTGGCAGAAGACCAGGTATGGATTTTCTTTACAGCAGATCCCAATGAACCCGTGCCCACCTGGGCCTGCACCGATCGTTGTTTTGGTACGCGGAACCAATCGTCATTTCAAAATGACTGGATGGACATTCTGCCTTTTTCGACTCAAGCGAGCCAAGAATTTAACTCAGCCATGGCGAAGCATTATCAGCAGGTTTATTTTTACAACATGAAGAACGCCTTGCCGGCTTTCACTTACTGCGATGGTTGTAAGGAAAGCGGCGGATTAGATACAACTCACTTTGCTTATATTGGCACGCACGGGTTTACCTCAAATAACGATGCCTGTTTAGCGTTCTGGGGTGAAGATAAATACACCTGCACGAACAAACATAGTTGGCGCTTTGGTGACAACAGCAGTCAGCTCGCATTTCTTGCGACTAAATCCTGCGGTACTTTAAAGATTGATGCTCATACCTCCAAACGTTGGATAGATGTTTTTCGCGGTGGTTTGATTTTGGCCTTGGGAAGTCATGGCTCGTTCCACGATGCTGGATCAGGCGATGCCTTGTCGTTTTATTTGGAAGAGGGCGAACCCGTTAAGTGGGCTTGGTTTGACAGCCTTATCTTCGATAGCAGCTTTGAACAAGATGTAGCGGTGATGGCAACAGGAAAACCAACGGCCCATTTTGATGGGGCGGGGGATTGCGCTTACCGTCGCGACCACGCCACTTGGGATAATTTTATGAGCTTAGCGCGTTGGCGTGACCTGGATATTACTAATCTCTGTGTGAGCTTTATCGATGACTATTAGACTGTACCTTGTTTTACTGAGTTTGTGTTTTACTTCGTTGCTGGCTTCTCAGGCCTGGTGTCGATCTTCGTCATACTTAGAGCAGTGGCGCGCGCGCTCCATGCAACAAGGACTGAATCAGAGCGAGCTGCCACTGCTCAAAGTTAAGCCCGGTCCGGGCGCCACGAGTGTCGTACAGACTCTGCAAAGTATTCTTGACGGTCGTTACGGGTCACGCTTTCAATTGGCGACTGCACAGCAGCGTTCGCTCAAGGCAGGGCAAGTGATTCGTTTAGAGCAAGGGACAACAGCGCTTACCGTGTATGGAGATGGGAGTCGGTTTAAGTTTAGGGGTGATATTGATAATCCCGACTACATCCGAAAAAATCGGAGTCAAAATCGCTTGGAGGCGGAGGAGCTAGAATCACGTGGTCGAACGGTGGTTAGCTCGTTGGGTAATCTCATTTCCATGGGTTCGGATGAAAAACTTATTTTCTTAGGAACACGTTATTTAAAGAACGCCAATATCCCAGTGCAAGCCGCGCGGCAGCGCACGATGACAATTGAAGTGGTGGCTAATATTGCGCTCTTTGGTCGCGAGGTGAAGGGTGTTCCGGTGTTGGGCCGTGGCTCTTTGGTCGCGGTCTGGTTTGATAACAGTGGTGATTGCATTGGCTTGGATGTTAATTGGAGTCCGCTCGAGATAACAAGCCAGACGCAGGAGGTCCTCAGTTGGTCCGCGTTAAAAGATCGTATTGCCCAGCTGGCTGTGCCCCTGAAAAGTTCTGCACGGAACCAAGTCAAACATGTGATGTGCGGTTATGTAGATCAAGGGGCGGGTCGCCAGGGTCATTATCTGCAGGCCGGTTGCGCACTGGCTTATGAGTCTTTACGTCGTCCGGGCGACGCACCCGAGATGGAATTTCGCTCGGCCTTTGTTGAACTCATTCCAGCGGCGCGTGAGGTGCAAGATGATCCTTTTTGGCAGCACGCTCGGCATTTAGCTAGCGGCGGCGTACTCAAGTCGAACCCATCTCGTCAGCTTGATCCCGTGACCGCTCCAAAGAATTTACGGTTTCAAGCGGCTGAGCTGGAACAGGCCTTACGCGAATAGGAATCATTTAAAAATTGTTTACTCAGGTCAACAGAATGAAGCTGTGCGCTCACAACCGAATGCGGCATCGAGCGCGATAACAAAGAGAATTATTTCTGCATAAAGTTTATTTATCTAATAGGGGGTCCGTCATGTTGTTACCACGTAATTTAATCAAGTTTTCTGTGCTCATTTTTTGTACCGCTCTGGTGCTGTCTTGCTCCGGTGAGTCTGGTATTTTAGAGGGGGTCCCCATTGATGACACAGCCGGTGGGGCCTATCCCATCGACGTCGAAATTGATGAAGGAAATGAGGGCGGTGCGCAAACAGAGCCGTCCGGTAATTCTGCTGTGGATAATGGGGCTGGTGATGATGGTGGCTCTGGAGATTCTGGTTCTGACGACGGAACTGGGGATGACAATGGTAGCACCGATGGTGGTTCGGGCACGGATGGTTCCGATGACGGAGCGGGTGATGGCAACGGTGGCACGGACGGTGGTGATGATGGTGCTGTGATCGATGGTTTGTTGTTTGATCCTAAGGGCTTTATTGAGGGACCTTCTTCAGTTCTTGGTGGCTTGGATCCTGTTAATAAAGGGAATAATTTTAAGCTTAAAAACCCCTTTATGCTAGGTGGTTTTCATATCATCGCTCCGGTTGGTGGCGGCCGTACGGTCATCAAGAGTAATATTCATAACGATAAAAGCATTCTCTGTCCAAAAGGCCAGGGTGTTGTAGGGATTTCCGTCAAAGCGGGGGCACGTTTAGACCAGGTTTTAGCCATTCAATGCCGCAGTATTTTTGATCTCGGTAAAGGTAAGAGCTACAATTACGATATACGAGTTGGTGGTACAGGTGGAGGGATCCATGAGTTTAAAGCGACTGATAATTATGTGATGACGGGGTTTCATCTGAAAGCAGACGTTGCACAAGATATCAGTGAAGCACAAGATGTGTTGTCTGATGATGTAACTTTTTTTTATGGCCCTTATATCAGCGAATTTAAGCCCATTGCGCACTTGGTGACTAAGCAGGCTGGGGTTGTGAGTAGTATTATTCAGCCGAACATGGGTGTTGTTGGCAAGGGTAGCCCGACGGCTTGGATGCCCGTGGAGTGTCCACAAGGTTATTTTCTCAAAGGTATTTCAGCGGCCCCGGCTCTTGGGAGTAAGCCGAAATACACCTACGTGGCAAGAGTAGGAGCTATTTGTGAACAATTATTAACAAAGGATCATCCGCCTTTATCCCTAGTAGATGGACTCAATCGCAATTATGGTTACGAATTCGGCCCTAGTTTTGGTGTTAAGGATAGTGACTCTCCAATAGGGAATACGCGTAATTTGGGTGGCCCTGGTGGGGCTTACTTTCGCAAAGATTGCCCTGCGGGTCAGGTTATTATGGGTATTCAAGGATACAAAAATCAGGGTGCTACCGTCAGTATAGATGGGTTTCACTGTAAACCTTACGATCAGTTAAATAATGCCCAAGCTCATTGGGTGTCATTTGATAATAAGGCGGGTGGGGCTAATGGAAATAAGCAGCATATAGTGACAGCAGTCGCCGCAGACGGAGCTTTAATCAATGGCTTTTACAGTAAAGCTCATCGGATCTCTGGACACCAGGTTGTTGAAGTACAACCGTATGAAGTACAGCTTGGTGGTGAGGGTGAGATTATAGAAAATTCCGCTTTAAGTTCTATTGGTGATAGTGGGCATGATGATATGGCTGCAAGTGCCGGTCATTTTTGTCCGGATGGTTTTGCTTTAACTGGTCTCAAAGGTCGGGCTGGTTCCTATATTGATAGCTTAGGTGGCATTTGCCATCGAGTGATTAAAGAGAATCGTAAGGAAAATCCGTTTCAGTTAACTGGGGGAATGCTTTCGGATGCTGATTTGACGATAGCGGAACGGTACGAAGTGAAAGCCGTCGGTGGCTCATTTGTTAGCAACGAAAAAACCGTACTCTGTCCTGAAGGCCACGGCGTGGTTCAGATCGACGCTCTCGCCGGGAAGTATTTACAATATATTAATTCAATTGCGTGTCGGGATCTGCTTGGAGACAGTGATGCTCAGTTGAAGCATCAAGCGGTAGACGTCGGGGCCCCTGCGGCGGCAAACACGAGTTTTAAGTTAAGCGACTCAGGTGTCATGACAGGGTTGGATTTAAAGCTAGCCCCAAACTTTTATCAGCATAAAAGTGGTGAAGTGAATGATAGTGCCGGTGGTGGCTACTTCATGATCGGTGAATTTAAACCTCATGGCACTCATGTACATCAATTTGGGATTCAGAATGGTCATCCGGTAGTTTTTGCTCCGCAAAAAATCGGGACTGCAGGTGGGGCCGGTAAAGAGCCCTTGCGTTGTCCTAAAGATTTCTTTGTGCGTGGCATCAGTGCGGCAGGCGACCCGCTTGGTTTTGTCGAGCGGGTGGGTCTCGTTTGCGATCGGCTGGTGACAACACAGCAGGCAGCGCTCGAGAGTTCGGTCAATGGATTGAAAAAATATGCTGGCCTTGAAGTGGGCCCGCGGATGGGGATGGGCGGTGACTATCAAGGGCCCTATGGCGGCTATGGTGGTGGTCCATTTCGGACCGAATGTCCCGACGGCATGGTTGTTCATGCGATTAAAGGTCGTGCTGGCGACGTTGTTGATCAACTCAACGAATTAGTCTGCCGCAGTTATTCAAGTACGGGATCAGACGCGATGCAGGAACAGTCCCTGACTATTGCCAAGGCCGGTGGCTCAGGTGGTGGAGGCATCGTCTCAAGCAGTCAAGCGGGTTATGTGATGACGGGTTTGAAGGTGAAGTCAGGTTACTTTGGTGGTCATTGGGTTATTTCTGAGTTGGTGCCACGCATTACCGGGAATGGTGCTGATACGAAAAACGCCAGCCACGTTTTTGGTAAAGGTACGAATGGTTCGGCCAAGCATGCCAACCCGACGACATGGCGTGATGTGAGTTGCCCAGCGACTTATGTCATGACGGGAATTAAGGGTCGCGCAGGTAATTATCTTGATTCAGTTGGAGTGATTTGCAAGCAGATTGAGATGCCTTAATTTGTAAAATGGTCTGTCACGAGTCGTCTCCACGAGAAGGACGCAGTAAGTTGCGAATCGTCCTGCTGCTTTCATGATTATCAAAGGTATCTAACTTGATCTGTGGTGACGCCTTGACAGGCCCCTTACTTGGATCCACTTGAAAATCTTGGAGACCGGCTGCGTCATCAGCCGCTTCGTTATCGGCAAATTGCAAACTAGAAGCGGACTCGGGGTTATCGACAACGGGAGCTTCTGCATAAGCCACTGGGCCGGTCGCGCTTGAACTGATGATTATTGTGCCTAAGTCTAACTCACCCTCACCATGCGGGACTGAAAAAATTGGGGCCTCGCTGATTTCGGTGACAAACATCACTGAGATGGGCGCATCGTCGACAATAATTTCTAAACTATAATCAAAACCTGACATCACGAGTCCGCTGAAAGTACACTGGTTGGTGACATCAAGGGTGATAACCACTTCGGTTTGAATGCCTTGCACGCTGGCTTCCTGCAGAGAACAATTTGCTATGTTATCGACCTGTCCTTTAATACTGCGAAATTGATGCGGGTTGGTGGCTTCGGTGCCGCCTTGTAACTCCAGAGTTTTAGCCGATCCAGGGCCGCAAGCACTGCTGCCCAGTGTTAAGAGGCCGATAACGATACTCATTAAAATTGATTTATTCACGATTTGTTTCCTTTGGTCAGGCTATGAGTCAGTGGCAGCAATTGGATTGAAAGCAGTACGACTTCTTCGGGTTGGGTCTCGTTAGAAACCAGTTTTAAAATTTCACTGCGAAATTCTTCGATCTTTTTTTTGAGTAAGGGGAAGCGTGACCGCGCAATGCCCATGGTCAAAGCGCTGACATCTCGTCGATCGGCCTGAACCTTGGTCATTTGATTACTTACTAGCTCTAAGATACTGCGATAATAATTAAAGAGTGGAATCTGTGAGGCATCACGGCCCGAAGTGACCAGTGGACTGGCCTGTTTCCAGATGCTTTTCTCATTAGGTTCGGCCGGTTCAATCAGGTTCATGCGCTGCAGTAGTTCGATTGAAGCCGCGACTTGTGCATTTGAAATACTTGGGTTGATACGGTTAGCAATCCACCCATACGTACCATCATAATTTGGTGCAATGACCAGTTCACGCACGACCGGGTGGTACCAGGTTGCATAGTAATCATACTGATCGCGTGAGACGGGCCGCAGTTTATTGAGTTCCTGTGAGCACAGCAGCTTCTGGTAATGCTGATTTTTTTGATCATGGTTTTCGGCCTGATTGAAAAAGACGAGGTGAGTAAAATATTCGGCTTCTGCGGCATTCAGGCTCATCCCCCGAATAAATTTGCGCACGCTCTCTTCGGTAAGATTACGCTTACCATCCATGACAAGTTTGAAGGTACTGGCCGAGCGAAACCCTGCCTTGCGTGCGAAATTGCGGTAAGAAAAAGTGTAACTTTGTCGGGCTTGGTCCAACCAGTCTTTTAAGAACTCTCGGTAATCCATATAGTGAAAGATTTGAACTTTCTGAATGGATTCGACTACTTTCATGGTTTTCATGGATCCCTCTCCAGCAAATGTTATCGACGCATTAACGTGTCTGTTGCGTGGAGTCGAATCGTGACGTGATTATCTGTTGACTCAAGAAAACACCTGACTTCGTCCACTGGAGTGCACGGAAATAATTTTCGTTAAGTCTGCGGAAATGGATTCTCTGCTGGATTAGCTTGTAAGTCCAATGCAGCGGCTAATTCTTTGAGGTCCTGATATTCGGGATCTGTCGTATAACCCTTCATGCGGATTAGGATGATTGCTTGATTCGAATCGACGGCAACCTGAATACCGATTTCTTCGTGTTCTAAGCGGCCTGGCACTAGTTTGTGATAGCACTCAAACTCAAAGTGAGAGCCACTGATTTGCTTGGCAGGAAAGAATAATTTTTTTAACCGGATGACACCCGGCTCATAAATAACATCCATCGGTGAAAAATAGGCGTAGAGTAGCCAAGGTCCGGCAATGATGACTACTTCATAAAAATAGAACCAGATAGGGATTTTCTCGTCGGCTTCGGCGTTTGCGAGGATGACCGAGCCGAGCATGAAGGCTAGGAGCAGGCTCAAAACAATCAAAGCACCCCAACGTCGCTTGCGCTTGATGGCGATACCTTGGATGTCTTGGCCCCATGAGATTGGGCTGTCGCCCACTCGCTTTAATTCCATGGGATGAATCATACATCATAAATGGACTAAGTTCTACTTACGGACTGGCAAGGCTCATGCGTCCACTCCCGTGCATAGAAATATTTTTCGCAAAGTGATTCCACTCAACAATTAACGACTGCCATCGATACTCACTTACATTTCAGCTTCTTTAAGAAAGGAAACAACGATGTTTAATTTTATGCTCACCCAGGCCAATCTATGTTCTGTCGCTTCGATGGGGGCCATGACCGGTGCGATGACGACTGAGACAATCACCACCAGCGATTTTAACGCGCCACTGGGTCAAGGGACCTATGATCCCAGTGAGTTTGACCGACTCTGTACGCTGTCAAACTATGCTTTGACGGCCACACCTTTTCGGACCGAGCGCCAAGCCATGGCGCGCGCTACGGATCTACGTGTCCCCTGGCGTAAGGCACAGACTGTATTAAGTAAACTGGTTGCCGATAATCCAGAAATCTCTCCCATGGTTCTGGTGATGGAAAAAGTTGTCATGGAAGTCGCTGAATTATTCAATGGCTTGATGACATTGAGCGAATCGGATTTAGAGGAGCAGCTCACGAAACTTCCTAAGCTGGAGCTGATCGACTTAGTACTAGACTATAAAAATGATTTATCACTTCGTGATATGGCTCTTTATATATTAGGTGAACTTTATGATCCTGATGATGAGGAGCTATTCCAGCTACATCTCGAACTGCTTGAAGATCCCGATGTTGGACTTGTAGGACAGGGTTTTTTTGGTCTTTGCATACTCGATGTGAGACGCGCGTTGCCGGATTTATTGAGGTGCTACTTCTTACGTCCATGGACGCGTCCGATTATTGAAAATTCTTTAAGGGCTTCGTCGGACGGCGTGGAGATTCTAGAGTCTATTTATTTCGTCATCAGCTTTTCAGCATCGCGTATTGACCGGTACCGAGAAGATATTACGACGGATTGGCAGCTGGATGTACTGATTGCCAATGAAGTGAATGCGGTCATAAGGTCAATGACTTAGCGTAAAAACGTTAAGTCAACAACTTCGCCATATGCTCCGCCTTACTTTTCGTGCGGGCATGAGCGCTTTGGGCGGCGTCAGCAAGGGAGCGGCGGTGAGCCGGGCCGGAATTTGGAAGAGCACAGCCGTCATGCCGGGGTCTATCGCCCCAAGCGGGTGAAAAGTTTCGCATTATTCTATTACTTATCTGGGTTCCCTGCTGAAGGCAGAGTGGACGTAGAGCGGATGGTATCGGAGCTGGGCACGGGGTGCTGCAGTAGATACGCTTCAATCCCTTCTTTGATGGCCCGGACAAAATTCTGCGGGTTCACCGAGAAGGGTTGCTCTTCCATCGTCAAGACCAGACCTTGGGGCATAAACACCAACTCCAGGTCACCAAACTCCTCACGCGTAAAACCTTTTTCTATGGTGGGATCTTCGAAGACACTCAATTTAATCCGGATGGCATGGGCTTGGATGTCAATGGCGCCTTGATAGCGCACCTTAATTTTGATTTTGGTGCGACTATCATTTTCGGTAGGCAAGTTTGATTCATCATAGCTGGTTTCGGTGATGGTCTCATAAGCTAAGTGACTTTTATTGAGCATGATCAATAACAAATGATTTGGATCGGCGAGTTCGAGTTCAAAGTCGACGTTGAGATTGAACTGCCAGCGGTCTTCGGAGATTTTTTCCAGGAGCGTGGGGACTAAGTTGACATGGTTGGCCCAGGCTTGGTTCGGGATAGGTCCCGGGTTGACGGGGATTATAAAGGTGCCTCGGAGGAGGGCGTGCATCACTTCGACTAAAGACGCGTCAAAATTTGTGCCGGCGCTAAAATAACCATTGCCAAGATTGTGTTGTTCATTGAGGTGCTGCGGACCCAGTTCATTTAAAAAAGCCAAGTCATGGGCCAGGGGTCCTTCGCTGACTTGCAAGAGTCTCGTTAAAAAAGCGCTTTCATTGGCGTCGTCCAAGGCATCAATCAAGGCGAGATCTGCAGGTGCTTGGGAAGTTACTGGTGGGGCTGCCGGTGTTTGTTGGCTTAAATGAATAAAACTTCGCAGGGGTGAATTCGAGATAGGCGGGATGTTGGTTTCGAGTTCATCGCAGAGCGTATCTTTATCCCCCAGTTGCTCGATGCGTGCGGAGATGGGGATGAGTCCTAAGGCCAAGGTCAGTCTTTCGTGGGTCACTTCGGCTTGGCCGCCCCGCACGATCTGCCCCAGGAGGGTATGGGCTGTCATATAGGCCGGATGAGTTTCCACACCCAGGGCCTGGTAGGGCTCTACAATCTGTCGGGCAATTTCTTGCGGGGGGCTTTTATAAGTCAGACCCATCTGAATGGTTCTGGCAATGCCCATGTACTGTTCCGCTGAACCGGCGAGCAGCATGCTGGCATGGGTGAAGGCCGTTTGTGAGCTGAATAATCCGATCATAAATTCTTATCGATGCTTTGGTGAGTGATAACAGTGGAGTCTATCGCTCTTGGCGGGGCTAAGTTTCGACGAATGCTTTTGGTGAGTGCACTATCTGTTGACTGGCGTCAACAAGGTTAGCTGGATTGCTGGATGTGGTCGGATGGACGGGATGAGACCTAAATAATAGCAAATCTGCCGGAATCTGGTTCTAGTAGTTGAATATTCTGTAGCCCCTCACTATCCTGGAGGGGATGGAACTACCAATTTATCTCGACAATCATGCAACCACGCCCCTGGACCCTCAGGTCCTTGAGGCGATGTTGCCGTACTACCGCGAACACTTCGGCAATGCGGCCAGCAAACAACATGCCTATGGTTGGGTGGCGGAAGAGGCCGTCGATCAAGCGCGTCAACATGTTGCGCAATTGATGGGGGCTAAAGCTAAAGAGATTATTTTTACCAGTGGCGCGACGGAGTCCAATAACTTGGCTTTGTTAGGTGCCGCGCAGTTCTATCAACAACGTGGCCGTCATATTATTAGTGTCACTACCGAACATAAGGCCGTCTTGGACCCCTTAGCCTATTTGGCCAAACATGGCTTTCAAATCACTTATCTCACGGTAGATCGCTTGGGTCACATTGATTTAAACAAACTAAAAAATGCGATCACCGATCAGACCATTTTGATTTCGGTGATGGCGGCCAACAATGAGATTGGCACACTGCACCCTTTAGCGGAGATTGGTAAAATCGCTAAGGCCCATGAGGTATTATTTCATAGCGATGCGGCGCAGGCCTTGGGAAAAATTCCCGTGGATGTCGAAGCCATGCACATCGATTTATTGAGTGTGTCGGCCCATAAATTTTATGGCCCTAAAGGGATTGGTTGTTTGTATGTGCGTGCCCGCAATCCCCATGTGCAATTACAAGCCCAAATGTTAGGCGGCGGCCATGAGCGTGGTTTGCGTTCGGGGACGCTGGCGGTTCCCTTGATTGTGGGCTTGGGTGAGGCGAGTCGCCTCTGTCAGAATAATTTGTCGGCGGAGATAGACAAGTTAAAAACTTTGCGTGATCGTTTAGAGTCGGGCTTAACAGCAGCCTTGCCTGGTATTGTGATCAATGGAGATCCACACAAGCGCTTGCCCCATAATTTGAATGTAAGTTTTCCGGGCCAAGATGTGCAGGCCTTGATGATGAAGTTAGATCGCTTGGCGGTGTCTTCAGGTTCGGCCTGTACCACGGCCAGCCCACAGCCCTCCCATGTGTTGCGGGCGTTAGGCATCCCCGATGCATTAGCCCATGCGGCCCTGCGTTTTGGGGTGGGGCGCTTTAACACAGCCGAAGAGATTGATCGGGCCATTGAGCAAGTAGTGAATGCGGTGAAGGCTTAAGGAGACTTAAACTTATGATGATGCCACGTATAAAAAGAATGTATCGCTTGTTAAGCCGTACGGCCTTCATGCTGGGTTTGACCACGCTGGCTGGGTGTGGCCCGCTCTTTGGTTGTCTGCTTGACCCTCAAATGAACTTAAAAACCGAATCGCTACCCGAAGGCCAAGTGGGTGAAGAGTATCATGTGGAACTCACCGCTAATATTGAAAACAGTTGGTGGGACTCGCGTTTTGATTTTGATTATGAATTGGAAGCCGGTGCCTTGCCTGCCGGGCTCATTCTGTTGCCCGATGGTGACCGCGCGATCATCACGGGGGTGCCTGAAGAAGAGGGCACTTTTCCCCTCACGATTGAAGTGTATTCTTATGACTTAGCAGCGCATTCCTCCTATGATAATTGTGTGGACTCTTCCGATGAGAAGGCCTTTAGTTTGGAAATTCTGGCCGGAGAAATGGAAGACGAGCCTGAGGGCGATGAGATACCATTGGAAGAAGAGGGTGTCGAGGAGCCTCCTGCTGAATAATGCACTTTGGCAGAGCTCCAAAAATAGTTGCGATTACTTTGGTGGGACTTACCGTTGTTTCACTGGGGCTGGCACAGTTTTTTACGAAGCATGTGGAAGCTCTGCTCAAGGCCGAGCTTGCACAGCGCCTGCCGGGTGTCACGCAACAGCTAGGCATTACCTTAAAATATGACGCGCTTTCATTCAGCCTTTTGAAGGGGCTAGCGCTGCAGGGTGTTTCGATCGCCCGGCCGGACCGTCCCTTAATCTCCGTTGAATCCATTGAGTTTTTATATGCCTTTCATTTAAAGCCCACGCTTCATGTGCGGATTGACGGGGCGCGTTTGCTGCGTCCTGAGCTGCGCTGGGTCTTCCATGATGAAGAGTCAAACACTACGCTGCAAAGGTTGATGGAAATTTTCCGCAGTGGAGAGCTTGCGGTGGCTGACACAGCGACCCAATTTTTAGGTGAAAGCTATGATACGGACCTGCCGGTAGAGTTGTCACCACAGTTGAAACTGTTGTGGCAGCAGGGGCAACTGACTTTGGTGGGGGAGCGTTCGCCCTTAACCGGCGAGCCGGTGGCGATTACCCTGCAAAAGATTGCTGGAAGCCTGAGTTATAATCAGCAAGACGCTAAGCTTTTATTAGAGACCGCCGCGCGCTTTGCTGACGCGGGTGGCAAGCTGACTGTGAAAGCGACTCGGACTGACGGTAAGTTTAAACTGGAGTTGGATGCCCAAGCGATCACGCTCGCTAAGTTGACCAGCGTGCTTCCTGAATTTGTCGTGGCCACAGCGGATACGCAGGCGGACTTAAAACTCAAGGCTGAAAATACAGCTGAGTTGTGGACGGCAGATTTTAACTTTGCGGTGAAGGCCGCTTCGCTTGATCATTGGCGTTTGGCGGCTCAGCCCATCAGCGAGCTTGATTTATCACTTGCCGGCAAGTTGAACTATGACAGCATGGCTGAGCGGATTGACTTTGAGCCTTTGCATATCCATGCCAATGGACTTGAGTTCATTGCGACCGGCAGCACGGCCTTTGCAGAGGGGTTTCAGTTAGACAGCTCCATCAAGGGTGAGTCGGTGCCGTTGCAAAAGTTTCTG
>JAJFLM010000260.1 GCA_021772655.1 Deltaproteobacteria bacterium
TCTGGCCACGCAATGTTTGCATCAAAAACGCCCGAAGACCTTTAAGGTGGAATACACGGGAACCGTGCCGGACCGCGTGACCAGTAAAGATATGATTCTTAAGCTCATCGGCGAAATTGGTACGGCGGGTGGTACCGGCTATGTCTTTGAGTATGTTGGCGAAGCGATTCGAGCGCTCTCGATGGAAGCCCGCATGACTTTGTGCAACATGAGTATTGAAGGCGGTGCGCGCGCTGGCCTGATTGCGCCGGATGAAACCACTTATAATTATATCCGCGAAGGCCAACGAGCTTTTGCTCCTAAAGGTCAAGCTTTAGAAGAGGCGATGGCTTTCTGGAAGACTTTGCCGACGGATGAAGGGGCTACTTATGATCGTGACATCACGATTGATGCTTCGACCTTATCACCACAAGTTACTTGGGGAACAAGTCCTGGGATGACAACAGGTGTGGCCGATAAAGTGCCGACACCTCAAGAGCAAAAAGTTGTTTCGGCCGAAGATGCTGAACGCGCTTTAGACTATATGGGTTTGAAAGCCGGAACGCCAATGACAGATGTTCCTGTCGATGTAGTTTTTATTGGTAGTTGTACGAATGGTCGGATTGAAGACTTACGTGCGGCTGCTGATATTTTCAAAGGTCGCAAAGTAGACTCTAAAGTCAGAGCGATGGTGGTGCCGGGATCGTTTGCTGTCAAACAGCAAGCCGAATCAGAAGGTTTGCATGAAATCTTTAAAGCGGCCGGTGTTGATTGGCGTGAGCCGGGTTGCAGTATGTGCTTAGCGATGAACCCCGATCAATTGCAGCCGGGTGAGCGTTGTGCTTCTACCTCAAACCGCAATTTTGAAGGACGTCAAGGTAAGGGTGGCCGGACTCATTTAGTCTCTCCACAAATGGCGGCAGCGGCAGCTGTTGAAGGGCATTTTGTAGATATTAGGAAATGGAGTTAAGCATGGAAGCATTCACAACTCATCGTGGCATTGTGGCTTTATTAGATCGTGGCAACATTGATACGGATCAAATTATTCCCAAGCAGTTTCTTAAATCGATTAAGAAAACCGGTTATGAAGATGGCTTATTTTTTGATTGGCGCTATTTAGATGATGGCTCTGACAATCCAGATTTTGAACTCAACCAAGCACGTTTTGCCGATGCGTCTATTTTAGTGGCGGGTAATAACTTTGGTTGTGGGTCCAGTCGCGAGCATGCCGTATGGGCCGTGGCCCAATATGGCTTTAAAGTCGTGATCGCACCACGTGTGGCGATGGGTCATGACACCGTGCCGGGTTTTGCAGACATCTTTCGGAATAATAGTATTAAGAATGGTTTACTGACCATTGAATTGCCAGTGGAACAGGTGGATCGCATTAAAGAGGCACTTAAACATAACGAACGCCTTGAGCTGACGGTTGATTTGCCGCAGCAAAAAATTATTCTGCATACGGCTGATGAAGAACCCGAAGAAGAAGCCCTTGAAACCATCGCCTTTGAGGTAGATGAGGGGGCAAAGCAACGTCTGACGCAAGGGTTGGATGATATTGGCTTGACGCTGACTCAAGAGGATAAGTTGAATTCTTTTGAAGAGCAGCACAACGCGCAAATGTATTCCTAGAATGTCCTCAGATTTTATCAACTACTTGTTAGAGTTGTTAGAGCCTTTAGGGGATGTGCGTTCCCGCAAAATGTTTGGTGGTTATGGCATTTATAAGGCCGACTTAATGTTTGCTTTGGTGGCCGATGATACTCTGTATCTAAAGGCTGATGAGGAAACACGCCCCCATTTTGAGCAGGCTGGCTTAGGCCCGTTTCTTTACAATAAAAATGGTAAAGAGCTGGCGATGTCATATTATGAAGCGCCTCCTGAAACCTTGGAAGATGCAGAAACTATGTGTGAGTGGGCGGAACGAGCGTATCAGGTTGCGCAGCGGGCCCAACAGTCTAAGAGAAAGCTCCGAGCAAAAAAATAGGCGGCGTCCTCTCGCCTAAGCGAACGCCACCTATTTATTAAATTATAGTCCGTGCTTATTAGAATATAGTACTTACGAAGTCAGACCAAACGCGTTTGACTCTGCCTACTAAGTTAGTGACAATGCCACCTTCGTGTTCCATGAGGTAGAATTCTCGCAGTGAAATCCAGCCACTATTATTTGTATCAAGACGATCAAATAAGTTGCGGTCTAGTTTCCATTCTTCCCAAGTAATGCGGCCATCGCGGTTGAGATCAATACCGCCAAACTGTTCATCGAGACGCTTCTTTAAGTCAGGGTCGCTACTTAGTTTGCTTTCCGCATATCTTTTGGCGCCTGGTTTTACCTCATCACCTGAGAGAACACCATTGCCATTCCAGTCATGCTGATTGAACGAGTTATTATTGCCGCGCCATTCATCACGTGTGATTTTACCATCGCCATTTTTATCCATACCTTTAAACCGTATGTTGGGGCCTTTGGTTTTATGAGTTTTTTTATGCGCTTGGTGGTTGTGATGCTGCTTATGATGCTTGTGTTTTTCGTGAGGGGGCTTTGCCATCAGTATGCTTGGAACGAATAAGCTGATAGCAAGACTACTCACTATAAGTGGTTTTTTATTCATAGTAGATCCCTTCTATTAAAAGTAGAAGCGTGCTCCGATGCCACCGCTTATATCAAATTCTGTTTCTGGGGCGACTTCAATGCCGGGCCCCGCTTCAATAAATACTTCAATGGGATATTGAGTCCATTGAACGGCGACGCCAACAGGAATGCGGATACCAACTTTTGTTTTGTCGTTTTTCCCTGCATTAAAACCGATCCGTGCGCCGGCTCCGGCATAAAAGGGAACCGTAACCTTTGATGTGTTTACGGGAATATCAAAGAAATCATAAATGACATCTCCCACTAAGGTGAGTGAATCATCGACAAAAGACCAAGCCACAATGGCATCGATGGCTAATTGCGATGAAAGATATCCCTTCAATGATAGGCCGGATGGTTCACCGGCGATAATCCCCACTCCAAAACGTTTGTTTTGTGGGCCGTAAGCATCAGTACTTGCATAAGCATTGTGTGCACAGGATGCGATGGTGAGTGTCATGGTTATACAAATAAACGATTTTTTTATAAATGCTGTAATCATACTATTAATCTCCTTATAGTTTCTAAGTATGTTTATTCAACAATGAAAACTCCCCTTAAGTCTTCTGTGCTGGCTAGAGGAGACCCGTCTTTAAATGAGGTAGCACGAAATTGGTAGTACATACCTGACTCAAGAGGTGTGGCTAAGCCAGCTCCAGTTCCATCGACATCGTAAGTGACTTCAGGGTCTGAACCACTGACGCCATCAATAGTTGTTTCCCAAACGAGGTTTCCAAAGCTGTCGAGCACTTCTACTTTGTATTGATCTTCTGAAGAGTCATCGGCCCAAGAAAAAACTGGAGCACTGCTGGTTGTTTCAGGTGTCGTGGCTCCGGGGCTAAAGATCTCAAGGGCCTCAGTGACTTTAAAACCTTCTACTTCTGTTGTAGCTCCGCTGCTTACGCTAATATGGAGAATGTCTGTTCCAGAAATTGATAAGTCCGGGTCACGCACGAGATCATCATTTTCAAAAGCAGCGAGCACGACATAATTGCCAGGTGGTACACCATCAATTGTATAAGCTCCTGTCACACTCGGTGCCATTGATGGGTCTGGTGCACGCAGCCCCGGTGGGTTCTCACCACGTATCAAGGCTTCACTAAAGGTTGATTCTACAACTAGGATAATAGATGTCTGCGAATTTCCAGGTGCGTTAACAATTTGTACTGTGCCATTGACGGTTCCAATATCAGTCTCGTTGAGGCTTAAGTTAATTTCTTGATCTTCACCTGCGTCAAGTGTGGTTGCTTTACTTTCGTGGCTAGCATCTTGAGCATAAGCCGTAACAGTATAAGCATTTGCCGGGAGATTAAAGATTTTATAGTCGCCATTGCGGTCGGCTAAAGCCGTGAAGCCTATTTCAGGACTACTTTCTGCGACGACAAGAGCGCCACGTGACCCATCGGGAATCTCTACTTGACCGGAGATGGTTGCCGTGCCGGCTCCTAGTTCCAGTTCTATTAGGCCAATATCCGTTAAAGATGATTCAACGATAAGTTTGTCATCAGCTTCAGTAGGGTTGGCTGTTGAAATAGGTAGGGCTTGGCGGATACCACCGGGGAAGGTTTGGTAACCTGCGGCGTCTGCTCTGAGAGTAATCCCATCATCTGCGGGGTTGCCATTGGCATCACGTGTGACCGCTACTTGAATTTCATAATTACCCATTTCGTCGGTAATGGCTACTGTACTAGCGACAGAACCGTTGGCATCACGGGCTACGACGCGTGCATTTTCAATGGCTTCGGTACTTTGTAAGTCAAAAACAGACCCTTGGACAAAAAAAGGTGAGAAGCATGCGGGTATGCCTGATGTTGTGGCTTCACAACTTTGCCCTTCATCGCATCCGGTTTGGGCCACAGGGTCACAGGATTTTCCGCCACCACCGCCACTGCCACAAGAATTGATAGTGAGTGCCAGCATTAGAGATCCAATAATTTTTAATTTGAGTTGCATTTTCTGTCTCCTTGTTTAACTGCCGTCCCCGGCAGGTATGACAACAGAATCCCCTTCAGCTAATGGTTGTTGCTGTTCTGTTTGATCTAAGTTGAAGTCATTGTCATTGTCTGAAAATAATGCTGCAGACTTTTTGATATTCAGAATGATTTGCTCGTAAAGTGATGGATTAATAGATTCATTAATAAAAATAGTTGGTTCACCTTGTGAGTTAATCCCTATTTCAAGGTTATTGTCGAATAGATCAATATTTTGAAACCACTGCTCAATATCAAATCCGATGAGAAAACGGTTTTGTTGGGTTGCTTTATTGATTGCAATACCAGTTTTATCATTTTCTAGTTTTAACCCTTGCGTGCTTGTAACAGCGAATTCAAAAGCTATACCATCACTGCGTTCCCCTCCAATTAGTATGCTATTTCCAATAGGAATCGTGTCACTGCTGATATTGCCGGCTATCTTTTTGAAGCGAAGCGTAATCCGGCAGTAGAATCCATCGGGAATTTCCAATTCTGATAATTCCATGATTGCTTGATTGGATAGGAGATCAATAAGGATGGGGCCCTCAATAATTTCTGTATCACTGCTTGTGCCAGGCTGTTTGCATTTTCCGCTGGAACGAAAGTGAATCTTATCAAGTGCAAACAGTGCTTTATTAAAGGTAATATTACTGAGTTCTAATTGAGCTAAAGAATGATTGAAAAAATCAGAGGCTTGATAGATAAGCATTTGCATGCTGATTTTATCTGGGTTTCCAGAGTCAGTTCCACCTGTGGCGCCACCACAGCCACTGATTAAGCTGCAAAGAGTTATTAGCAGTAATAATCCAGTTTTCATTTTGATACCTCTGTACTGTCAATCTTGGTTAAAGGAATCAGCTGGATATTAACTTGTACGACACTGTTAGAGTGAGATTGGTGGGATATCGTCTCTATTAGTTCCTGACGAAACGCGGTAATTTTCTCTTTTAACAACGGAATGTCTTGAGGTGATACGCCTAAAGTTACGGCACTGATATCTCGTAGATGTGCTGGAACATTATCTAAGGCGGAGTAAGATATTTTTAAGAGATTCTTGTGATAATTAAAGAACGTTAGTGACTTAAGTTCAGGGCCGGTTGAGATAATGGGCTCAGTTTGTCGCCATCGATTGGTGTCGTAACATTCAATGAAGCCAAGTTTTTCAAGCAATTCTAAAGATTTTTTTGCATCAATAGTTTTAATGGTCGGGTTCAATTGCTGGGCTAACCATTTAGGCGTACCATCAAATTCCGGTGATTCGATTAATTCACGAATCACGGGATGATACCAAGTTGAGTAGTATTCATATTGGTGTTGTTCAATTGGTTTCAGTAGTTTTGTTTGGCGTGATTTCAGGATAGCTTGATAAAAATGGTTTTTCTCGTGATGTGTTTTGCTTTGGTTGAAATAGACAAGATTGCGAAAGAACTCCTGCTCTTCTTTGTTGAAACCAAGTGCGTTGATAAATTTAGTTAAGCTAACTTCACCGAGATTACGTTCTCCATCCATGACAAGTTTAAGCATATTGGGCGAGCGAAACCCCGCTTGTTTGGAGAAACTTCTAAATGAAATAGGTGGCCGCTGTTTTTTTGCGGCTTGGTACCAGTCGTAGAGAAACTTTCGGTAGTCTCGATAAGTATATAAGTTTAGTTTTTTAGACCTTGTTGCCACGAGGCTGCTTGTACTTGTCGATGGAGGGCTGCGCAAGCCAAATAGCGTTTTTTCGTATACAAAATGTATACATAGAAATATATAACTATTTGAAAAATAATAAGATTAATATTTTATAGGGCTATTTTTTTATTAGGTTAGGTATACACTTATTGGCTTATTTTTTGCGCTTCAATGACATAACGGTGGTCCCTTTAGCCTGTCTATTTTCAAACAGCGTCCATTCTTGCGTGATTGTTTTATCGTCATTGAAGGTGAGGGTAAGGGCGCCCATGTAGGGATCTTTTTTAGATTTGAGTCCTGTCGCGTCGTCAAATGAAAACTCGAGCTTGTCGGTGCGGTCGAGAGTTTTACTTTGCATGCGTGGTTGGTTACCGAGCGCACAGTAATGTGTCATGACTAAACGTTTGCCATCTTGATGATACATCGAAATCATTTCTTTCGGGGTGCCGGGAAAGAAAGTTTCTTCTACTGCAGAGCCTCCGGAAGTTACGCGATAGGCGATTTTCACTTTTTCAGTTTTGCCGTGCATTTCACTGGTGCCCTGCCAAGTCCCCGCTAAACTTTTAAGTTTATCAAAGGCAGGTGAACTCTCAATTTTTGGGTGATGCTCATGATTTGGATCAGCTTGTACGAATGTCATCGTGCTAAGCGCAGCAACTAAAGCTAAGGCAATGCCCAGTAAGACGTGTTTCATGGTCTCCCCCCAGTGAATTGTGTTTATTAAAAGTCGCTACTTAATCTAGATGAGTTCACAGCTTTATTAAAGTGTTAATAAATTATCAATATGGTAAATTTAATACAGAAGAAACAAGATGTCTAAATTTATTAAATAATTTCATATGGTTAAAAATTAATTATCAGTATTTTTTTGTATTATCTGGACTGAAGAGGGAGCTGTGATGCGTAAATTAATTATTTTTCTAGGCTTTATAGCGCTGGCTTTATTGGGTGTTCATGGCTTGGATTTCAGTCCGGTCCATGCTGGCTCTAGTGGCGGCGGTGATATTGGTGGTGGTAGTGGGCCAGGTGGTTTTCAAACTTCCACCGGTGGCGGCGGTGATGTCGGCGGTGGTTCCGGCGGATCCGGTGGTAGTGGGTCGAGTGGTTCTGGTGGTTCAAGTGGTGGTGATGATGATGGTGGTGGCACTGGGTTTCCAGGGATGGGGAATTTTGAAATGCCCGATGTTGATTTGGATGGAATTCATAATAAGAATGACAACTGCCCAACCCGGCCGAATAAGCATCAAGAAGATAATGATAATGACGGGAAAGGTGACCTTTGTGATCCCGATGATGATAATGATGGTAAGTTTGATGGCGTCGACAACTGCCCGTTGAATTTTAATCCTGGGCAAAAAGATAAAGACCGTGATGGTGTGGGGGATAAGTGTGATCCTGATGGCACTTGGCTTAAACCGCGTCCGACTGATGAAGGTTCTGAGTGTCCCCCGTGTCCGGAATGTCCGGACGATGGCAGGACACCACGTCTGCCTCAATAAGTTTCATTTAAGTCCCCTCAACTTGAGGGGGCTTTTTTGTATCTCCAAAATGCGATGATGATTCCGATGAGAATTGTGACCCAGCCAGCAAGTCATTTTGTTTTTTTTGATAAATCATTCAAATATTATCTAAGGGAGGTCCGCCAATGCGTTTTATTTCTATGATATCGTGTGTATCCGGCTCACGAAAAACACCCCTTAGTTTATCTCCAATGCGGCCTAATAAGTTAAAATTAAATTTTGGGTGGCGATGATGGACAAAATGATCCACCCACATCTTTTTACCGCGATTGGTTTTTAGATAAGCCGCAATTGGTAGAGGGGCTTCTGCCAGGGCCTCTTTGTAGGGTTTATGTAAATAGGGGTGTACATACTTTGAATGGGCAAGGCTTGCGCATGACATCATGGCAAAGGGTACGGCAATAGTTGGTGGTGTCAGCACAGTAAACAATAGGCTAGCCGGTAAAAAGGGTCCGAGAAACTGCATCGTGCTTAAACCATGTACGCTCAATCCAAAATTTTCTCTGAGATCAAACCCATGTTCATTAGCATAATTTCCTAGCTTTTGTTGTTCATCAGGGGAGCTAAACTGTGTGACGTGATCTTGGCGGTATGACATGCTGTGATGCATGAGGGTATGTGATTGCCAGCATCGTTCGATCAGGGTCTGAAGGGCTGGGATGTTTTTATAGCTATCACGTTCTACGCGGCTAGCATGTTGCATATTATCATGGCACCAGGATTCCATGAAGCTGGCATGGACATAGCCTGCGGCCACTCCAAGGGTAGCTTGCGCAATTTGATAAGCGATAAACATGATAGTGAGCATATTAAATGCTTACCCGTCATATCGATTGGCTTTTGGAAGAGTTGCGATTAAGTAGGAGTGAAACCGGTTTTATTAAATATATATCGTCTTGTTTTTAATCTTCAATAACTTCGGTGCCATTTCCATTAAAAAAGCGCTTTTTAAATCGTCGCATTGCACGCAGTGTTAAGACATTGATCAGTGATAAGAATAAAGCAATGTCATAACGTCCCCAGGCGACGGCCATGCCAATAGCAGCGGTTGTCCACATGCTAGCAGCAGTCGTTGTGCCAGAGATCGAAGATTTTAATTTTAAAATAGCGCCGCCGCCAATGAAGCCCATACCGGTGATGAGCCCATACATCACACGGGCTTGTGGGTCTTGTTGATTAAATGAAGAAAGCCCCAAGATCATAAAGGCACAGCAAGATACAGAAACTAGGGGGAAGGTCTTGATGCCAGCACTTTTAGAGCGGCGCTCGCGTTCCCAGCCAATGGGAAGCGCTAAGATAAAGGCAATGATCAACTGGGTCAGTTCACGAACACTTTGTTGCCAATGCAGCTGTGGAACCAGAAAACTCCAATCCATTCAGTCATTGTGCCATTTTTTTGGGTGTTTTTATAGTATAGAGTTAAACTCTGGATAGGTACGAAGCCCAGAAGTAATAAAGGGTCCCTCAAGGGACCCTTTATTTAATTTTCATTTAATTTTCTATAAGTGACTTATTCGCCGGGCGCTAGTCTTTCCCAACGCGCAGAAGATGGTTTATCGTTAAACCAACCAAAGTCTGGGTTTTCACCTTTACCTTTGAGCTCCATTTTACGCTTCGCATAGTGATGGTTTTCATAGAGGACTAGTTTCCAACCATCAGGCACGTGCCATTTTGCAGAGGAGGCTTTGTCATTAAAACCTTTTTTGCCATCATCCGAATGAATATGGTTAAAGTCACCCATATCTCGTTTGCAAGGAATGGTGAGCTCTCGGTCAGTATAACCCGCATCGTCCCATAGTTTCACCCAACACGTGCTGGCTGCGAATGCTGATGAAGTAAACATCAACATAAAAAAAGCTGTTAAAACGCTGATTCTCATAATTCTTCCTCCTGATTTATTTAAAGAGAACAGAATACTAACTCAATGCAGCAGGTGCGTCCAACTAAAATCTTTATTGTCGGATAATGGTTAGGGAGGAGTACTTTATAGTACTTGGTTATTAAGTCGGGATGCAAGCTTGCCTTCCAACTGAGTGATTAAGGGGGGCTTCAGTTGGAAGCAAGCTTGATGATCATATTTTGTAACAGCTATGCGCCGATGATAATCATGCTAACCAGGACAATGAAAAACCAGGTGATGCCAAACGCAAAGACTGAATTACGTATTTCGTAGCTCATGAGTCCTCCTCGCTATGGTTGAGCCATGCGCCTTTTGAGGTGGGCCGACAACGGAAAATATCTGTCCTGTTCAGGGTTTATTTAGAACTGCATTTTATTTAGTGACTTAGCTGAGCTTGCTCAAGTGATTTAGATGCTTGTTTTGTAAATTGCTGCAATGAGTCAATAAAGGCGATTCATCCCTATCTATGAGCTAGTGGGGGAAAGTCTTCTTGCCAGTAGGTTTCACTCTATAAATATTGGGAAAAGCGGTGTTCATATATATCTGCACAGGGCAGCCAAACGGCTTCTGCTTGAAGGAGAGTTTTGTGAAAAAAATGAGTTACTTTCAATAAACGGAAGCAAAGCCACCATCGTATTACTTAGTTTATTCCTCAAGGAGATAAATGGCCGGTGGATTTTTTAGCTTATTTCTTTTAGATACAGAGCCCATAATTCAAAAAATTAGGAGGGGTGATGGCAGCAGGTAACGGTCAAGATATTAAGTTTATCGCAAACAAGGTAAGACCAAGAGGTGGTTTTTTTCTGATTGCTCTAGGAGTGTTTATTGCGATTATTTTATTCGGAAAGTCTTTTACCATTGTGCCAGCCGGTCACGTAGGGATTAAAGATTTCTTTGGGAATGTTTCTGATGATACTTTAAAGGCGGGTTTCCATATCGTAAACCCCTTGCTTAAGATTCATAAAATGACTGTGCGGACTCAAGAAATTACTGAAGAGGCTAATGTGCCTTCAAAAGAAGGTTTGACAGTACATCTGGATGTGACCTTATTATATAGCTTAGATCCTGCTGCGGCTGCCACGGTATATAAGACGATGGGGCCGAGTTACCGTAATATTGTTGTGATTCCGCAACTACGTTCGATTGTGCGTGGTGCGACAGCCGGATATGAGGCCAAAGCGCTTTATACGGCAGAACGTGAGGTTATTTCTAACGAGATGAATGATCATCTCAGGCCCATCTTAGCGAAGCGTGGTGTGTTGGTAGAAAA
>JAJFLM010000027.1 GCA_021772655.1 Deltaproteobacteria bacterium
ATAAACACAGTCATGTTCCACGTGGAACATGACACTCCAGAAGCTCGAGTTATTTGGTGAAAATACACTCCAAAAATGTTCCACGTGGAACATTTGTTCCTCACTTTAAAGCTTTGCGTTAGAGACTTTATTTTTAGCTTCGCGCCTTGCTGTTCGAGCAATGTGGTACTGTAAACCCATCTCAGTACTTTTTTTACTATAAAGAGGGGGTCTGTCGAACCCACTTGAGTTTCCCTTCACAATGAAAGAGAGGCTAGAAGAGATCTGGAACTCTTTTGCCAAATTCCAATTGAAGTAGGGGCGTATTGCAATACGCCCCTACGTAAGCGAAACCCCTTGAATTTACTAAATAATTTGCTGATATCTGAACGAAAATGCCAGATTGGTTTTTGCAGGACTTGGGTTGTTAGCGGAGGCAAGCGGAGCTTATTAGCATAACATGTTGAAATCATTTAGTTTTTAAAGGATGGTTTTTTCAAGAAATCTACCACAAAGCTTTGTCATTGCTATTTTTACGCGAAATAGTCTAGTTATCGGACGTAAATCCTTAAGTGTCTCGGGAGGCTAAGTGGCTAAAATCATTAGTATTTGTAACCAAAAGGGGGGTGTGGGTAAGACCACAACGGCCATTAATTTTGGGGCCAGTTTAGCAGCAGCAGAAAAACGCACATTAATCATCGATTTTGATTCCCAAGCCAATACCACGGGAGGTTTGGGCTTGGAAAAGGGTGGGCAGGGCCGTAACAGCTATCAGCTCGTCCTGGGTAAGATTACCGCGGCCGAAGCGGCGCAAGATTCCAATATCCCTTTCTTAAAAGTGATTCCTTCTACCATTGATTTGGTGGCGGCCGAAGTCGAACTAGTAGATGAGTTAGAGCGCGAGTTTATTCTCAAACGTGCTTTAGAACCAGTGATGGCCGATTACGACTACATTATTATTGATTGCCCCCCATCACTGAGTTTTTTGACCTTAAATGCGCTGGCAGCCTCTGATTCGGTGATGATTCCGGTGCAATGTGAATACTATGCCTTGGAAGGTTTATCCGATTTGATGAGCACCATTGAGCAAATTAAAGAAGTGCTTAATCCGGATTTAGAAATCGAAGGGATTTTACTGACCATGTTTGATGCGCGCACCAGCTTAAGCAAGCAAGTTGAAGATGAACTGCGCGAACATTTTACTCACAAGGTTTATCAGGCGCAGATCCCTCGCAATGTACGTTTGGCCGAAGCACCTAGTCATGGCAAGCCCGTGATCACATATGATTTTCGTTCCAAGGGTGCCCAGTGTTATCTGCAACTGGCGCAGGAATTTTTAGCCGCACAACAAAGCGCAGAGCCTAATCGGGAGGTCAATCATGGAATCGCGTAAGCGTGCTTTAGGCAGAGGAATTGCCTCGCTTATTCCTCAAAGTAAGGCGGGTGCCTCAACACTTAAACCACAAGAGTCTGAGCAAATGCCCGCCAGTAGTGTATCTGCTCCGGAAGGTCCATTTCGTGAAGTGCCTATAAGCCAAATCAAGCCTTACGCCAATCAACCACGGAAATTTTTTGATGAAGATAAGATTGAAGAGCTGGCTAAGTCCATCAAGCTGAAAGGACTGATTCATCCTTTGCTCGTACGTACGGTTGCCGGGGGCTATGAACTCATCTCCGGGGAACGTCGTTGGCGTGCGGCTAAGAAAATTGGTTTGGAACAAGTACCGGTCTTGGTGCGTGATGTTGCGGAGCAAGAACAATTAGAGCTGGCCTTGATTGAGAACTTACAGCGTGCGGATTTAGATCCCATTGAAGAAGCCATTGGTTTTGCAGAGCTGATGGAAAAGTTTGGTTTGAAGCAAGAGGATGTTGCTGAGCGCGTGAGTCGTAGCCGCAGTGCGGTGGCTAATAGTCTGCGCCTGTTGCGTTTGCCTGAAAAAGTTCAGGCTGCGGTGCGCACCGGTGAAATTTCTATAGGGCATGCCAAGGTCTTGTTAGGTGAAAGTATCGATCGTCAGCTGATGCTCTTAGAAAAGATCATTGAAAATCGACTGACCGTGCGTGGCCTCGAGTTATTGGTCAATTCAATGCACGGTAAAACGAAGCAGCCTGCGGCGCCGGCTTCATCAAGTCCACGCTCCGGAAGTTTATCGCCAGCCTTGGTACGGATAGTCGAAGAATTACAAAAGCGCCTGGGCACTCAGGTGCAGCTTGAGCCCACGGATAAAGGGGGGCGCATTATTGTGGAATACTATTCGGATGAGCAGTTGGATGAACTCTATCAACGGATGACGGGCTATCATTTAACCCGCCGTAAAACCACATCACGAGGAATCTAATTATGTTTGGAACAAAAGAATATGAAACGGAAGATGGAGATCAACAGGTCGCTTTATTGCAACAAGGCTGCTCGTTTGATGGGAAGTTAACCTTTGAAGGCACCGTGCGCATTGATGGACACTTTTCAGGGGAGATTTTTTCTGAAGGCACCTTGATTGTCGGTGAGGCCGCCTCCATTGAGGCCCGTTTGGATGTGGGCAGTTTGGTTGTTCATGGTCAGGTCATTGGTGAAGTGATTGCTAAAGATCGCATTGAGCTCAGACAGTCAGCCCGGGTGCAAGGCAATATCTCAGCGAAAACTTTGGTGGTGGCTGAAGGCAGCTCATTTGATGGTCAATGTCGGATGGATACCAGTCTTGGGCTTGCCTCTACCAATACCGAAATAGGGTCTCATCAAGAGCCGGAACGTTTGGCAGAAGGGTCCCATTCTTTCTAGGGGAAGAACATCTATTAGCGCGTATTAACAGGCATTTAGAAAAAAGCAGGTCCCCGGGCTTATTTCCCGGTGCCTTACCTTGACACCGACTTATCCACATGATAGCGAAAGCCGGTTTTTACCGGACTTTTCTTAGAAGTTCTCGGGGGCATAGGGCCATTTTCAACCGCCGCTGTTAAAGCAGTGTGCCAGTCGTTGGAAACTAAGGATAGGGTATGATTGAGTTAATTCCAGATAGTACCATTTTTTATCAATGGGGCATTTTTATCGCCAGCATCTTGGTGCTTAACTTCGGTGTCTTTCAACCAGCTTTAAAAATTATTCAGGCACGTCGTGTCGCCACCGTGGGTGATGAAGCCGAAGCCGAGCGCTATGAAAATAAGATTGTTGAATTATCAGAGCGCATTGACGAGAGCTTAGAAGGTGCCCGCCGTGAGGGCCAAGAGATCATTCAACAGCTGCGTCAAGCTGCCGAAACCGCTTCTACGGAAACCATCCGTTTAGCTCGGGAAAATATGGAAACGCAGCTCAAGCAAGTGCGTTCTCAACTGGAACAACAGTCTAAAGAAGTTGAATTACAGTTGAAGCAGCATGCCCAAGAAATGGCCGCGGATCTTTCATCCCGCGTTTCGGGTCGTCATTTAGGTAAGGAAGCCAGTTAATGGACTCTCATTTAGTATATGCCTTAGTTAACTTTGCTATTTATGTTGGCATTCTTACATTTGTATTGCGCCGTCCCTTAAAAGAATTT
This sequence comes from Deltaproteobacteria bacterium, assembly GCA_021772655.1. Classification (GTDB taxonomy): domain Bacteria; phylum UBA10199; class UBA10199; order 2-02-FULL-50-16; family JAJFLM01; genus JAJFLM01. Next base: position 3,507 of record JAJFLM010000027.1, read on the forward strand.
TGGGCCACTCGTGCTGAATCATTACGGGTGGGTATTGCCAATGCGCGGACCCGTCGTGCCAAGGCTGAAAGCGAATACACCCGCCTTTCTAGCCGGGTCAGAAATTTAGCAACAGAAATAGCCGAGCTTAAAACCCGCATGCAGAATGATGGTCATTTAGAGAAGCAACGTATTATTGCGGATGCTCAAGAGTATGCTGACAATTTAGCGGATGCGACCAAACGGGTTTCTGAACAAGAAGTCGTCAAGTCACGTTATCGTTTACGCAAGCAGGCTGCGGGCCTTACTGTCAATCAAGCGGAACGTATTTTGACCCAGCAGCTTAACGATGCAGATCAAGAGCGCTTAGCCAAAGAATTTTTAGATAAGTTAGCCAGCCCTGACTTACAGTTGATTGAAGGGGGATTAAGCTAATGTCGCTTTTACCTTCACGCTATGCCCAAGCCTTAATTGACTTAGCGACGGATGCTGACCAAGTAGCTGCCATCCGGCAGGAAATTTTAGACTTCCAAAAAACCATCAATGAAAGCCCCGAATTATTGACGGTGCTTAGCGATGTAGTCATACCTAAAGCCGAACGTAAGAATGTGCTGACAGCCGTCCTCGACAAAATTCAGCCTTCGGAACTCTTTAAGAAATTTTTAAACTATTCATTAGAGAAAGAACGCATGGCCTTATTGCCAGCCATGATTCAATCTTATGTCGTCCTGTGTGATAGCCAAGCCGGTGTGTTGAAGGCCAAAGTGACTTCAGCCGCCCCTTTAAGTGAGGCGCTCTCGCAACAGGTACAACAAGTTTTAACCAATAAAACCGGAAAGACGGTTGCTATTGAGTTCAAACAAGACCCTTCGTTGATTGGGGGCTTGGTAATTCAATTAGGTAGCCGCATATTTGATGGTTCATTGCTTGGAGATTTACGTCGCTTTCAAGACGATATGCTCCAGGTCAAGTCATAAGCTTTTAAGGAGACGAGTTACTATGGATATCAGCGCGTCAGAGATTAGTTCCATTATCAAACAACAGATTGCGGGCTTTGAAAAAACAGTCGAAGCTTCTGAAATCGGCACCGTTCTCACTGTCGGGGATGGTATTGCTCAGGTTCATGGTCTGGACAAAGTTCAGGTGGGAGAATTAGTAGAATTCCCTAAACAATCCGTACAAGGGGTTGTGTTGAACTTGGAAGAAGAAAGCGTCGGGATTGCCATCATGGGAGATCCGACTCAGATCCGTGAAGGCGATGAAGTCAAACGGACCAATAACATCGCACAAGTGCCAGTGGGTGAAGGTCTTTGTGGCCGCGTTGTCGATCCTTTAGGTCAAGCGATTGATGGCTTAGGTCCCATCGAAGCCAAAGAGCATCGTAAGATTGAATTAAAAGCTCCTGGTATCGTTGCTCGTAAGAGTGTTCACGAACCGCTGCAAACCGGCCTTAAAGCGATCGACTCAATGATTCCCATTGGACGGGGTCAACGTGAGTTGATTATTGGTGACCGTCAAACCGGTAAAACGGCGGTGGCAGTGGATACCATCATTAACCAAAAAGGCTTAGACGTTTATTGTATCTATGTTGCCATTGGTCAGAAAGAATCGACTGTGGCGCAAGTGGTTGAAAAGCTCCGCCAAAATGGCGCGATGGAATACACCACGGTGGTGGCTGCGGGTGCTAGTGACCCGGCTCCCTTGCAGGTGTTTGCGCCTTATTCAGGTTGTGCGATGGGTGAGTACTTCCGTGACAATGGTAAGCATGCCTTGATCGTTTATGATGACCTTTCTAAACACGCGGTGGCTTACCGTCAGTTATCTTTATTATTACGTCGTCATCCAGGACGTGAAGAGTTCCCTTGTGATGTTTTCTATTCTCATTCTCGTTTGCTCGAGCGTGCGGCGAAAATGAGTGACGAATTAGGCGCCGGTTCTTTAACCGCCTTACCTATCATTGAAACCCAAGCCGGTGATGTGTCCGCTTATGTTCCTACCAATGTTATTTCGATTACTGATGGTCAGATTTACTTAGAAAGTGATCTATTCTTTTCCGGGATCCGCCCTGCGGTGAATGTGGGTCTGTCGGTGTCTCGTGTGGGTGGTGCTGCGCAGATTAAGGCGATGAAACAGGTGGCGGGTACTTTGCGTTTGGAACTCGCTCAGTTTCGTGAGTTGGAAGCCTTTGCGCAATTTGGTTCTGACTTAGATGCAGCGACGCAAGCTCAGCTAGCTCGTGGTGAGCGTTTGGTTGAAGTGTTGAAACAAGGTCAATATGACCCTATGCCCGTACAAAAGCAGGTTGTTTCGGTTTTTGCGGCGACGGAAGGTTTTCTAGATAAACATCCTGCTGAGTCCGTACAAAAGTATTTGAAAGATCTATTATTGTTCATCTCTTCCAAATATCAAAATTTATTGGATCAAATTGTCAGTGACGGTAAATTAAGCGACGAATTAAAAGACAGCCTCAAAAAGGCTATCGGTGAATTCGACCAGGAGTTTACAGCCTAAGGTAGGGGCGTGATTTATCACGCCCACTTTAGAGAATATTATGGCTTCCTTAAAAGACATTAGAAAACGCATTAGTTCGGTCAAGAATACGCAAAAGATCACCCGTGCGATGAAGATGGTGGCGGCGTCTAAGTTGAGACGTTCGCAGCAATCGTTGATGGCGGCGCGACCTTATGCTGAAAATATGGCCAAGCTGGTGAATCAATTAGCCGCTAAACAAAGTGGTGAGGCGGGACATCCGCTCTTAGCCACCCGTGATGAAATCAAAACAGTGCGATTGGTTGCATTGACTTCAGACCGCGGTTTTTGTGGGGGCTTTAACGGCACTTTATTACGTCGCTTAACCGAATGGTTAGACGAGAATAGTGCTCAATACGAAAAAATTGAAGTACAGATGATTGGCAAGAAGGGAAAAGACTTCTTCCAAGCGCGCGGCCGAGAAATCGATCATCTTGAAACTGGCATCTACGAAGGTTTCAATTTGGGTGCGGCGCGAGAGCGAAGCGAGCAACTGATTGCTGATTATGCTGATGGTGTTTGGGATGAATGTTATTTTGTTTATAACAAATTTAAATCCGCGATTTCACAGGATGTTACTTTCCAAAAAGTTGTTCCGTTATCTGCGAAGGTAGTCGGTGACGCTGATATCGAAGTCGCTGCAGATGAAAACCAAGAATACATTCCAGAATATATTTATGAGCCCGAGGCACCCGAATTATTAGGTGAGTTGTTACCGCGCTTTTTGACTACGGAGATCTACCGGATCTTTTTAGAGTCGATTGCTAGTGAATTTGGTTCACGGATGGTGGCAATGGACGGTGCGACGAATAACTGTTCGGACATGATTGATGACTTAAGTGTGTTGGCCAACCGTTTGCGTCAAGCGGCGATTACTAACGACTTAATGGATATTGTAAACGGCGCTGAAGCGTTGAAGTAGGGGCGTATCGCATACGCCCACACGTGAAGTAGAGTATTTTATTAGGAGATCAACATGAGTGAAAAACAATTACCCCAAGGTGTGATTACCCAGGTTATCGGACCGGTGCTTGATGTACGGTTCCCACAAGATGCCCTGCCCGAAATTTATTCGGCCTTAAAGGTAAGCAACAAAGATATTTCAGATGAAGAATGGAACCTCACCCTTGAGGTGGCCCAACACTTAGGTGAAGGGACAGTTCGTTGTATCGCGATGGATGTCACGGAAGGTTTGACCCGTGGTCAAGCTGTTTTGAACACCGGTGCTCCGATTCAAGTGCCGGTGGGTGACAAAACTTTGGGACGCATTCTTAATGTTATTGGCCAACCTGTTGATGAATTAGGTCCGGTTCAGTCACAAAAGACTTATCCGATTCACCGTGATCCTCCTGAGTTCTTAGAATTAAATACGGAATCAGAAATGTTTGAAACTGGGATTAAGGTCATCGACTTACTCGCACCGTACGTCAAGGGTGGTAAGATTGGTCTTTTTGGTGGTGCTGGTGTTGGTAAAACTGTTTTAATCATGGAATTGATTAATAACGTGGCCCAACAACATGGGGGTTATTCTGTGTTTGGCGGCGTTGGTGAGCGTACTCGTGAAGGGAACGATCTCTGGGAAGAAATGAAAGAGTCCGGCGTGTTAGAAAAAGCCGCGTTGGTTTATGGTCAAATGAATGAGCCTCCAGGAGCCCGTGCTCGTGTCGCTCTAACGGCTTTGACCATTGCGGAGTATTTCCGTGAAGAACAAAACCAAGACGTGTTGTTGTTCATCGATAACATTTTCCGTTTCACGCAAGCGGGTTCAGAAGTGTCTGCCTTATTAGGCCGGATTCCTTCTGCGGTGGGTTATCAACCAACATTGTCAACAGACATGGGTGCTTTGCAAGAACGGATCACGTCTACAACCAAAGGTTCCATCACATCGGTGCAAGCTGTTTATGTGCCTGCCGATGACTTGACGGATCCCGCGCCTGCGACCACTTTTGCTCACTTGGATGCGACGACTGTTTTGTCACGTCAAATTGCTGAGTTAGGTATTTACCCTGCGGTGGATCCTTTGGATTCTACCTCTCGTATCCTGACACCAGATATTTTAGGCGATGAGCATTATGCTGTGGCCCGTTCGGTGCAGGAGATTTTGCAGCGTTATAAAGATTTACAAGACATCATTGCCATCTTGGGGATGGATGAGCTGTCCGAAGAAGATAAATTGGTCGTGAGCCGGGCGCGTAAAGTGCAGCGCTTCTTGTCACAGCCTTTCTTCGTGGCGGAGCAATTTACGGGTTTATCTGGTAAATATGTTAAATTGTCTGACACCATCGCGGGCTTTAAAGAAATTGTCGCTGGTAATTGTGATGATGTGCCAGAACAAGCCTTTTACTTGGTGGGTTCTTTGGATGAGGTTTACGAGAAGGCCAAGCAGCTCGCTGCGTAATAGATTTGTAAGGGTGGGGTCAGCCCACCCAAAATGGGGTAGGGGCGATCCTTGTGATCGCCCAGAACTGACGCCAATTTAGGGGCGAATACAAGATTCGCCCTTACAGGAAAAGACATGGAAAATATAACTGTCGACATTATCACTGCTGAAGTCTCCTTATTAGTAGGAGGCCAAGCCACTAGCGTGACAGCACCTGGGGTGAAGGGCACGTTTCAGGTGTTGCCTGGACACACCACCTTCTTGACAGCCCTGGAG
>JAJFLM010000261.1 GCA_021772655.1 Deltaproteobacteria bacterium
TTCTACTGTTTCTTAGCGTATTAGTGAAAGCCTAGTATAGCAACCTTCAGATATTGACCCTGCTGTTTTATGCCTTTTTCTGGGCTGTCATTGAATCAAAAGCATATATTATAGGAGCTCATTCCATAAATCTTCATAAACCATTGAAAGTATTAAGTTTTTGTCGATCAGCCAAAAGTAAAGTATAGTTAATTTAATTTTACTTTTAGATATAAAAGTAATATATACATATCATTAGTTTACTTATTCTTATTAAAATAAATATGAGTAGGTCTTGCTGGGAGGTGAAATATGGACATTCAGGATTTTAAGTCAGGTATCTATAAAGAAGGGTATGAAGGTCAGTATTTTATGCCAGAGAAAATCAATCACTCTTTCTATTGGACCGACGAAATTATTAATGAGCTACTAGAAAAAGCATCTTTGAAACTTGGTGAGCTCAACGCTTTTTCTCGCTTTGTGCCAGATATTGACATGTTCATTATGATGCACATTTACAAAGAAGCTATTGTGTCTAGCCGTATTGAAGGGACTCAAACAAATATTGAGGATGCTTTGATTGAAGAGGCCGACGTGAAGCCCGAAAAGCGTGATGACCGTAAGGAGGTTATTAATTACGTCGTGGCAATGAATAGGGCCATTGAACAACTCAAGGAATTACCACTTTCAAATCGGCTTATAAAAAATACTCATAAAATTCTACTTTCTAGTGTTCGAGGTGAGCGCAAATCACCAGGCGAGTTCAGGATTTCTCAAAATTGGATTGGTGGCGCGACTTTAAAAGATGCGGTATTTATCCCTCCTGATCATGTTGAGCTGCCAGAATTACTATCCGACTTAGAATTTTTTATAAATAACTCCAAAATTAACGTACCTCATTTAATAAAAATTGCTATTGCCCACTATCAGTTTGAAACTATCCATCCTTTTCAAGATGGTAATGGAAGAGTGGGCCGGTTACTCATTACATTATATTTAGTATCTAATGGTTTGTTAGCAAAGCCACTCTTGTATTTGTCAGAGTTTTTCGAAAAAAATAAGACTCTTTATTATGATAATTTGACCTTTGTTCGTACTAAGCATGATTTAAAGCAGTGGGTTCGGTTTTTTCTGACAGGTATTGTGCAGACTGCAGAAAATGCTGTGAATACATTGAAAAAAATTACTGATTTAAAGTCTCGTTTAGAGCAAGTGTGTATGACCCGAATGGGGAGACGGTCTAAACAATCAGTCGAATTATTACATAGCCTTTTTTCGAAGCCTTATTTGTCGGTGAAAGATGTACAAAGATTTACAGGGCTTTCAGCTAAAGCTGCGAACGATCTTGTGAGTGTTTTTATGAGAGAAAAAATATTAAATGAAATTACAGGATTTCAACGCAACCGCATTTTCGTTTTTTCAGATTATATACAGCTCTTTTAAAGAGGTGCGTTATTTAATGCTCGGGGACTAGGGGTCGAACCTAGATTCTATGAGTCAGAGTCATATGTCCTGCCATTAGACGATCCCCGAAGAAGTCAGGTAATAATAATTGAGTGGTTGATTTTCGTCTAGTATGAAAGTCTTAGTTGGCATCTTGTGCCAGCGCTTCAGAGCCCCGCAGAATAATCCGTAATTCTTGCACCAAGCGTTTGCCGAGTTGTTTGCGTTGATGCGCGGGTAAGTCTAATGCTTCGGCCCCTACCGTAAATACAACGGCGACAATGGCTTCAGCTGTCAGCCCAGCATCTATTAAAGGTCGTTTCATAGCGGCGGCTTGGCGCTCTAAATCTTCAGTCAACTCGCCAATAAAACGATTCATCTCAGCATGCAGGGCGTTGCGGAACGCAGAGGAACTACCAGAGCGTTCGCCTAATAAGAGTCGAAACAAATTACTCTGATTTTGTACGTACTCTAAGAATACCAACACCGAAGTTTCAGTCAGACTCCCATTTTCGACAGCCCGTTGGCGTGCTTGCCGCATCAATTGACGGAGTGAGAGACCGACTTCGTCAATTAAGACCAGCCCAAGCTCATCCATATCACGGAAATGTCGATAAAAGGTCGCTGGAGCGACGCCCGCCTCACGCGTGATCTCTCGCAGGCTTAAGCCAGAAAAGCCCTGGTCGGCACTCAGGTGCAGAGCGGTATCAATCAAAGTACGCCGGGTTTGCGCCTTTTGAGCACTTCTTGAACGGACTGACTCTTTTTTAGAAACGTTTGTTTTTTCCATCTTATGGGCATAAATCGCTAAATTAGCCCTAAATGTCTAGATAATATTAAAAATAAGGGCTTGACATGATATGCGGATAGTAGTTTAAGTAAACAACTGTTCACCAAAAAATATAAGGAACTGAACTAATGGCTTCTAAAGCTCAAGCAGTACAAGTAAAACGTAAACGCTCCAAGCAAGTTGATTTAGCGACTTCTACCTGGGATGCGGCTAAATATGATGCCTTTGGCGCTGAACTCGATGCGATCAAAGCAGAAGTTCAAAGTCAGTTAGGAAAGAAAGACTTAGCTTATATTAAGAAGGTAGAAGACGTGGCTCGGACGTGTGAGTGGGTTGGGCGTCTCTTGCTCCATTTTAGTTTAGATCCTTTTACTTGGTCGGCGGGTGTCATGACGTTGGCGGTACATCATCAATTGCATGCTACTGAAATCGGCCATTCCGCCTTGCATGGCGCTTGGGATGGTTTGGCGGGTGCTGAGCATCTTTATTCCAATCAACACAATTGGAAATCACCCGTTGATGAAGCCAGTTGGAAGCACGAACATAATATTCTCCATCATCAGTATACCAACGTGATTGGACGCGACCCAGATTTAAATTACGGGCTGATGCGTGCCAGTGAAAAGGTAAATTGGATGCCGTATCACTTGATTCAAGTAGCTCAGTTTTTTTGGACGGCACCGGTTTTTCTTTGGGTGATTGGAACCTATGTCACCGGTCTTAATGATGTGATTCACGGTGAGCGCGGCGAAGATTTTGCAAAAGTTCTTCCTAATAGAAAATTGAAAACAGTTGCCGGCGCTTTACAGAAGACCTTGCGTAAGGCGGTGCCTTATTCATTATATAATTTTGCCTTGTGGCCAGCTCTCGCAGGCCCGGGATGGTTGAAGGTGCTGGCGGGTAATCTCAGTGCGGATGTCTTGCGTAATGTCTATTCGGCCGCGACAATTTATGCCGGGCACTTTGGGGAAGACTTAGAATACTACGATCAAGACTTCAGAGCTCAGGGGCGTGGCCAATGGTACAAGGCCCAAGCTGAAGCTGCGCATAATTATGAGGTGCCTTTGCCGATGAGTATTCTCTGCGGTGGTTTAGACACTCAAATTGAGCATCATCTCTTCCCTAAATTGCCTCCCAATCGCTTGCGCGAGATTAAAGGGCAAGTGCAGGAAATCTGCGAGCGCTATGGAGTTGGTTATCAGCGCTCAACTTGGGGCAAGACTCTGGGGGGTGCGATTAAGCATTTAGCCAGCCTTTCCCTGCCAAAGTCGCTGAAAAGTACTGCTGTCGCTACGGCTTAACCGCCATCTCAAATAATCCTCTTGAAGAGTGAATGAGTCTGAGTGACTTGCAAAATCATGAGCCACGGCTTAAAACACCCGGCTATGGCTAAAACACTTTTTGACAAGATTTGGGAACGCCACGAAGCCGCACGCTTAGATGACGGAACCTCTATTATTTACATCGACTTACACCTCATTCATGAAGTGACAAGTCCACAAGCTTTTGAAGGGCTGCGTCTCAATGGACGTAAGGTCCGACGTCCTGATCTCACTTTTGCGACGATGGATCATAATGTGCCGACGGACCCTTCACGAGCGATTACCGATCCGGTGGCGCAGGCTCAAATTGATGCACTCGAAAAGAATTGCGCTGAGTTTGGCGTGTCCCTCTATGGGATGGATAGTGAGCGCCAAGGGGTGGTCCATATTATTGGCCCTGAATTAGGGCTGACTTTGCCGGGTAAAACAATTGTGTGTGGTGATAGTCACACCTCAACCCATGG
>JAJFLM010000262.1 GCA_021772655.1 Deltaproteobacteria bacterium
GCGACTGACTCTTGTTTTTCCGTGCGATTCATATCTCAATCCTTACTAAAAAATATTCCGATCAATTTGAATACCAGGCCCCATCGTTGTAGAGACGGTGACCTTCTTTACATAAACACCTTTAGCGGCAGCTGGCTTTGCACGACGCAAGGCTTCCATCAGCACCCCTAAATTTTCCGCTAAGCGCTCAGGGCCAAAACTTACTTTGCCGATAGCTGCATGAACAATGCCCGCTTTGTCTAATTTATATTCAACCTTACCCTGCTTTGCTTCTTTAACCGCTTTAGCGACATCTGTAGTGACGGTACCCGTCTTAGGGTTTGGCATCAGGCCACGCGGACCTAAAACACGACCTAGTTTACTGACCTGACTCATCATATCAGGGGTCGCAATGACGCTTTCAAAATCCATCCAACCTTCAGTCAGAATTTTTTCTACAAGCTCTTCACCACCAACAAAGTCACTACCAGCTTCCTTAGCTTGTTTCTCAGCTTTGCCTTTTGCAAAGACAACCGTACGAATCTCTTTACCCAAACCTTGTGGCAGAGTAACCGCACCGCGCACCATTTGGTCAGTCTTTCGAGAGTCCACGCCTAAAGCAATGGCAATATCGACCGTCTCATCAAATTTAGCTACCTTAGTTTCAGCAACCAATTTCAATGCATCATCGACGCTATAACCTTTATCTCGGTCTACCTTAGCGATAGCCGCTTGATATTTTTTTCCTCTGTGAGCCATGATTTAAGCTACCTCAATTCCCATACTACGGGCTGTACCAGCAATAATATTAACAGCTGCATCCATATCGCGTGCATTTAAGTCAGCCATTTTCACCTTAGCAATTTCTTCTAATTGCGCACGTGTCACCTTACCCACTTTATTTTTATTGGGTTCGCCAGAACCCTTCTTAAGCTTAAGGGCTTTCAGTAATAGCACGCTGGCCGGTGGTGACTTAACAACAAATGAAAACGAGCGATCTTGATAGACCGTAATAACCACAGGAAAAATCATTCCCTGCTGATCTTGGGTCTTTGCATTAAAAGCCTTACAAAACTCCATAATATTAACACCGTGCTGACCTAGCGCGGGGCCCACTGGTGGAGAGGGGTTTGCCTGCCCACCGGGGCATTGGAGTTTGATATAGCTCATAATTTTTTTCTTAGGCGCTGCCATGTTAGTTCTTCTCCAACTGCATAAAGTCTAATTCCACTGGAGTGGACCGACCAAAAATACTGACTAATACTTTTACCTTGCCCTTATCAGGGTTCACATCATCAACAATGCCATTAAAATTAGTAAATGGCCCATCGATCACACGAATACTCTCACCTTTTTCAAAATATATCTTCAGCTTCGGCTTCAAGGTTCCTTCACTTATTTGAGTGGTAATCTTCTCAACTTCGGCATCCGGTATACTTGGTGGCGTCTTCGTAGAACCAACAAAACCAGTTACCTTAGGGGTGTTCTTGACCATATGCCAGGTATAGTCGTTCAACTCCATCTTCACCAGCATATAGCCAGGAAAGAACTTACGACTACTGGTCTTCTTAACACCCTTCTTAATCTCAACAACATTTTCAGACGGCACTAAGATTTCAGAAAACTTATCATCCATCCCACCAGACTTAATCCGCTCTTCTAAAGCCAACTTAGCTTTTTGCTCATAGCCTGAGTACGTATGCACGACGTACCATTTATGGTTGTCACTCATCGATCATACTCCCTATGACGCAAACAGGCCTCGTGTAATGGTTCCCCACAAGCTATCAAACGCAAATAAAATCAATGCACAAATAGCCACCAAAACGCAGGATATCCCCGTCGAGACAACAGTCTCTTTATTGGGCGGCCACGTTACCTTACTAAGTTCTGTGACAGCCTCATTTAAAAATTGATTCGACTTTTGATTGCGTCGCACTATCAAAGCTGCTCCTGCCGCAATAGCAAAAGCAATGATAGCTTGCGGAGTTGCAATCCAATCAACCATGCGCGGCAAACGTACCAAAGACCAAATGGCGCCAGTCAGCTTTTCTAAAAATAAAAAAACAGCAGCCCCTGCGAAAATCAGCCCTAAATTTACTATTTTTTGTGTCGATGCCATTGTTTCTCTCTAAACTATACCCTCTGCAGGGGAGACAGGTCTTGAACCTGCAACCCCCGGTTTTGGAGACCGGTGCTCTACCAATTGAGCTACTCCCCTGCAGAGGGGATGGTCGTCCGCTCGCTACTCCACAATTTCCGTAACAACACCCGCACCTACAGTACGGCCACCTTCACGTATCGCGAATCGTAATTCCTTATCCATCGCAATCGGTGTGATCAACTCTACATCCACCGTTACGTTATCTCCCGGCATCACCATCTCTACATCTTTTGGTAAACTGACATTGCCTGTCACATCTGTTGTCCGAAAGTAAAACTGTGGACGGTATCCATTAAAAAATGGGGTGTGACGTCCACCTTCTTCTTTCGACAACACATATAACTCTGCTTTAAATTTCTTGTGCGGCGTGATGCTCCCTGGCGCTGATAATACCTGCCCACGCTCTACATCTTCGCGCTTCACTCCTCGGAGTAAGATCCCAACATTGTCTCCTGCTTGACCTTCATCAAGCAACTTACGGAACATCTCTACTCCCGTAACTGTCGTCTTCGTTGTATCTTTGATTCCGACTAATTCAATCTCTTCGCCAACCTTTACTATCCCTTGCTCAATACGCCCGGTCGCTACTGTTCCACGTCCTGAAATTGAGAACACATCCTCAACCGGCATTAAGAACTTCTTGTCTAAGGGACGTTGTGGTTCTGGAATAAAAGTATCTAAGGCTTCTACTAATTTAGCAATCGCCTCAGCTCCCAATGGGCCAGCATCACCTTCTAAGGCTTTTAACGCTGATCCTTTAATGATCGGAACATCGTCACCAGGAAAATCATATTTTGATAATAATTCTCTAACCTCTAATTCTACTAAGTCTAATAACTCTTCATCATCGACCATGTCACATTTGTTCATGAACACAACCATCGACGGTACGTTTACCTGACGCGCTAACAAGACGTGCTCACGGGTTTGTGGCATTGGACCATCCGCAGCACTGACTACTAAGATCGCTCCGTCCATTTGTGCCGCACCGGTGATCATGTTTTTGACGTAATCTGCATGGCCCGGGCAATCCACGTGTGCATAGTGACGATTTGCTGACTCGTATTCTACATGCGAAGTTGCAATCGTAATCCCGCGTTCTCTTTCTTCTGGCGCATTATCAATCTGATCAAACGCCTTGAAATCCGCGGCACCGCTATCAGCCAATACCTTTGTAATCGCTGCTGTTAGTGTCGTCTTTCCGTGATCTACGTGACCTATCGTTCCGACGTTTACGTGCGGCTTACTCCGTTCAAATTTTTCCTTCGCCATGGGATGTCTCCT
>JAJFLM010000263.1 GCA_021772655.1 Deltaproteobacteria bacterium
AGGCAAAACCACACAGGGCATAAGTGAGCAAACCAATACAAGGAATCAAAGTATTCTTAAACAGAATGTTGACCGTATTCTTTGACTGCGTCAAACCACTCTCTAGTGTCGCAAAGCCTAAGTGCATAATAAACACCAAACAACCTGCTAACATGATCCATAAATTGTTGGCGGTAAATACCCCAGGACTCACTGCCGCAGCAGCCTCTTCAGCAAAAGCCGCTGATTCGGTGAGTCCAAGAGTCACCCCAAGCGCTAATAAGGACAGCATTGTTGTACTGACCCACTGTTTCATTCGTCTCATTGGATTCTCCTTCTTCACTTAATGCTTAAGCAGGGTTTATCCCCGGTATGACCCCTGCCTCAAAAATTAATCTGTTTATTTAACCCGGCCCTCCTACAAGACACGGGATCATGAAATCCCGTGTCTTAAGGAGAGTACTCCAAAATGGAGTCCAACTCTTGGTTGGTTAGGCGTGCGTGTTAACTGCTTTAAACGGCATCATCACCCGTTTCACCGGTACGAATCCGGATGATTTCATCTAAACTCGATATGAAAATTTTACCGTCACCGATTTTGCCTGTTTTAGCTGACTGAGTAATGGCTTCAACAGCCGCTTGTGCGACATCCTCTTTAACCACAACTTCCAGTTTTACCTTTGGTAAAAAATCGACCACATATTCTGCGCCGCGATACAATTCGGTATGACCTTTTTGCCGACCAAAACCTTTGACTTCCGTCACAGTCATGCCTTGAATGCCCAGTTCCTGGAGGGCCTCTTTAACTTCATCCAATTTGAAGGGCTTTACGACAGCCTCAATCTTTTTCATGGTATTCCTCCTTAAAATTCCGACTCAAATCTGCGCTCCAAATGACGCCCGTGTCTTCACTCTATGGGCTTACCCTTAAGCAAAGACGGTGCCAACTTGAGTCAATATCTCATATTTTTAAAAGTATTAATGATTACAGTATCTTATAGAGTAATTTATTTTAAGACTGAGCATCACAGCAACTAAAATAAACGACAATTTTGTAGTTCTACGACAAAAAAAGGCATTTTTGTCGGTCTAGACATTGACGAGCCCCTCATGAATCACTACACATCTCTATATATGGAAACACCAGGGGTCCACCGCCAGGCCGAACGCTTAGCCGCTTTATCTGAAATCAGTAAATTGATCTCCGCCACGACAGATGCCGATCGCGTCTCGCTGGAAATCTTTAATACACTGCGCGAGCGCTTTGGTATTTTAGGAGGCGTCTTTGGCGTCCGGAATCAACAAAGCGGCAAGATTGAAATCGTCGCTGCCTCAGGCTTTCCTGCCAAACCCAAGCGCGATCCACATTATCGTTGGTCAGGTGAGGTAGTCGAAAATGTTATCCGCACCGGCTACCCCCAAGTGGTTTCAGATGTCCGTGAAGAATCTTCCGAAAAAACTTCTTTATCCGCTCAAGATAATACCTGGGCTATTTGCGTCCCTGCAAAAGTGCGCGGACGGACCACGGGCGCCTTTATGGTGGAGCAATCCTACCGTGACAAAGTCGGTGCCTTTGAAGATGCGATCAATTTTCTGCGCATTGTCGCCGCGCTTATGGGGCAAGCCCACGAATTACAAGTCCGTTTCAACCAAAGTAGTCCTAGCACCCCTACAAACGCGACGGATGACCCGCAACGCATTGCCGGCTTTATTGGCAGCAGCCCCGTAATGCGTGAAGTCATGCAAACCATTGAACAAGCCGGCCCTGGTGGTGCGACGGTACTCATTCGCGGGGAAAGTGGTACGGGTAAAGGCATGGTGGCACGTGCTTTACACGAAGTCAGCCCGCGACGCGAGGGCCCCTTTGTCACAGTTGTTTGTGCGGCTCTCCCCGAAACTTTATTAGAAACAGCACTCTTTGGTCACGAGAAAGGCGCCTTTACAGGAGCGGTTGAACGCAAGCACGGCTATCTAGAAGAGGCCACGGGCGGCACCCTCTTTTTGGATGAAATCGGCGACATCCCCCATTCGACTCAGGTGAAACTCCTACGCTTTTTGCAAGAACGCACTTTTGAACGCGTGGGGGGAACCCGTTCCACTTCCGTGGATGTCCGTATCATTGCCGCAACTAATCGCAACTTAGAAGCGGCGGTAGCCGCCGGACGTTTTCGCGAAGACCTTTATTATCGTTTGAATGTCGTCCCCATTGTCATGCCGGCCTTAAGAGAACGCCTAGAAGATGTCGCCTCTTTAGTCATGCATTTTGTTAAAAAACTGAGTCAGGAATATGGGCGAGAAGTCGTATTTTCAGGTGATGCCATCCACAAACTGACTAGCTATCCTTGGCCGGGAAATGTTCGTGAGTTGGAAAACTTTATTGAACGCTTAATAGTATTAGCACCCGACCGCTTAATCGCCGCTAAAGATATCAGCTTACCACGCACACGTGTGACCGCTTCAGAAGAAGCTATAGAAACAACCGAACCAACAATAGCCCATCAACCTGCGCGACCCACCTTACAAGAACTAGAACGCGAAGAAGTAGTACGCGCCTTAGAATCTTCAGGGGGTGTGCAAACCTTAGCCGCCCAAAGCCTAGGGATTAGTCCAAGACAATTAGCCTATCGTATGAAGAAATACGGCATTGCTAAGACCTCTGTTACCTTTAAGTAAGCCGTCCATCACGGAATGTCTCAGCAATGAGTTTAATAGCGGGTAAAGGTAAATTTTTTCTGGAGCACACCGCTATAAAACTCAATGGCAAGAAAGCCTGTTAAATCATGCTCACCAGGAATAAACACCTTGAAGGTTTGGGTGTACCCAGGAGGAACCGTATCAGGATAACTGACGATTTGCTGAACCTTAGGATGAAGCCGGGCCCAGCTTTCAGGAGCTTCATATTGCATTTCTACAAGAGCGCGGTGCCATTTGCCACCGCGTGCACGTACGCGCCATTTATCTTTATCAGGACGAAAGCGTAGCGGTCTAAAATCTTTATTGGCAGCCGCCACGGTTAGCCCCGTATACCCAGGTAAAATACGCGCCGTCCGTGGATTAAACTCTGCATCCAAAGAAAAATTATACCGTGGCATGACGTACCCTAAACGGTTCGTCGTGGGGGTTTTCTTCTTTTTATTAGGATTCGGACCAGTACTCACACACGCTGTACCTAATAAAATCATCCCAACAGCTATTGATAGAATCCGCTGCCACCTACACATAATCACTCCTTGTTAAATTCCTGTGTTTTTACCTGGGTCCCTTCAAACACCTTATCCGCAAAATGGCAAGCTGCCCAATGACCCGGACGCCACTCCTTCAATTCAGGTGTCTCTTGGCGACATTGTTCCGTAGCAAAAGGACAACGTGGATGAAAGTGGCAGGCTTTGGGGGGGTTCAGTGGAGACGGTACTTCACCGTCCAAAATAGGCTTACGCTGCCGTTGTGCTGGATCCGGGATAGGCACGGCTGCGATCAAAGCCTGCGTATAAGGATGCATCGGCTTAATCAAAGCATCCCGCGAACCGCGCTCTACAATGCGCCCTAAATACATCACCGCCACTTCATGGCTGAGGCTCTGCACTAAGGGTAAATCATGGGCGATAAATAAAAACGCAATACCTAAATCCTGCTGCAAATCTTTGAGCAGCTCGATAATCTGCGCAGCAATTGAAACATCTAAGGCGCTGACTGCTTCATCCGCTACAATCAAACGCGGCGACAAAGCAATCGCGCGCGCAATACCAATGCGTTGACGTTGCCCCCCAGAAAACTCATGGGGAAAGCGACCATAATGTTCCGCACTCAAGCCCACCCGCTCCAGCAAGTCGCCAACGTGCTTGCGCTTTTCACTGCGACCAATCCGCCCATGAATCACCAAAGGTTCTGCAATGGTTTCACCAACAGACATTCTAGGATTCAATGAAGAATAAGGATCTTGAAAAATCATTTGCATATCGGCCCGCAAAGGACGCAAGGCTGAGTCGGGTAAGGCTTGAATCTCTTGCCCTTGAAACAAAATGCGTCCCGCATCACTGGCCAGCAAACGCACAATCAAACGACCCACGGTTGTCTTACCACAACCTGATTCACCGACCAAACCTAAGGTTTCGCCCGCATTCAAAGCAAAACTAACCCCATCCACCGCTTTGACATACCCCTGCACACGCGATAATAAACCACCCCGCACGGGAAAATATTTTTTGATGTCTTCTAATTGTAATAATGGCGCACTCATGATGACACCCCTTGGACGGCCCCTGTAAAACGCGGAACCGCACTCAATAACATTTGTGTGTATTCATGTTGAGGGTGAGCAAATAAAGTTTTGACTTCAGCCTCTTCCACCAAATGCCCTTCCTTCATCACAGCCACACGATCAGCAATTTGCGCCATCACGCCTAAATCATGGGTGATAAACAACATGGCCATGTTCAATTCTTGTCGTAAGTTTTCTAACAATTGAAGAATCTGGGCTTGAACGGTCACATCTAAGGCTGTCGTCGGCTCATCTACCAATAACAAACGTGGCCGACAGGATAAGGCCATGGCAATCATGGCCCGCTGACGCATCCCTCCCGAAAGTTCATGAGGATAGCTGTTGGCAATCCGTGCTGGATCTGGAATCCGCACACGGGAAAGCGATTCAAGCACACGGCGCTTGACCTCAGCCTTCGTCACACGGCCATGTACCAACACAGCCTCTTCGATTTGATTACCAATCGTATAAACCGGATTCAAACTGGTCATAGGCTCTTGGAAGATCATCGCAATTTCATTCCCACGAATCTGACGTAAGGTCTCTAGATCTGCTTGTGCACAATCAACCACCTCACCATTGGCACGATGAAAAAGAATCTCACCACCTACGACTTTTCCGGGAGCATCGACCAAACCAAGAATAGACAAAGCACTCACCGATTTACCGGAACCTGACTCACCTACAAGACCCAGCACTTCGCCTTCACGAATATGAAAACTCACCTGATCCACAGCGCGCATCGGTTCGTCCCGACCTAAAAAGTGGGTTTCTAACTGCTTCACTTCTAAGAGCATTTTTTCCATGAAACTATTTCACTCCCCGCATCTTAGGATCAATAGCATCTCGTAACCCTTCACCCACTAAATTAAAAGCAGTAATCGTGGTAAAGATAGCTAAGCCCGGAAAGAAGGTGAGCCACCAGGCAATGTCCATATAATCACGTGACTGCGATAATAAATCACCCCAACTTGGAGTAGGCGGCTGCACACCAAACCCTAAAAAAGATAAACTCGATTCAATCAGAATCGCACCCGCTACACCAAAAGTCGCACTCACTAATACCGGTGCCAAACTATTCGGCAGCAAATGGCGCCACATCACCCGGGCCGTAGAACCCCCTACCACACGAATGGCTTGCACATAATCCTGCGAACGACGCTTAAAGAACTCAGCACGCACTAGTCGTGCAATACCCGTCCAACTCGTCAAGCCAATAACAATCATAATATTATAAATAGAGGGGCCGACAAAGGCTAACACCGTCAAGATTAAGAAGAACACTGGAAAGCAAATAATCACTTCGATGAAGCGACTGATGACAATATCAATCCAACCGCCAAAATAACCGGCCATACCGCCAATCAAGATCCCCATCAGCACATAGATCCCCACCGCCACAAAACCAACAGAAATAGAAATCCGGCAGCCATGAATCAAGCGACTAGCCACATCGCGCCCTTGATCATCCGTTCCCATCCAATGTCCAGTACTCGGGGCTTGCAATACAGCTGCCAGATCATAATGGCTCGGATCCTGTGGGGCCAACCACGGAGCAAAAATAGCCAACACAAAAATACCTATCAGCACAAGCGCCCCCAACATCGCCAAGCGATCTTGCTTAAAGCGCTGCCAGACCTGGGACCAAAAGGATTGCCCACGCATTATTTTGCCTCCTGCGAGTCAAAACTAATCCGCGGATCCACAAACACATAAAGAATATCAGTAACCAAAATACTGATTAAAGTGAGAAAAGCGCTCAAACTAGCAATAGCCATCACGGTGGGATAATCTCGAGACAAGACCGCTTCAAACCCTAGCTTACCCATCCCAGGAATATTAAAAATCTGCTCAATAATCACACTACCGCCGATAAGCGAAGGCAACAAAGTACTCATTAAAGTTAACAATGGAATCAACGCATTCCGCAAGGCATGTTTGAGGATCACGGTACGTGCCTTCAAACCTTTCGCATGAGCTGTGCGGATATAATCTTGTTTGATGACCTCTAACATTTGCGCCCGTGCAAAGCGCGATAAGAAAGCCAAGCCACCATAAGTCATCACAATAACCGGCAACACGAGATGCCACGTAAAGTTACTGGCCTGGCGCCACCAAGAAAGTTTCTCAGCACCATCAGACAACAAACCACCCAAAGGAAACAAATCAAAATATTCGCCACCTGATAAATAACTAATTAAAATCATGGCCACCCAAAAACTAGGCATCGAATACAAGACAAACAGTATAAAGGTCATGCCGCAATCCCACCAACCATGGGGATTGACCGCAGCATAAATCCCTAAAGGAAAAGCAATTAAATAAATCAATACAATGGCCAGCAAGTTAAGCAACAAAGTGATGGGCACAGCTTCTTTAAGTTTATCAAGTACGGGGCGACTATCTTTGAATGAAGTGCCAAAATCTAATTGGACCAAACGACCCAACCACGAAAAATATTGTTCATGGATAGGCTTATCTAAACCATAGAGCTTTTGTGTTTGCGCAATAATTTCAGGAGAAATATTCTCAGCCTTCACTCCCGCAGGCCCTAATACTTTCAACGAAACAGGAGATCCCGGCGCCATCTGAATAATAAAAAAAGTAATCAGCGTAATACCAAAAAAAGTCGGGATCAGCAGCAAGAGTCGTCGCAATAAATAAACCGTCACGGGGCACCTTCCATAACGGGCGCCAGGCGCCATTCTTTTGGATCAAGCCCCACCGGATAAACTTTAACATTCTCAAAGCGCCGATCCACCGCAACAAGCGCTGGCGATGCAAATAAAAAGGTGTAGGGCTGCAGCTCATGAATACGCTGATGTAATTTATGATTGAGTGCGGCGCGCTGTTTGGGATCATAGGTCGTCCGCCCTGCTTCTATCCAACGATCAGAATCGGCATCTTGATACCCGACAAAATTAGAGCCTTGTTTGGCCTGCGACCCATGCCAGACCTGATAAGGGTCTTGTTCAAAACCAAAAGACCAACCTAGGCTAACCGCATCAAAACTTCGGTCGCCTAGCTTCTGAGTAAACAATGCCCATTCTAATTTACGGATTGTCACCTCAATCCCCGCACGGCGAAAATCTTCCTTCAGAATAGTCGCTAACTGCTCCGTAAAACGTCGCCCGGAAGGGATCAAAAACTCAAAAGCAAACTTCACGCCATCACGTTCCCGCACACCATCGCCATCGCTATCTTGCCAACCGGCTCCGGTTAATAAGCGCTTGGCTTCAGTCGGGTTATAAGGCCAGGGACTGACCTTGCGGTTATAATCGAGCCCTTCGGTATAAAAGGGTCCCGTCACCACCTTGCCCAAATTAAAACTTAAGGTTTTCAGAATACTTTTACGATCCAACAACTGGGTCAGCGCACGCCGCACTTGCGGATCATTAAAATACGGACGCTTCATATTCCAACCAATAAAACTATAGCCCGGCGTATAATATTTATATTTCTTAAAGCGTTGATTAAATTTTTTGGAATCCGTTTGACGTACCCATTGAATGGGTCGCAAACCCGCCATATCCAACAGTCCTTTTTTCAAGGCCTGTAAAGCAATCGCGGCTTCACCCACAATTTTATACTCAATAAACTCAATCGCCGGCAGCTTCCCCCAATAATCAGGATTGCGTGCTAATGAAATACCACGCCCCGTTTTCCAACTCACAAAACGATAGGGTCCATTGCCAATCGGTGCCCGCCCTTGAGCGGCCTGATTAAAGTTTTCTTCATGCTCGTAGAGATGCTTAGGAACAATGGGAATCCCCCCTGCAAAATTAAGCGCCATAAAATAAGGCTGCTTAAATTGAAATTCAACCACGCCAGACTTTACTTTACGGACGCTTTCAATCTGCTGGTAATAACCTCTTAAATTGGGTGCAGCCACTTTAGGGTCCATGATCCGCTCAAAGGAATAGATAATGTCATCAACGGTCAACGCAGTGCCGTCATGCCAGTTGATGCCCGGCCTCAAATAAAAAGTGAAGGTTCTTTTATCCCCCGAAACAGTCCAACGTTCAGCCAACTGGGGTTCAAAGGCCAAAGTCTCATTATTGCGTTTAACTAAATTATCGAACAAATAGTTATTGATTTGCGAAGCATAAACATCTGTCGACGTAATTGGATTTAAGGTGTCAGGCTCAGCAGAGAGATGCATGGTCAAGACCCGTGGATCACGTGGCACATCCACCCGGCAACTTGTCAGCCCACCCAAAAGGATCATCAAGCCAAGAATAAACCGAATACTTTTATTTAAAGATATCACTCTGTTTCTGCCGCCGTCGGCGCGAACCTAGCATCTGCTATCTCAGCATTCAAGACTAGGTTTTGATATTCAATATTCAAACCCATGTTGGGGTTCTTAAGCCGCACCTCAATGGCATGAGGGAACATGAGTCCATCAACCTCACGATAATCTTGATAACGGACCTCATAGGAGCTTCGCTGTTGTCCTCGGCCTATCACGCGAAGCACTTGCGAAGTCACCGTATCAAGCTCAATCCGACTGACTTCACCATACAAGATAACCTTATTTCCTTGTTGGGAACCAAGATAAGCCTCGGGGGCTTCCAATGCAAAACCTCCCAGCAAAAAGTCGATCAAATCATTCATCGTCAACTGCAAGCCTAAGCGCTCCGACAAAAAAGCCTCGGGGTCCAACCAAGTTTTTTCTTCAGGCAAACGAGCCCCGCTGAGATGAAGCTGACCTTGCTCATAGCGCAGGCTTAAAATCAGTTCACCCATCACCGAATAATTATCAATCCGCAGACGTTCTGGTCGCTCCACCGCAATCGCTTGCTCCACAGCACGCGAGAATATCCCTCGATTCAAGCGTAATTTGGCCGCACCTTTTAAACTATAAATAGCTTCTAATCGACTTTGCAATTTTGGGTACCACACACTGGCCAACTGCTGGGCTTGAGGTGAATGACGAGGGCGCTTTGAAAAACCTGTGCCAGCACAAGACGCAACCAAGCCAAGACTGCTCAATAGTAGCACTCCATACGTGAAAGCACGTAGCCTATGGAACAAGTGTACTCTCAATTTTTTCTTTCAGTTTCTGAATTGTAGGTTCATCATTTTTTAACTCGGGATGTGCTTGATAACGTTGCAGTGCCTGTTGATACAAAGAACGCGCCGACTTCAACTTACCCAGTTTCACATAGACATCTGCTAAATGTTCCATGATAGCCGGCTCTCTTTTCACCAACTGATTGGCTCGCTTTAAATAGAAAACGGCTTTCTTATAGTCTCCCATCTTGAAATAAATCCAGCCAAGACTATCCGTGATATAGCCATCTTCAGGTTTGAGCGTCAGCGCATGAGAAACTTTTTCTAAGGCATCTTCCAAATGCAGGCCCTGCTCAGCATATAAATAGCCAATAAAGTTAAGCGCATTAGGATTATCGGGATTGACGTCTAAGACCTTCTTCATGGCATCAATCGCTTTATCAAAATCATTTAAACGGTCGTAAACGACTCCTAAAGAATAATAAAATTTCTCTTTTTGCCCCGTCTTTTTAACCGCTGTCTTCAAGACATCCACGGCTTGATCCAAGCGATTCTCTTGGCGATAAAGTTCTACGAGATATTCATAAAACGCGGTTTCTTTACTACGCTTCTTCAAGGCTTGCTGCAGCACAGCAATCGCGCGATCTATTTTACCCTGCTTACTGTAAATCAAAGCTTGATGCAGTTGGGCATCACGATAATAAGATGATTTATTTTCCACCTTCTTAAATTCGTTCAGCGCTTGGTCGTATCTTTTAGTATTTTCGTAGATCACCCCTAAATAATAAGTAATCTTGTCGAGCTCAGGGTGATCTTTTTGAATACTCGCAAACTCGGCAGCTGCTTTCTCGAAACGCTTGGCTTGATAATGAATCAACGCAATTTTTAAGCGAACCGCAATATTTGAGGGAGCAGTCTTCTCCAATAAACGCAAGACCTCAATACTTTTCTTGTCTTGTTTCTGCTTTAAATAAAGTTCAGCCAAAGTAGAAAGCACTTGAACATTGTGAGGCTCGTATTCAATGACTTTACGATACACTGGAATAGCACGTGCATAATCCTTTAAGTGCACCGTATAAATGAGGCCCTCTAAAAAATAAGTCCCAACAAAATCAGGATCATAACGCTGCGCTACTTTTAGTTCGAGCAAAGCCCCTGAAAAATCTTTCTGCGCTACATACATCTCGGCCAACATCAGCCGTACATCGGTACGCCGCGGATTCTTTTTGAGTAAGCGGTTAAAATAAACCGAAGCCTGTTTAATATTCCCCTGGGTCCCTAAGATTTTCCCGGCTAAGAGCAGTGCCGCAGGGTATTTGGCATCTTTAGCCAGCACCGCCTGGGCTTCTTGCAAGGCCTGATCAATCTTACCCTGTTCGGCGTGAATCGCTGCAATTTGAATTTGAATATGGAGATTGCCTGGATCGTCTTTAAGTGCCACCTGCAGAGACTTCAATGCTTCCTTGGTATCACCCTGATAAACTTTGAGCTTACTATATAAATATTCTCTTAAGCCGCTATGCGATTGATCAGCGTCCACCGCCGTTTTAGGACTTCGCTTGACGCATGCCGGACTTAACAATGCGAGACAACAGAGACTTATGAGTAAGAGCGCACGTTGGGCCATAAAGGTGCGCAACCTAGCATCGTGCTCACACGGGGTCAACGGTCGCTTTTCTAGCAACCATCACGTATTCCTGGTTGCCTTTAGGACCTTTAATCGGACTGGGTTGTACCCCCAGCACCTGCCAAGCGTGTTTTTCAAGAAATCCTTGAA
>JAJFLM010000264.1 GCA_021772655.1 Deltaproteobacteria bacterium
AACTTTGTGTCCCGAAGCCACGAGGATATCGATACCGATACTCATATCAATCGGATGATGGGCCAAGCCTTGGGCATAATCGACTAATAGCAAGGCCCCATAAGTATGAGCCAGATTTGCAAACTCAGCGAGTTGATTTTCAACGACACCTGTGACATTAGAAA
Organism: Deltaproteobacteria bacterium; assembly: GCA_021772655.1. Lineage (GTDB taxonomy): Bacteria > UBA10199 > UBA10199 > 2-02-FULL-50-16 > JAJFLM01 > JAJFLM01. The sequence goes on from JAJFLM010000264.1 coordinate 165, forward strand.
CACCATTGATAGCCAGTAATTGTAGCTGTTTACCCACCGCATGGGCTTGCTGTGCCACAACATCAAAAGGCAAACGTCCGGTTAAAGGATCAACGGCAATACCCTTTGCAGTGCGGGCATGTTTTTGCCAGGGCAACTGATTGGCATGGTGCTCGCGACCACTATAAATAACGGTATCGCGACCATCCTCACCTTCTCCATTGCTAAAGAGAGTGCGTGCGACCCGGTTTAAAGCCCCGGTGGCGCCAGTGCCGACAAACACAGCTGTATGTCGCGGCTGAGCCCCTACAAATTCTAAAGCAATCTCATGGGCTCGATCATAATTGTATGTCGAGATACGTGCCGCTGGATAACTATTTGAATGGGTATTAGCATAATGTGCGCCCACCCGATCTTGCGCTTGCCGCACAGCGCCCAGCATCTTACTCGAAGCCGTACTATCCAATGAGGTTTGAACCAACTCATTTCCGTGAGCAGGAACTTCTAAAACATCGGCAGCTAAGCGGCTATTATAGGCCTGAAAGGCCCGCAGAACGACTGATCGATCCACGATAGGATAAGACGTACTTAGGCCAACAGTCGACTGCCGCAGCTCCATGAAAGTACCTGCCGTACTGCTCGCCAATAATGTAGAAGATAAACTTGTAGCGCTTAAACCCAAACCCATGTTGCCTAAATCGTCACCTGAAAACAGAAGTTGCGAAAAAATTTATCCGGCGGACTTTTTCTCGTATACTCCTGAGCACGCAGCATCACGACTCAAAAGAGCACCCTTCTAGCGCCGCCACTTGATCCTTTAATTCCTGAGGCATCACAAAAGTAGCATCCGCGTTGTAATCATACATCACCTGCACACTCTTGCCCTTTGCCACATCGCGCCCTGAAGCCTTATCTTGAATCAAATACTCAAAAGCAAAACTCTTCGTTCCTATATGAGTAACTCCTAAAGAAACTATCAGCGTTTCACCACAAAAAGCGGGCGATAAAAAAGCACATTGAATATCGGCTAAGATAAACGGGAAGGCTTTCGTGGAATCATTTAAAGACACCTCAGGCATCAACTTTTGAATATAGGCAACGCGTCCTTGTTCCATATAAGAAAAAAACCGTGCATTATTCACGTGCCCCATCGCGTCCGTATCAGAAAAGCGCACATTAATTTCGGTACTAATGTTGAATGGCGTTTTCATCGGCTTGTTCCAAGGCTATGGCTTCGGCTAAGGCCCGAAGATATTCCCAACTGTAGATACCGGCATTATGCCCATCACCCCATTTCAAACCGACCGCATATCCCCCTACCTTATACATCTGGCGACACACGGCCGCATTAGGCCCTAAAGGCTTGGCCACGGGTAACATGCTCGGATCATCCAATGGTGTCAGCTCTCCACGGCACTCGGCACAAGGGCATTCTTTACGTAAAATAATAAAGGGAACCGTCTGTCTAAACCCATCTTTCCACTCCAGCACAAGCCCCGGCGGGGTTTTAGAGATAGTAATCGCCTGCGGCGCATCAGTCTTATTGGACATGGACGGTCGTATAGGGGATTGTTTGGGTGATTGCAATGTGAAACAAATCGCTCAGAATTAGCTCACATTAGGCGATATTTAAGCAGGAAACCTGTGAAAAGCCACTCACTCATTCTCTGGCAACAAAAACACCAAACTAGCCTGCCCTTGCCAGCCTGGGGTATCACTACCCTCTGAACCAACAATGTTACCATCAACAGAAAACAACATATTTAATTTTTTATTGTGAAGCACCGTATAGTCCACACCAAGTCCAAGCACCTGATGAAAAAAATTCTCTCCTTTGGGAAATGTTAGCGTATGTGCCTGAGGACTGGGGTTATCTCCACCTTCAGTCAGTGTTGTTTTAACTTGGTCGGAACCATATCTAAAAAAACCACCAAAACCAGCGTTGATGCCAACTCCGAGAGGTATCTCAAAGGGGTAGTAACGAAAACGCATCATATACCCAAGGCCTAAACCGTGAGACAAAATATTTGATACCTCAGTATCACCTGCACCTACCCCAGCAAACTGTAAGTCTTGAACGGTCTGAGTGCTTGAATAGCGAGCATAGAACTCATCACCACTCATAGTTTCAACCTGAGAAGCCTTATTGAGCGGCGTCCACATATAAAGTTCTGCGCCCATACGCATATGAAATCGGTCACCGAGCTTGACGGCCTTACCACCTTCAAAACCCGACATGATTCCGAGCTGAGATTCTAATTTAGCTAAGCCACTATCTGCACTTAAATAGAAACCATCGCCAGGTAGAAGATTGGGTGAATCATCGGATTTAGCTAACAGTTGACGGGAAGAACTCTCAGTTTGCTTATCAGTTGCCTTACTAGGCTTGGGCCCTGCGTGTGACGAAGAACGCAGAATGATTAAATCTGACATCAGGACGCACCTCCATAGTGATTTTCTAAAAAGTTCGCCCTTTTGCTCACAATGATTATCGATTGATTCAATGAAAACGTTGCTGACTAATAGGTAATTAGTAGAATTGCTACAGAGATGGTTTTTTTAGCGGCCCAAGCAGCTAACTGTACTAAATATATAGGAGTAAGATGTCATTACAGTTTATCAGCACAAATAAGGGCACTGAATATATCTTTCGATGTTACACCCCTAATCTTCTAATATTTTTAATATTTAACGAATAACTGAAGACTTTCGTCACCGTATTGAGGTCAGCAGACCACAACATAGCTGCAATAAACGCCTGCAGAAGTCTCAGTAACAAGCTGTTCTTAAAGCTTTTTTAGAATAACTGTGGATAAATGGGCCCTTTTCCACTCAATCAACACACATTTTCAACAAATTACTAACAACTTATCCACAGACTAAAGCATGCCAATTAAACTGGCAAACAGGTGTCACCAAGCCTTTTTAGTGGGTACAAACCTACTAAATGACTAATAAATAGGCATATTTTTATGACACTATTTCTTATCATATTGATAATATATTAAATTTATAGATGTGAATAAATCTATCCAAGCTATGAAAAAGAGAACCAAGATAAAATAAAAATGATATAAATCAATATGTTAAGGGGAACAGCTAACTTTAACGGACTCTAATCAAATTTATCGAAAATTGGCATGCTGATTGCTTCTTCATAAGGCCCGTAACCGTAATTAAGCGGGGGAGAAAATTATGAAGAAAGTAACAATTATATTACCAACCCTATTAGTCATGCTTTTATCAAGTGCTACATACGCAGCAATGGCTGATCCAAGCTTTTCAGCTCTAGATAATAACCAACTAGGTAACCGCATCTACACTATTCGAAATAACAACGCCTCATCTAATGTCTATTGGAACTCAGACTCAAACGTTCTAACTATTAATGGTCAGCAAATGACACTTAGAAATGGTAGCGTTCCAATATTTTTTGGAAATAGCGGATATACATGGAATAGATCTAGCAGAAGCTTTACAAAGATTGATATGAATCAATTCTCTAATCGAAACATTGATACTACACAAACCAATCGCAATATTGATGCTGTTCGAACTAATCGAAATAATTTAGCACCTCAGCGTAATCTCTTTAGCCGTTAGGTTGTGTAGTTGAATCTACGAAGGCCCTTAAGAAAATATCAGGATTCATGGTAAAGGCTCGGTTCTGCATTTTTAGTGCAAGAACCGTCCTTCCATCCTGAGTTGGTGCTATTATAAATTCCAGATTTCCAAACTCTTTTCTCGTAAATTTTGGTGAATAGGCTTCATCAAAACGCATCTGAATTCTAACAACACCACCACTATATAGAATGTCATCATGATATCTCACCTTTGCATGCGGCAAGATACCGAATAAACGCAAGACCCCCATTGTAAAAACACTCTTCTCAGAAACTATATCAAATTCTAAATAACCAGACGGGCGCTCACCTTGGAAATATGGTAACCATTCAACATTCTCAGCCCACACCTGTTTAATAGGTCCAGTATTCCTTGCAACGCTGATACGCTTCGTTAAAACATCACTCAAAACCGAAACCATCGGCCTGTCTAAGATAACACCACTAATTGATGAGTCTCCCGCAGGCAAGGACTGACTTACCTGTCCACTTGGACTAGATGCAAACTCACGTATATCATCAGGCAATTGTTCTGTCTCAATAGCTCTAAATGTAAGTACTTCTTTAACAATCTTATTAAGTGATTCATTTCTATCAGAAGATGCATTTTCATACTGCAATGCTTCTCTCAACTGACTAATCTCCGCATTGATACCAGCCTTTAAATAACTACTTCTATAGGAATCATCACTTATATCTGACCCCCTTTGATCTAAAAGTTCCTGAGCTTTGATAATAATTTGCCATGCCTCATAAAACCTATCATTTAATCGTAGTGCCTGAGCATAAGTATACAATACTTCCAAATCAAACTCTTCAAGATCCATGCCCATATCAACAAGTGCAGTATAAGCATCACTTGCATGAGAAAGAGCCATTTCTGCATTACCTTGGCGGATTTCAATTTTTGCATCCACCATATGCGCAGCAGCTGTTAACTTATGGTCTTTAAGATGCTCTGCAGTATATCTCGTTTCCGCAATACTCTCTCGGGCCAGAACAAGATTACCGGCATCTATTGCGTTCAATGCTCTATATAAATTTGAAAGACCTAAGAAAAATTCAACCGGCTTCTGATTCAGCCAATCAACAGCTCGACCCAGATACTCCTCAGCACTCTTAAAATCTCCTTGTAATCTCTTTGCTCCACCTATATTTGCTGTAATAGCTTCTTTTAGAATACCGCCATACTTACTCAAACTTAATTCTAAAGCTTCTTCATAATAACGGATAGCTTCGTCATACATTCCCAAATAATATAATGCCGCCCCAACATTATTTAATAAATAAACCTGCTTTTTATATTCATTTGTATCCTTCAGCATCTCAATGGCCTTTCGACCATGTTCAAGAGCTGCTCCATAATCATTTCTTTGACCAGAAATAAATACTAACCCTGCATGCGCACCTGCAATAAGCTTTCTATCTCCTAAAGACATAGCAACAGATAATGATTCTAAAATTATCTCTTCACCCGTATCTAAATTATGCAATCTACGAACATACATCATACCTAAGATTCTAAGCAGGTTAACACGATCTTGAGTAAATTCATCAGGGCCAAAAAGATCAACACCCATACGAGCAACAACCATAGCATCTTCTACTCTATTATTTAGTTCCAATGCCTGGCCATATTGCAAATAATACTTTGCAAGGATATCTTTACTAAACTGATGATGAACAGGTTCATTAATTATA
>JAJFLM010000265.1 GCA_021772655.1 Deltaproteobacteria bacterium
GGCCACAGGTGGTGATGTGACTCTGAGTTCGACTTACAAGGTCGACTTAAATGCACTTTCAAGTGTCAATGCTGCCAATATCAGTGTAACGGCTGAAGGCAGAATGAATCTAAAAGGTGGCGTGAGCTCGAGCGGTGATGCGACCTTTAATGGTGGTACGATACATATTCATGGGGCTACTTGGAGTGTCACCGGTGAGTGTACTTTTAATGGTGAGGTGACATCCGGTTCAGATGCGACTCCAGGCTGTAACCCAGGGAATAATCCCATACCGCAATAGACTGTTTGGCTATGATGAATAGAAAGCCCTGCCGCTTCATTGAGGCAGGGCTTTTCTTTTGAAAAGAACTTTTCATTCACTCAGATCTCCAGTATTTTATAGATTCATGACAAGTAAATCCATGGCGTCTGTTTGGCGGAGCTTAGCCTTGTGGTTAATAGGCCACGCGCGCCAGGTATTGCTGTTGCTGGCTGTAGTGACGGTGTTTTTTACAGTGTGCTTAGGCTGGATACAGCGTGGCACATATATCAAAGATTTCCATCGGTATAAATCCAGAGAACTCATCGACACCATCGAAGAAAAATTCAATATGGGCCGGGGTGGGGTGATTATTTTTGAAGCTCAGAATGGCCTCAGTCTCTTTGAGCCAAGGTTGTTGCATGAGCAGTTTAAAATACTTCAAACTATTAGAGATAAGTATCAACTCAGCAATCAAACTTTGATTGAGGGGATTGATGCGGGTCTTAGGCGTGTGAAGCAGAAAACTTTATTAGAGACCCATGATTATACGCCCATTGCAGATGCCTTATTAGGCTTGTCAGGATCAAACACGATCAAAGATTTAGAGCGGGTGAGCCGTCATTATTTATCGCATCCTCAAGCGATCGATTTTTATGAGAAGTTTCGAGTGGTTGCCAGTGCTTATGCAGCGCCAGCTTTGGCCGGCGGTCGTGAGAAACGCGAGTATAGTATTCCTTATGTTAAAGCGATTAAGACCTTCATTCAATTAGATGTAGGCTATTCAAAGCAAGAAAAGCGCCAAGTGTTTGCGGAGATCCGCAAGCTGCTCGATGAAATGACTCACCCTGATTTAAAGAGTTATCTCTATTCCTCCGAGCTTTTAAGTTATGACGTTGATAGGAAGGCAAACCAGAATATTATTTGGATGGTTTTGCTGCTTAGCTTAGTAGACGTTTTATTATTGTGGGCGGTCTTTCGTTCACCACGAGAGCTCTATATTTCAGCCATCGTTTTAGTGACAGCTTGTATTTGGACTTTTGGAGCAATGGCTTTAATCGGGATAGAAATATCTTTTCTCCATTTGATTGTTTTACCCATTTTATTAGGGACGGGTGTTGATGACTTGGTGGTGTTTGGGCGTCGTTTAGCTGAAGAACGCGCGGCTGGCCATGACTTGCAGGCCGCTTTGCAAAATACTTATGAGGCTACGGGTACAGGGATTCTACTGACGACTTTTACGACCTTTATGGCCTTTTTATGTGGGGCCTTGATTAGCAATATGCCGGCGGTAGCCGCCTTTTTCTTGGCAGTCTGTATAGCGATGACGAGTGTGTTTATACTGACGCTGCTGGCTGAAGCGAGTTTGCGCTGGGTATTGTTGGGTCAAGACGGACATGCGACTGAGTCGGCTCCATCTAAAGAGTCTGCTGGCTTAGATGTAGCACTTAATTTACTTCCGCGCTGGGCTGCTTACGCTATGGCGAAGCATCCAGGACGGCTTTTAGGTTATGGTAGTTTGTTATTGCTGATTTTTGTCGCATTGGGTTTGGGTGTTGAAGCTGAGTTTGGTCGACGGATTTTTTTAAGCCCTGATGTGCCTACCTATATTGCGGATGCCAAAGAAACCGAATATTTTGGTAAAAGTGAAGTTGGGTATATTCTCTTTGAAGGCCAAGTTGAAAACCCCCAACTTTTATTTAAAATGAAAGCTCTCGAGCAGGCAATGACGCGTTATCCAGATATTGAGAAGATTTTTAAACAAGCCAATGTAGAATCTATCAATGAGTTATTTGCTAAGCTAAAAGTTCGTGTAGATGACTCCAGTCAGCTGGGGGTGTTGTTTGATAAAGTGTTGCGAGATACTCGCACGGCTAACTATGTCTTGGATGAAAACTTTGGCGAAGTTGGCGAACATTTAATTTATAAAGCTGGAGACCATTATCAAGCTCTAGTGATGAAGTTTCATATTAAAAGTTCTGATAGCCGGGTGGTTCAAGATGTTTATGATGGCTTGTGGCGTGAGATTAGCAGGATTGAATTAGATAAGCTTCCTGGAATTAAAATTCGCGTTGGTGGCGGCCAGATGGCAACTCATCTTGAACAAACATATTATATGACAGATATGGCGCAGTCCTTTTTAATCAGTTTGGCCTTAAATTTTTTGGTATTGCTCATCTTTTGGAGACGTTGGCAGACTGCGCTTTTGGCAGTGATTCCTTTATTATTTGCGACGGGGATGAGTCTTGGCATCATGGTTCTTTGTGGCATCAAACTCAATCCGTTGAACACAACATTGGGGATGGTCGTGGTGGGCTTAGGGGTTGATTACCCCATTCATATTATGGAGCGCTTTGACGAAGAGTATAAGCTTTCTGCTAATAAACTGGAGGCCATGCAAAGGGTGTTGGGTTCTATGGGCGGTCATATCTTTGGAGCCTCACTCACAACCATCGTTGGTTTTGCAACGGCACTCTTATTCGCGATGCCGGTGACACAAAGTTTCGGTGCGCTGGTTGGCTTGGCGGTGTTCCTAGCATATTTTGCGACCATATTCTTTTTGCCAGTGCTACTGGTGCGCTGGCAACGTATTTAGCTTAAGTCGTTTTATTTCGTATCAAATACTTTCCTGAACTTAAAACTATGGCCTTTTAACGACTTATTACCGCTGACGCGCCTGCGTGTGGCCTGGTGGACACCGCTTAAGAAGGCAGGGACTCGGCTAAAGGCTGTTTTGGCTGCATTCAAATCTCCCGATAGGCTTGTATTCAGTAAGCCAATACGCATGACTAAAGTTCCTTGCTTGTTTTTTAGTGGAACTAAAATCCAATCGCCTTCGTTTTCTTCCATACCTTGTGAGGAGATGTCCGGTCGGTTGACCCAGGTCCAAGGGGCATGGCCAACGGATCCAATCATTTGTATTTTGGTAGGGTGTGCAATCTGATAATCAATCTTTCCAACCCCATCCACGTTAAGTTTGATATTAGTGCACGAGACATCCTTCCACGGTGGGTTTGTTATCGGACCACATTTAGCCGATGCTGCTGCAGGAAAGGCGTGGGAGTCATAGACATCAAAGTCTTCTGGGTGATGGAAGGTTTTTAATAATTGATCTAAAGGAGCTTGCTTGTCATGTGGGTAAATCGCGTACATGGCACTGTCAGTACTATCTGTGACCGAAGCATTATGTTCACTCCAAACATGAAAACGCGAATTATTCGTGCCGAAGTTTCTGAAGTCGACATGTCCTTGTTTCCATGCTGCGGCATTATTGCGGAGATCACCTAAATGAATGAGCAAACGTTCGCCGCGACTGACGAATTGCGGGTTCATGTCTTTTAGAATTAATTGTGAGAACGAACGAACGGTTTTTTCGTCCATGAGAGCTTTAAGCCAGGGGAGTGCAGCTAAGTCGGCTATTTCAATGCGTTTGGCTTGAATGCGTTTCTCAGCCCAGGCTTGATCAACGCCGAGCTGATCAATCATCAATTGTGTGACATGTTTTTTCTGATTGGGACGTAAGTCCAGAGTAATACCTGCCGGCGTTTTTCTGGTTCCTGAAGTACTTGCCACGGCATAGGCCATGAATTCATGGGGGCGACTGGTGTCGGCATTGCCGCCCGGGACATAGCTCAAGCTCATCGCATCAGCAGCTTTTCGATTGGGATTGACCTGAGCCGCTGAACGGCCACTACGCATGATGGCATAAAGATTTGAGAGCCCGCGGTTCATGCGATAGCGGGCGACGTCAACGATATCTTCATTGGGGTTGTTAATCCGGGTTAATGAAGCGCCTAAACGCGCAATCGTACCTTCATTAAAAATAAAGTTAGTGGGATCCGTGGCCGGGGTTAAAGCTTCATCCCGGCCGCGATACACATCGACATCCTTGCCAGGAAAATCAATTTGGCTTTGTTGGATGACAAAGCTGCCCACAACGCGCTTGGGATTTTTAGGATCAACTGCAGGCACAACTAAATAGCGCCCGGAATAAACATTGAAGTCATTACCTTTAGTGCTCTTACTGACAGGTGCATACGAATAGGCCAATACGGGACCGTAAGCACTCCCTTGCCCTTTGACATGATAGTTGTGTTTTCCATCAATGCGTCCGGTGAAAGTACCATCACTTTCACGTTTGGAATGGGTGACCCATGGCATCCAATAACGTTGGCTTTGCATGCCACTTAACAGTGGAAATACTTGATTGGGGCGCTGTGGTAAATAACCGTGCATGGTCATATTGATACCGTCGGTGTTTGCAGGCATGCGCCCGCGGAAAGCCGATTCATCATTGCTGACGGGAAAACTTCGGGTCCTCGTGGTACGCGCCTGAGTATTCCAATAGGTTGATTTATAACCGACTAAGGTTTGTAGGTTGGCACGGATATCACCGAGGGCCAGAAATAAGCGATGCCCTAAGTTAGAAACATTTTTAGCGCCGGGATGTTTGGTGTCAAAGAAGGCACGCACGAGTCCGCGCACAGCGTTCTCGGGCATATGAGGGGTATTTTTGACGATAAAGTCCATATCAATGCGGCCGTTGGCGACCATGCTGGTGGCCTCATTTGGTTTGATGTCAAAGGCGCGGGCAATGCGACCCGCCAGTTCAGAATCGTTGGGATCTAAGAAAAACAAGGTGTCTTGACCGCGATTATAAACAATAGATTCTGCGGGAACTTTATTAGGCAGTGGTGGGTTAGGGTAGAGCCGGCGCATATCTAATGAAGGGAAGGCCTTTATTAGCAAACGGCTAACGCCCTGTTGCAAATCCTGTCCTTTAGGAATGGTGACGCGAAAGGTTTGGGTGCGGTTCTTACGTTTTGGATCTAAATTGATATACACAGGGCCACGTCCAGGTGGGTATAATTGTCCTGGCAGTGCCGTCGATTGCTCAGAAAGCACCAGCATGTGGCGTCGTTTTGAATTTTGCATCGCCTGGCGGTAGGCTTTCCACTGTTTTCGGTTCCAGACTAAGAATTCTCTTGTCACCTTCGGGTGTACGCGTTGCGTTTCACTGGAGAGGCTTGGGTCAATGAGTTTTAAGGCATTCCTGTGTGCCACAGAAGGTGGTAGGGGCATGTCGTTCCATTGAGGTGCGGTGAGGCTTAGTTCTAAGACACGTGTTTGTGGATTTAACCGCACGGTGATCGCTGGGATATCTGCCGTCGTATCCATGCCAGTAAGGTTATATTTTTGGCTGGCGATGAGAATGTGTCCGCTTGCAATTTGAGAGAGTAAGCTAAAATCATTGAGACCAAATTCAATCGTGGAAGTTCCAGGATGGATGTCTAGTTTGATGCCTGAAGCACGGGTGACGGAACGCATTTGTAACCCTAAATCTTTACCGACCATGGCACTTAAATCTAAGGTGTTAGGCTGTGCGGGTCCGGTGGTACGGAAACTCACACCGCCATCGCGCCTAATATCTACTTGAAAGCGTTGTCCATGGGCATCACTGCTGACGCGGGCGCGGGCGGTCCCTTTTAATGGTAGTGCCCGGCTGCTGCCTAGTGGGTCTCCTGGAATAGTTACTTTAATAGGCCCGACGGTTGGCATGCTGCCTCGAATCGTGACGGCGGCAGGGCTGTCGGTTAGGCGGATGAGCTGCGCATAAGTATAAGTTGTACTGCCGACAACGGCGACATAACGATCAGGTTGTTGGCTTGGAAAATGACGTAAGGTGCGCTTCGCCTCACTGGCGGTATCAATAGCGCCACGACCTGCTACGACGTGACTTTTACCACCTTCAGGTGAGGTGGACGGGCGGATAGTGACATTAATGGGCATAGCTTCTCATACCTTTCTCTTAAGAGACGGTGTACGTTGCTACTAATGCTCATCATCACTCCCCAGTGATTATTATTTTATATCTGCAATCTCATTCCTAAGAATATTTCATGGCTCTGTAAAGGTTCAATCCATTGCCGGTTATATTCTACGTAAGGTAATAAGATCGGACTACGGATCGGAATACGTACTTGTGCACCCAGTCCTGTACTGAAGTTACCTTGAACCTCTAATTCATCCATTGGATTCTGTGAAAAAGTCACCCCACCCATCAGGTTGGCATAAATAGACAAGCGATCTGGGTCTAAAAGGTGAATGGCTAGTCCACCGGTCAGTGTTTGGTAGTCCGGAGAAATAGTGGTTTCAATGCGTGGATAAAAATGCACGGGGGCCGGTAAGGGGCCTAAGTTAAGGCGCCAAATTAAATTAGGGTTGGCCCAATAAACATCCAGGCGTCCCGCACCGCTGAGGCCTTCATTTAAAATGCTGAGAGAGCCACCTAAGCCCCAGCGCAGTTCCGGCATCCACGGTTGGCGTACAAAAGTCGCTGCAGCAGGCTGCTCGCCCCATGGCAGTGGTGCTTCGGTTTCGCCATCAGCGTCACCGCCTTCTGCAGGCGCAGGGGTTTCGGCCGGTTGTCCCGGAACGGGAGGGGTTTCGCCCCAAGGCAAATCCTCAACGGGAGGATCGGCTGGTGGTGGAGTGGGGTTTTGCCCCACTGGTGGTGTAACTCCTGGTTCACTCATAATAAGCTCCTTATGGGGTGCTAAACACCTGTCTAAAACTCAGTGAATGCCCATTTAATGACTGATTGCCACTCACCCGTCGGAGTGTGGCTTGGTGAACACTGGTCAAGAACGATGGTACCCGGCTAAATGCGGTGTTAGCAGCATTTAAATCGCCGGCTACAGCAGTGTTCAATAAGCCAATACGCAGGCCCCAAACCTGGTTATTTAATAATGGAACTAAGATCCAGTCACCTTCATTTTCTTCCATACCTTGAACGGGTACATCAGAGCGGTTTGCCCAGGTCCATGGAGCATGCCCCACGGTACCGACCATTTGCAGGTCGGTAGGGTGAGCAATCTGATAATGAACTGTTGTGACGTCGACGTTTAATGAAACATTCGTACATGACATATTGGCCCAAGGTGGGTTCGCCATAGTTCCACAAGTTGCTGAATCAGCCGCTGCAAAGGCTTGTGAGTCGTAAAGCTCAAAATTTTCTGGATGGTGGAAGGTTTGTAGCAACTCAGACAATGGTGCATGTTCGCTCTGAGGAAGGATAAAGTACGCCACACTATCGGTGCTATCGGTCACGGAACCATTATGGTCACTCCAAACATGAAAACGTGAATTGTTGGTGCCAAAGTCACGAAAATCGACGCTGCCGCTTTGCCATGCTGTAGCATTACGGCGGAGATCACCTAGATGAATCAATAAACGTTCACCGCGACTAACAAAGGCAGGATTCATTTCTGATAAAATCAGTTGTGAGAATGATCTTACGGTGTTTTCATCCATTAAGGGGCTGAGCCAAGGCAGTGCGGCTAAGTCGGCAATCTCAAGGCGGCCCGCGGTAATGCGTTGGTCGGCCCAAGCTTGGTCGACGCCTAAGTGATCAATCATTAATTGACGTAACCTATTACGCTGCGAGGTTGAACGCGGATCCAGAACAATGCCTGCAATAGTTGGTGTATCACCTTCAGCGCTGGAGGCCACAAAACTCATAAATTCATGAGGTCGGCTGGTGCTTGAGTTTCCACCAGGGACATAACTTAGGCTCATCGCATCCGCTAAGCGACCATTAGGATTAAGTTGAGCGGCTGATTGGCCACTCGTCATAATCGCATAGAGATTAGAGATGCCCCGGTTATAACGATAGCGTGCGATATCCACGATGTCTTCACTTGGATTATTGATACGCGTGAGCGAAGCACTAATGCGTGCGAGCGTGTTTTCGCCAATAATAAAATTCGTCGGATCTGTATCGGCCGTTAAGGCTTCATCGCGTCCCCGATAAACATCGACATCACTGCCTTGGAAATCCACCTGGGATTGTTGAATGACAAAGCTACCGACCACTTGACTGCGATCATTAGGGTTGACGGCAGGAATTACTAAATAGCGGCCTGAATAAACATTAAAATTATGGTCGCTGCCGGCACCCGCTACTGGGGCATAAGAGAAAGTTCGTACAGAACCATAGGTGCTTTCTTGTCCGCTCACATGAAAGCGATGGCTGCGATCGACGCGACCTGTAAAGGTCCCATCGTCTTGTCGGCTCGATTGAGTGACCCATGGCATCCAATAACGTTGATCTTGCATACCACTGACTAAGGGGAAAACAGTACCAGGTTGCTGTGGCAGATAAGAATGAACGGTCATATTGATACCATCAGTACCCGCAGGCATGCTGCCGCGATAAGCGGATTCATCATCGCTGACCGGAAAACTACGGCTGCGTGTGGCACGCGCCTGCGTATTCCAATAAGTTTCTTGATAACCTACGAGGGTACTTAAGTTAGCACGGATATCGCCCAAGGCTAAAAATAAACGGTGTCCAACATTGGAAGTATTCGCAGCGGCCGGGTGACTGGTATCAAAGAAGGCCATGACCAGACCACGCACTGCATCTTCTGGCATATGTGGGGTATGGCTGATGATAAAGTCCATATCAATGCGGCCATTGGCAACCATGTTGGTAGCTTCGTTCGGTGGGATATCAAAGGCACGCGCAATCCGTCCGCCTAAGTCAGCATCGTTGGGATTCAAGAAAAAGATAGTGTCTTGCCCGGCATTATACACGACGGATTCGGCGGGCACTGTATTGGGTAAGGGTGGATTAGGATAAAGCCGGCGCATATCTAGTGATGGGAAGGCTTCCGCCAGTAAAGCACTCACGGCCTGTTGTAAGTTCTGACCTTCTGGAATCGTGACGCTAAAGGTTTGAGTGCGGTTTTCCCGCGTTGGGTCCAGATTAATATAAACGGGTCCGCGTCCTGGTGGGTACAGTTGTCCGGGCAGGGCAGTGGCTTGTTCGGTTAATGTCACCATGTGGCGGCGGCTGGAACTTTGCATGCTGCTGCGGTACGACTCCCATTGTTGTCGATTCCAGCCTAAAAATTCATTAGTCACAGCCGGGTCTACCAGTTGTGGAGAGCTTGAATGGGTTGGGTCAATGAGGCTTAATAAATTTGTATGTGGGACTGAAGGTGGTAGGGGCATCTCAGGCCATGGTGGTGCGGTCAAGCTTAATTCTAATACGCGTGTGGTGGGGTTTAAGCGTACTGTGACTGCAGGTACATCAGCCGTCGTATCCATACCAGAGAGACTGTAGTGTTGTCCGGCAAGTAAAATGCGTCCGCTCGCAATTTGAGATAATAAAGTAAAGTCGCGGAGTCCAAACTCAATGGTTGATGTACTCGGGCTCACCGACACGTCAATACCAGTAGCTGTCGTGACAGAATGTAACTGCAATCCTAAATCATCTCCGACGGCAGCGCTTAAATCGAGGACATTAGGTTGAGCTTGTCCCGTCGTGTGAAAGCGCACACCACCATCGTCATTAATCGCCACTTCAAAGCGTTGCCCACCAGCATCACTGGTAACCGTAGCACTTGCATCGCCTTGCAAGGGCAACATGTGATTTGTCCCTAAGGGGTTGTCTCCCACATTGATGGTAATAGGTCCTACTGTCGGCATGCTGCCGCGGACTGTAACCACTGGGCGATCATCTCTTAAGCGAACCAGTTGACTATAAGTATAGGTTGTCGTTCCAACGACTGCGACATATTGGTCACTATTCTCAGTGGGAAAATGACTTAAAGCGCGACGGGCTTCACTGGCATTATCAATTGCACCACTGCCGCGAATGGAATGACTGTCGCCGCCTTCACTAGTACTTGATTGTCGGATGGTTACGT
>JAJFLM010000266.1 GCA_021772655.1 Deltaproteobacteria bacterium
ATGAATTTTCCAAAAATTCTCGAAGATCTCACACTCATTATCAAACCCAGAACAAGTGCCATTATATCCATCAGATATAATTCTTCCATCCTTGATCATTAAACAGCCTACTTTTTTTCTTCTTGCGTGGGAATTCTGTCCCCAGCGATCGGCCATTTCTAAATAGCATTTGTGAAACTGTAACTCTTTTTCGGTCATTCTGATACATCATTTTTCAATGATTATATCAAAAACGACTAAAGAGGTTTCTCTGCTGGTTGGACCATTCTAGAATATTCCCTTACCAAATCTCTTGGGAATTCTCCAAGTTCAAATCTGTTTTGGATCTTTTGTTTGTGATATTCAACAACAACCACAATATCTTCCAAAGGAACAGACTCCTTATTCAATCTCTTCGAGATTAAGGTTATTAGGGTTTGTATTTTTTTATCTGCACTCATATTGGTTAAAATGAGTAAAGAAAGATCAATTTCTGAGTTTCAATTCTTCTAGGCAATCATTCAAATCTTTCCCCGCAATTTCAGGATCTTCCTTTAAAATTTCGGTGACATAATTTATGTCCTCCGATGATTCACTTAACAGGGGTCGAGTTTCTTCGATAACCTGTTTTGGATCTACCTTTTCCATACACACAATTGTCTTCATCATTTGAGATAAATGTACGAAAATTACTCGAGAAATAAAAATTTATTTTGGGTAGGTCGAAACTTTTACCACAGACCCCCATAAAAGAGTCACTTAGACGGCCAGGTTTAGATAGTAATCTAAGAGAGCTTAGACGTCTTTCGGACCAAACTCTTTTCCGTCCACACTTACCAAACTTATTGATGGATAATTTATTTCACTGGATTCTCCATCTTGGCCAAACCCAAATATAGAATTATCTCCAATGTATTCAGGATCACCGTAGAAATCATTCATATCCAAACTATTCCAGCTGGGCATGCTTCCTTCTTGGTTTCCGGATCCATACATATAAACTTCACTAAAGACCTGAATGTCTTTTGCAGTTCCCTCTTCACGGATTTTTTCAAACCATTCCTTTGTGAATCCCCCAAACTTAGATTGGAAATCTTCGGTAATATTCTTTAAATGCTTCATGCAAGTTTATTTCTTTTTCCTGGAGTATTTTACTCCTTCATCTACAAGGCCCTGCGCTTTTTCGATGGCTTCGTCGTGACTTTTCAATCCGCCTTCTAAAACGTGTTTTCCGTGGTAGACTATATATTCACTTGCTCCTACTCGAGGATACTTTTTCTCGTGGTGAGTGCTGTTGGCATCCAGTTTCTTTCTGGTGTCTTTTCTTCGAATGTCTAGGTATCCTACTTTTGTGATGTAGTTTCCGTACTTCTGAGATTTTGGGCTTGCTGACATGATTTTTATAAGTTTTAACAAATATACTAAAATTTTCCTAAAAAAGAAGGCCTCATTAAAATAAAATGAGACCTTCAGGGAGCGGACAGGTTAAATTTTACTCTCCAGATAGATCCTGCTTTGGAACCCTGAATTGGTGTTTTTGTTCCATACCAGAAATGATGTCTGGTAATGAATTGGACATCTCATCGTATCCATTATCTTCAGCTGCAATATCATTCTTAAGCTCTTGTATTTGGTCAACATATTCCTGTGCTGCTTCGTCACTTAAATTAGCTGCAAACTCATGGGCAATTCTAGTATCCTCTGGGTTATTCCCTGCATCCCAATCTTCTGATGTAATCCAGCTAATCATATCTTCTGCTACATCATACTTTGACCACCCAGAAGTTTTTGGAAAGAAAGTTTTCTCCTCTGCTTCACTTACATTGTTAAGGGATTCTGATTCAGAAACCCAGCCTCCTATTGCCCATTGACCTGGCTGATATTCTATAGCCATGGCATCGTCCCATTTTTCATGATTATTCTCAATCCAATCCCAAGCTTCGTCTTTGGTTTCGAATTTTTTGTAGGAATTCTTAAAATCGATCCCGCCAAATTGATCCCAGTCTCCACTGTATGGTCCTGGTCTCTCTACACTTTCTACTCTTTCCTTAAATGCTTTCATTACTGCTTCTCTATCGCCTTCGACAGATGCCATCAGGGTAGTTCCTCCTTCATTTAATAATCCTTCAAATGTTTTAAGATGTTTCATCGGGGCTCAATTAGTTTTTATGAACGATTCTCCATTCGGTATCATCCTCATTTCTTGGAATCTGATTAACAAATCCTCCTGGCATTTTAAATTCGCCTAGATATTGCCATCTTTCAGATTGCATTTTCTTTTCGCTTCTCTTCTTGCTCATGACTAATCCGTCACCGTCTGATCCGACATATCGGAAAACATGAACTTTAATAGTAGCTTCTTTATCGATGGTTCCTTCTGCGCCTTGCTCGGCTGCAGATTTTCTTTCCTCGTCCCTATCATCGGGATCGATATCTCCTCCGGGTTGTTTATCCAGAACCGGCTTCTCTGGTCGTCTTTTCCTGTCTCTGATTTCTCCAGCGTTAGACATTGTTGGGTCTTCAGCTTCCTTAAATTGTGTCCACTTCTTCATATAAGATGGGATATTTTCTTTATATATCCATCATTTTTTCTTTTCCTTTTCCTTTTTCCAGGGATTTCTTTTTTTGTTGGCTTCTTTATATGATTCGTGCCAAGATATGATATCAACTTGATCCTCAGAGAATCCCTTTGATTCAATGCAAGGGTCACAAAACACAGTTTTGTGACCTCCGAGATTTACTAATTTCAATTCTTTATCGGGGAATAAATCGATGCATCCTGAACAGACACTGTGGTTAGGAGTTTTTTCTTTCCTTACCCACTCTTTTTTTGCTTTTGCCATCTTAGTTGGTTTATTGGTTACTCGCAATGTACAAAAAAATTTCTAGGAAAAAAAATTAGAATCCTCCGGCTTTGATAGGAGCTCCGACGCCATTTTCTTTATTCCTACCTGTTCCGCTTTGGGTCGTTGCGTAGGCTGGACCGTATGTGGTTCCGGAAGCATTAACCTTTGGTTGTAAATTGTCAGGAAGATAGACTTTGAATTGGTCATATTTTTCTTCCCACTCATAATCCATCTTGTCTAAGAATTTTCTATAGATCTTGGTTCTTTTACTTTTTTGGTCCGGATCTGTACTATCCTCTGGATTGAATCCGTGAGGTCTAAATCCCTCAAAATAGATGTGTCTTCTGTCTTCTGAATCTCCCGGTGGTGCTGGGATCTCGTTCTGGATAAACTCATCAAATATAGTGAAGATGGTATTTAAAACTTTATATGCTTTCCCCTCGTTAGTATTATACTTTCCACCCTTTACCCTAAATATGAATTCGAAATCACCATATCCATTTCCCGGACGAGCATTAAAAAGAACTTCGTATTCATTTTCTTCTGTGCTGAAGTAATAGGTTCTATCCCCCGTTTTTCTAGACCTTGTAGGAGTCGTATAAACCTTCGGCTCCTTCATCTCATAATCATAGATCTGAGATCCGGCAACGAATTCTTCGAATACTTTCAAGTGCTTCATGCACTATTTATCCGAATTCTTCTTTTTATATTTATGTTTTTGGGATCCTCGGAAGCCTTTTGATTCGAAACACGTGACAACCAAGTTAATCTTCTCTTTGACAATAACGAAGATGATATCGCCATCTTGTAAGAAGTTAATGCTTTTATCTAAGAATTTCTCCTTCTTAACATCCATACAGTACTTCTCGATGTAATATAATCCATATTTAGTGTTATGTATGGATTTCTCATTTGACGCTTGTAGCAGTCTCCTATTTAGCTCCTTGTCCAAGTCTGGACCGCTAAACATTATATGTTCTTCTATGGCTTTTTGGGGTTTGAGATTGAGAAATCTTTCACAATATCTTTCTCTTAAGTGTTTGGTAAAAATATATCTCTTTCTCATATTGGTAATATACAAAAAAATAGCCACAGAAAAAACCCTCGGATCCGAAGATTCCGAGGGTTTCTAACCAACTAACTACTCTTAAACCAATTCCAGAAGCCTTGTGGATTCTTTGGCCATCACTCCTGAATCGTGAGCTCTGAAGAGTTCAGTGTAACACTGGAAGGCTTGATAAGCCGGAATTTCCAGGTCGAACTTGTTATTCTTCTTCAGAAGATCGGATCCGGATTTCAGATTCTTCATCTGATCTGGAGTGAGTGTTTCCAAACGATCCGTTTTGGAGCTGATCAGTTTCTGAACGAAAGCCAGGAACTTCTGGGAGTTACGACCTTTTTCGTCGATGATACCATCCCGGATTTTCATCAGGTTGATATTTTTTTCCCGGAGTTCTGTGATCTTTGTTTCAGTTTCACCGAAAGCTGATTCGATATCACCGAAATCAAATTTCATGATTTCCTGAAGTCTTTCATTGCCATTCAAATGACGGGCATTGAAATCCTCTCCTGCCTCTTTGGCCATCATTCCATTGGTACAGATCTGACGGAAAAGTCCAAAGTTGACTTTCATATTCCGTGTTCCATCGGTGGATGAAAGAAGGGTCGCCATCTTTTGATAGACTTCGCCAAACATTTCATATTCTGCACCATAGAGCTTGAGCTCCTGAACGCCACCATAAATACGAAGTTCGTAGTTGGTGATGTCCATGTGATCTTTTACTTGCTTGACGAATTCCTTCGCAATGTCCTTGAAATTAATCAAGAGATAATTGGAAGTTTTTGGAGTCCATCGTGCACTTTCCATACCACCAATATAGGTGACGATCGTACCGCCTTCGTCCTTCGCTTCGAAATTCTTCAGCTTTGCGAAGATGTTTAGGAGGTTGAATTTTTGGATTTTCTTTTTCATGGTTATTTAGAATTGGTTAAAATTTGGTTAATTGATTATAAGAGCAATGTACTAAAAATTTCCCAAAAGTAAAAATTTTATGAGTACTTTTTTCAAACTTTTTTGAGTATATCAATTCCCCTTATTCCGGAGACAAATCCAAGTATACAATTAAGGCCCTCTAATTCTTGTTTGACCCTTTTTTGTTTCCTGTATAACTTGGTCAGGTTTTGCATTTTGATTGGATCCTTATAATCACCTATTGCGGTGGTTCTAAGTATTAATCCTTCT
>JAJFLM010000267.1 GCA_021772655.1 Deltaproteobacteria bacterium
AAATAATAAAGTAAAGCCATGCACCGCATCACGCGTTTGTGCGACCCATAGAAGTAAGGCCCCAATCACGGGACCGACACAAGGAGCCGCTAACAAACCCATGGTCACGCCCGCAATCGCCGCACCAGAATATCCCTGACCACCCCACCGTGCCATTCTTTGCCTTAAGAAACTGGGGACTTGAAATTCATAAACCCCAAACATCCCCAAAGCAAAAATTAAGAAGAGCAAAGCACTCCCCAGCAGGAACCAAGGGTTCTGAAACAAAAAACCTAATTGTAAGCCCAGTAAGGCTGCCGTCACTCCAAACACCGCATAAGTACTGGCCATCGCAATCACTAAAACACTTGTCAGCAAAGAATTTTTGGCAGCACTACTGTCTTCACGAACCCCCAATACAGCCAGAGTCAATGGAATTAACGGGAGAACACAAGGCGTAAAGTCTGTGAGCAAACCGCCGATAAAAGCTAATAAGTAAGCTAACCAGCCTTGGGTCTCTAAGGCCCGTTTCATTTTTTGGGTCAATTGTTGAAGCCAAGACCCGCTAGCAGCCGTTGGCTTGGTCATCACCTGGGCTGAAGTGCTCCCCTCACCTACCTGCACCACTAACTTAATTTGCTTGCGCTGCTCGCGAAAACAAATCTTAGGCGAACAGCCCTGATAAATCATATCCAGCATCAAAGGATACTGACCGTCCGCCAGGAGTTCTGGAGCCTTGACCCGAATGGAAGCCAAAGCCGGACCTATATAAACCGGTAACTCCTCACCTGAAAAACGATCATGCTTGCGCTGCGAGGCGGAATAAGTCGTATCAACTAAATCAAAAGGTTGATCACCCAACAACCTGAGCTTAGTTCTATCGGCATATAAATAATGGCCCGGAGGAATCTGCATAAACACGTCCACCTGCAACTCAGCACCAGGATTTAACTGTCGGGTTTTTTGATCCCAACTCATCGTAAAAGGATCTGCAATCGCATGAGCAGTAAGTGATCCCATACCCAGCAATAAAATTGTGATCAGTCCGATACGAATTTTCATAAAGCCTTTTATCATCTTAAACTATTGGATCCTTTTAGCTTAATAAGGTTTGATACTATGCTATCTAGTTGACAAACAAGGCTCCGAAATAAGAAATTGTACTCATGCGCAGCCTCAATAAAGCCATTTTTCAAGCCGCAGCACGTATTGCTGTCCGAGCCAAGGCCAGCGCTATCTTATTTAGCCTGGACTGTCTAGACAAGATCCCACATGAAGAGTTGCCAAAAACCGCCAAGGATATGCAACTCATTGCCGTCACGCAACGAGCCCCTCACGATTTGGATACCATTGTTGAAGAGTCTACCAAACAACGCGCCGATATCGTTCATCTACCAGCCGTCAATATGACACGGATGAGTCATATCAAAATCTCAGTGGTTCATGCCTTATCAAAACAACTGATTACTGTCGGCGACAAGATTGTCTGCATCACAGGAGTTCAAGGCTCAAAAGATTTAGATAATATCTTACTCTTAGATACAGCTAACGAATCCGAGGTCATGACCATTAAAAATACGGACGCGATTGCCGCAGGCATTAGCCAAGAAGTCTTTCAAAGCGTCTTGAACCTTGCCTTGGAATTAGCTCACCGCGGCCGCGAAGGAAAACCCGTTGGCACTATTTTTGTCCTGGGCGATGAAGATCAAGTCATGCAGCTATCAAAGCAAATGGTCATCAACCCGTTTCGAGGCTATGAGGACGAAGAGAGCAATATTCTCAACCCTGATTTAAAGGAAACAATCCGAGAGTTCTCAGCTATAGACGGAGCCTTTATTCTAGCCAGTGATGGCCGGGTTCTCTCAACCGGACGCTATTTAAACGCCGCCAGCGATGAAGACAGTGTCCCTCGTGGCTTAGGCTCTAGGCATATGGCTGCGGGCGGAATCACTGCCTTGACAAACGCGATTGCAATTGTCATAGCCGAATCGTCTGGAGATGTTCGGATATTTAAAGGTGGCAAAATCATCATGGAAATTGAAAAGTCACCTAGCCCTAAAATGACTTAAAATTTTAGAAACCTGTTTTTTAACATATTGTTTTAAGAGGAACCCGCTATGGCGAAACTAGAAAATAATCCTTTGGATTTACGTGTGCGTGAGCTTAATCTAAAACGCGGCATTATCAACCACAAAGACATCGAACAACATCTGAGTGAACTTCCTGATGATGTTGAATGGGCAGCCGAATTAGTTGTCTATGAAGAAGAAATCGATGAGTTTGCCACTGACTTAGACTTAAGTTTTACAGGTGAAGATTTCTTACCACCCGTTGATCCTGATATTGAAAAAAGCTGAGCAAAATTATCAGCTAAGCGTTGGGCGGCTTCAGGCAAGAGTTGTTCTTGGCTCTGTTCTGTTAAAACCGAAGTGGCCGGCGCCTGAAACCCACAGGGAATAATTCCTGAAAAGTAAGCCAGCTCTGGCTGCAGATTAAGTGCAAACCCATGATAACTAATACCGCGGTGAATATGAAAACCAACTGAAGCAATCTTTTTCTCCGCACACCAGAGTCCCGGACGCCCTTTAAGGCGGTCAGCAATGATTTCGAGACTCGCCAAATAATCACGCAAGCCCTCTTCTACCCGCCACACAAATTCGGGAACAGGCAATTTCCGCTCACGTAAATTAAAAATGAAATATCCAACCAATTGACCGGGACCATGATAAGTCACCTTACCCCCTCGGTCCGCGTGATGAATGCTCACCTGCTGTTGCTGACACTGTTCCGGTGACAAAAGAATATCATCCTGAGTCGCAGAACGCCCTAAGGTATACACATGTGGGTGCTCTAAAAATAAGAGTGTATCCATAATTTCTTGTCGTTTACGCTGCTCGACTAACAGTTGTTGCCATTCTGCGGCTGGCTCATACTCCAGCTGGCCACACCAAGCCCAACGAAACTGACTACTTTTATGCGTGTTGAATGTCGCGGATGGGACCACTGTTTCCTAACCATTCTTTAAGTGAAGCACTGGCACGGCCATGATGATCAATTTCAATCAATATATAAGTGAGCCGAACTAAGCGCCCCATATTTGCAGGATCTAAACTAATCCGCTCTGTCCAAGTTCCAGAATTAACATAAAGCTTATCGGGACCAAAATAGCGATACCGACACCCATGAGAATGACCAAAAATTAAAATACGAACACCCGGGTTGGTCAGCAAAATCTTTTTTGCTGCCTTATCTAGATTTGAATCAATGGCGGCTTCTTTGACCAATTGCAAGGTACGCCAAAAAGAAGAATGCCGGCGTTTAGAGTGGATAAATCGGAGTGAAATAAAATAATAAAGAATCTTTGCTAAATTTTTCAATGCAAACCAGGGCTCATGAATAAAGGCCCAGCGATAAAAATATCTCATGGGATAAACCCGGGCAAAATAAGGCCGTTCTTTCCTGACTTTATTGACGTAATGCACGACAAAATAACAACCCCAAGGCAGGTTGATAATAGGCTCAACTAAACCTTTTTTTAGAAAATATCTGTCTTCATTAAAAGCACTGTCCGCCTGGTAACGATGACCATGCTCCACCCTAACCCCATTAAATTCATAGGGTACGGTCAACACCTGAACATCCCCACCAATTTCTTCTTTAAGCACCTCATGAACTCCAGGCCATAATAAACCCGCATCATGGTTGCCGAGATTAAAAGTAATTTTATGACCCGATAACCGGTTAAATCGTTTAAAGGCATCAAAGACTTCTTGATGACCTGAGATAATCTGACGTTGACGCTCTATCGCCACGCGCTCAGTCATCATATCGGGATCCGCCTCACCGGGAATCACCTCTAAATGTTCAAAGAAATCGCCATTAAGAATAATTTCAACTTTTTTCTTTGCCCAAGGGCCCGTCGAATAAGATTCGATTAATTCGATATATTCACGATCAAAAAAGAAATTTTCTAGATAATTGGTAGTGCCATCGGGCAAGCGAGAACCCCCACCCATATGAAAATCACTAAATACTAGTTTATACGTTTCTTCCAACAGTACCCCTCAGAATTTTTAATCCAACCTGAGTATACTGGAAAGTAGTGATGATTGTCAGCACTGTTGTAATACCAATCATCCACAGTAAAAAATCAGCAAAAGGATGCATCCATCCCCAAACTTCAAAACCCGCACTCCGCGTGGCTTCTACAAAGCCAAAAGAAATCGTTAAAATCTGTGATAAGGTTGTCAGTTTAGACAATATCAAAGGTTTGAAAGCAATTTTACCACCGACATACCACAGATAATATAAGCCCAAGACAATATACAAATCACGCCCTACAATCAGAGCCATCAACCACCAAGGCAAAGTTCCGTCGATGGTTAATAAGGTCACACCCGCCAACATCATCAGCTTATCAGCCGCGGGATCAATAAAGGCACCTAGCTTAGTTTTTTGATTGAGAATCCGCGCAAGTGTACCATCCACCATATCCGTGACAGCCGCCGCGACAAAAAAAGTTAAGGCTGCAGGCCAATCACCTTGCAACCCCGCTGAGAAAAAGAACACTGTTATCACAATGCGGCCAAAAGTAAGAATGTTAGGAATAGTTAAGGCTGATATAGCACTCATTCAATATACTCCGCAAATTTACCTAAAAACTTGGGACCCAGTTCGGCAATCACGCGAATCCCCCCGTCATGCTCTTCTTGCTCTAATACGCGACAAGACCGATAGATCTCGTTCAGTACATTTCCTGCTTCATAAGGAAGTGTCAAGACCACCTTTCTAGCATCTGCGGATAGGAAAGAGTCAATTTTTTCCAACAATTCTTCAATGCCGCTGCCACTATGGGCCGAAACTTTAACATAGGGATAGTCCTGACACAGCTCGGTCGGAACTTCCGGAGCAAGGTCCATTTTATTAAAGACCCGCATCAAAGGTTTCTGAGCAAAACCTAGTTCATCTAAAACTTGTTCCACGACTTTGACCTGGGCCACTAATTGCGGTTGGGGAGTATCAATGACATGCAATAACAAGCTAGCACCACCAATCTCACGGAGGGTCGCGCGAAAGGCCTCAATCAACTGATGTGGCAATTTACTCACGAAACCCACTGTATCTGCGAGTAGAAAATGGCGACCACTCGGCAAGCGCACCTTGCGCACCGTAGGATCCAAGGTAGCAAAGAGTGCATCCTCGACCAAGACACCCGCTTCGGTGAGTTGATTCATGAGTGAGGATTTACCAGCATTGGTATAACCCACTAAAGAGATCAGTGGCATGGGAACCTTCTCGCGCCTTTTACGTTGCTGATCTCGTTGCCCTTTGACTTTATCAAGCTCACGTTTCAAATGAGTGATACGTCTCCTTAAACGCCGGCGTTCCATTTCCAATAAGGTTTCACCAGGGCCCAAAGTACCAATACCTCCGGCAAGACGACTCCAGTGACTGACCTGACCTACGAGGCGAGGCATTAAATAATTGAGCTGGGCCAACTCCACCTGCAGCTTCCCTTCTCGAGTTGAAGCATGTTTGGCAAAAATATCTAAAATCACACCTGTACGATCCAGCACCTTGGTGTTCAGTAATTTCTCTAAGTTTCTATTTTGAGAAGGTGAGAGTTCATGATCGAAAACCACCAACTGAATTTTATCGCGTTTGACTTGTTCTGCAAGTTCAGCGGCTTTACCCGCACCAATATAAGTCGCTGAATCAACTCCATCACGCTCTTGAGTGACTTCCCCCACCACTTCACCACCAGCAGTTTCGACTAAGCGAGCTAATTCTTTCAGCGAGTTCCAATGACTTGTTTTATGAGAACCAAAACGCGCTACCAACAGAACGCGTTCGTTAAGCTTTTGCCCATTAACCCGCAATGGTGAGGATTCCTCACTCTTCAAATAATCTTCGCTCATATATCTTAAGTATGTTCCTTCTGCTCAAATTAAGCTAATGCATTTGTGTGACGGGAGCTCCGAATAATTGGTCAACAGCCTGCACCAATTCTTGCGAAGGTTGAGAAAATAATTCTTCAGGTAACGATAAAACCGTTTCACCAGCCTCAGGATCATAAAGATGAATATAAGTCGGGGTAAAACCGTGGTGGGCTTCTAAAATATTCTTGAGACGATTCAATTGTTCGCCCGAGACACGAGGGGCATTGAGTTGAATATGGACTTCTCTGACCCGCGGTTGACTCAGCGTGGCTGATAATAAAGCAATATCGCGTGCAATGATCTTGGAATTTTCTTCGGCGACATCCATCTGCCCACTGACAAAAAGTGGCTCTTCCTGTTTTAATAAAACCCCCCGCCGCTTATAAACTTCTGGAAACACGATAACTTCGACCGAACCATTTAAATCTTCCAAGGTAACAAAAGCCATCCGATCACCTTTTTTAGTCATAATTTCTCGCATGGCAGCAACCATTCCACCTAACTTCACTGAGGCCTTATCTTCCAACTCAGTTAACTTCTCAGTGTCCGTATTGCCAACGCTGGATAACTCTTGTTTGAATTCTTCTAAAGGATGACCACTTAAATAAAATCCTAAGGCCTCTTTCTCAAAAGCGAGTTTTTCACGTTCGGGCCATTCCGGAGTCATCGTCACTTCAGGGGCCGCATCTGCTGGCCCACCAGCCGCCCATTGATCAAACAAAGACGACTGCCCAATCGCCTGCTCTTTTTGATGACGAGCCGCATCTTCCAAACAATTATCTAATTCTTTAATACCATGAGCACGCGTCATGCCACTAAAATCAAAGGCCCCACTTTTAATGAGGCTTTCAACCACCTTGCGGTTTACCTTGCGCGTATCCACTTCACGACAGAAATGTTCTAAAGATTCAAAGCGGTTAATTTGTTGGCGTACCTCAATAAAAGATTCAATCGCCGCCTCACCCACATTTTTAACCGCATTCAAACCAAAGCGAATCTTTTTATCTTCCACCACACTGAAACCACTAAAACTTTCATTAATATCAGGGGGCATGACTTCAATCCCTAAACCGCGGCACTCATTAATATAATAAAGAATTTTATCGGTATTTCCCATTTCATGGGAGAACACAGCTGCCATATATTCGGTGGGGTAATGAGCTCGCAAATAAGCTGTGTGATAAGAGATCAGCGCATAGGCCGCGCTATGTGATTTATTAAAACCATATTCCGCAAACTTGGCCATCAGATCAAAAACCTCAGTGGCTTTTTTCTTATCTAGTTTGTTTTCTTGCGCCCCCGCCAGAAAGCGTTTGCGCTGTTGATCCATCTCTGCTTTTTTCTTTTTTCCCATCGCACGGCGGAGAATATCCGCTTCGCCCAATGAGTAATTGGCTAAGCGCGAAGAAATTTTCATGACCTGCTCTTGATAAACAATAACACCGTAGGTATCGGCTAAAATATCCGCGACCTCATTCATGATATGCTTGACCTTGACCTGACCGTGTTTTCGTTTGATGAAATCATCCACCATGCCTGACCCTAGGGGACCTGGACGGTATAAAGCCACCAAAGCCACAAGATCTTCAAAGCAAGAGGGTTTTAACTTAACTATCAGGTCGCGCATCCCCGAAGATTCCAACTGGAATACGCCCCCGGTCTCACCACGGCTCAGCATTTCATAAACCGCTGTGTCATCCATCGGCAATTTTTCTAAATCTAAATCTACGTCACAGGTGCGCTTAATAATTTTGAGGGCCTGATCAATAACTGACAGTGTTTTCAAACCTAAAAAATCAAATTTAATCAGCCCAATTTTCTCGACATTGTTCATGTCATATTGGGTCACAATATCTTCGTTACCGCCTTTATAAAGTGGTAAATAATGATCTAAGGGAATATCAGAAATCACGATACCTGCGGCATGCGTCGAGGCATGACGAGTCATCCCTTCTAAACGTCGCGCAATCTCCATCAACTCTCCAACTTGCGGATCGCTTTTCTCTAGTTGAACCAACTGAGGTTCCTGTTCGCAGGCTAATTCCAGCGTCATCCCTAAAGTATTGGGAATCAACTTCGCGATCTTATCGACATCTCCATAAGGCATGCCCAACACACGACCTACATCACGAATCACCGCTTTAGCTTTCATGGTTCCAAAGGTAATAATCTGCGACACATGCCCGTATTTTTCACGCACGTACTGAATCACTTCATCACGACGGTGCATGCAGAAATCGATATCCATATCAGGCATACTGACACGTTCAGGATTCAAGAATCTTTCAAACAGCAAATCATAAGGAATCGGGTTGATATCAGTAATCTTTAGGGCATAGGCAACCAAACTTCCGGCTGCCGAACCACGCCCAGGCCCCACCGGAATACCCTCACGCTTGGCATACTGAATAAAATCAGACACAATGAGGAAATAACCAGAAAAACCCATTTCAGTAATAATCTTTAATTCGACCTCCAAGCGCTCTTCATATTCGGCACGCTGACTCTTTCGCTCCGCCTCCGAAACCTGACTTAAAATCAAATCCAAACGTTCTTCCAAACCCTTGCGAGATAACTCGATCAAGTGATCATCCAAAGTTTGCCCTTTGGGTGGTTCAAACTTTGGGAAATAATGTTTTGAGAAATCCATCTCGTATTCGCAACGCTCGGCAACTTCTAAAGTGCGCTCTACCACATCTAAACGATCAGGGAAAAAACTAGCGACCTCTTCAGCAGACTTTAAATAGAATTCATCCGTCGCAAAACGGCCACCACCTTCATCAGTTAAGTTGCGGCCTAATTGGATACAGAATAAAGCTTCGCGCGCTTTGGAATCTTCACGGCTTAAGTAATAACAGTTATTACTAGCAACCACGGGCACATCATGCTGAGCTGCCATTTCCATCAAGGTTTTATTAAGTGCCGCTTGGCGCGGCAGGTTATTCGCCTGCACTTCAATATAATAGCGATCACCAAACAACGTTTTGTTTTCTTCGATGACGGCTTTAGCTTGAGTTTCGCGACCTTCTAAGAGATGCCCGCAGAGTTCTCCCTTAAAACCACCTGATAAACATAAAAGACCTTCAGAATATTCGCGCAGCAAATCTTTATCGATGCGTGGTTTATAATAAAATCCCTCTAAATAACCGGCGGTAATCAACTTACAAAGATTACGATAACCAACTTCATTTTGAATCAATACAGTCAAATGAGGAAATGGATCGAAGCCCTTCTTCGCCTTGCGATCAAAACGGGTTCCATTGGTTTCTAAATAGAGATCACAACCCAATAAAGGTTTGGTCCCTTGTCGGGTCATCGTCCGGTAGAAATCGACGGCTCCGAACATATTACCATGATCGGTCATGGCCACCGCCGGCATATTCAATTCTTTCACGCGCTGAGCTAATTTGCTGATGCGGATCGCACCATTTAAAAGACTGAACTCGGTATGGAGGTGCAGATGAACAAACTTAGGATCAGACGGATTCATGAGTTAGCTGTTAAAACACAGAGGTAAATAAAAAGGCAATCTATTTAAAATAATATATATAAAACATATACTTATAATAAATAATTAATTCTTTAGTTTAATGTGGGTTATTCCCACTCAATCGTCGCTGGTGGCTTTGACGAAATATCATAAACCACCCGATTGACACCGCGGACTTCATTGATCACGCGACTGGAAATTTTCTCGAGTAATTCATAAGGCACTTTCACCCAATCCGCAGTCATCCCATCGCGGCTTTCGACCACACGCAGTGCAATAACATTTTCGTAAGTACGCGCATCTCCCATCACGCCAACTGTCTTGACAGGCAATAAAACTGAGAACGATTGCCAAACTTCGGTATAAAGCCCCGCCTTTTTGAATTCACCAACGACGATATCATCGGCTTCACGCAAAATACTGAGACGTTCTTCGGTAATTTCACCTAAAATACGCACGGCCAAGCCCGGGCCCGGGAACGGCTGGCGCTGAATCAATTCTTCTGGCACGCCTAACAAAGCTCCAATCTCACGGACTTCGTCTTTAAATAATTCTCTAAACGGCTCGATAAGCTTTAAATTCATCCGCTCAGGCAAGCCACCCACGTTATGATGGCTTTTAATCGTCACCGAAGGTCCTCTAAAAGACACACTCTCAATCACATCAGGATACAAAGTGCCCTGAGCGAGAAATTTAACTCCATCCAATTGACTGGCAAACTCATCGAAGACTTCAATGAACTCATAGCCTATCGTCTTGCGTTTCACTTCCGGGTCTTCAATACCAACCAGCTTATCGATAAAACGCTTGGCTGAATCAGCCCGTGTAATCGTCATATTTAAATGTTCTTTGAATAACTGAGGGACGCGATCACCCTCACCTTTCCTCAACAGACCATTATCAACAAAAATAGCATCCAGCTGATCACCAATTGCCTTATAAATCAGTGCAGCCATGACTGAAGAATCAACCCCACCTGAGACAGCACATAAGACCCGAGCATCGCCCACCGTCTCACGAATTTTAGCCACCTGCTCATCAATGAACGATGCCATGGTCCAGTCACCCTTCAAGCCCGCCACTTCAAATAAGAAATTTTTGATCATCTGCACACCTTGCGCGGTGTGCACAACTTCAGGGTGAAACTGTAGGCCATAATAACGACTGTCAGCGTTACCAATCGCAGCGATGAGATCATTGCCACTCTTGGCATAAATATCAAAGCCTGCGGGCAACTCTGTGACATGATCCCCATGGCTCATCCATACTTGCTGCTTGTCTTGAGAAAGACCTGCAAATAAACCACTCGTTTTTTCTATCTGGATATCTGCAGGACCATATTCACGAACTGTACCGGCCTCGACCTTACCTTTAAGCTGTTGCGTCAACCACTGCATGCCATAACAAATACCGAGCACAGGTAAGCCGAGTTCTAAAACTTTTACATCCGCTTGCGGAGCATCTTCATCATAAACACTGGATGGACCACCGGATAAAATAATGGCTTGAGGTTGATGCTGCTCGATTTCAGCAAGCTCGGCAAAGCAAGGTAAAATTTCACAAAACACACCGCACTCACGGATGCGTCGTGCAATCAACTGCGTATACTGACTACCAAAATCTAAAATAATAACGCGAGAATGACTCATATAAATACTAATCCATTTTATAGTTGGGGGCTTCTTTAGTAATCATGACGTCATGAACATGACTTTCTTTCAGACCCGCTGCGGTTAAACGCACAAAGCGCGCTTTTTCTTGTAAGTCAGTAATACTTCCAGCGCCCACATAACCCATACCTGAACGTAGACCGCCAACCAATTGATGAATGGTATCAATGATAGGGCCCTTGGAAGGCACCATACCTTCAACGCCTTCAGGAACCAACTTACTACGTTCTTCAACAGAACCTTGAAAGTATCTGTCTTTTGAACCAGCCTCCATCGCCCCAATAGAACCCATCCCACGATAAACTTTATAAGCACGGCCCTGATAAATAATCCGTTCACCCGGAGCTTCGTCGGTACCGGCCAATAAGCTACCCAACATGATAACATTAGCACCCGCTGCAATCGCTTTGGTCATATCGCCAGAATATTTAATCCCACCATCAGCAATCATACCAACGCGCTTTTTCTTACAAATAGCCGCACATTCGAATACAGCAGACATCTGCGGAACACCCACACCACTCACAATACGCGTTGTGCAAATAGAACCTGGGCCCACACCCACTTTTACGGCATCCGCGCCGGCTTCAATCAGTGCCTCGGCAGCCGCACCCGATGCAATATTGCCGGCTATAATATTAGTTTCTTTAAACTCACTTTTTAAAGTACTCACCATCTCCAATACAGTTCTAGAATGACCATGCGCCGTATCCACAACAACCACATCCGCACCAGCTTCTATCAATTTTCCAGCACGCTCTACGGTTCCCTTACCCACTCCTAAAGCGGCAGCCACACGAAGACGTCCTAAATGATCTTTGGAGGCATGGGGATGCTGTTGTGCCTGTTCAATATCCTTAATAGTGATCAGGCCTTTCAACTCGCCCTTTGCATTGACGACGGGTAATTTTTCAATGCGATGCTTACGTAAAGTTTCTTTAGCTTCTTCTAAACTGACACCCTCTCGAGAAGTCACTACCTGCTTCGTCATGATATCAGCAATCTTCTGTTCACCATTTTTTAAAAAGCGTAGATCGCGATTGGTCAAAATACCGACTAACCGCTTTCCTTCCGTAATAGGAATGCCGGAGATTTTATTTTCAGCAATGACTTCAAAGGCACGTGATACCAGTTCATCAGGAGATAAGGTGATGGGACGCAAAATCATCCCGGACTCGGCTCGCTTTACCCGAGCGACCTCCAAAGCCTGTTCCTCTGGTTTGAGATTACGGTGAATCACACCTAAACCACCGGCTCGAGCCATGGCAATAGCGGTATCGGATTCGGTGACAGAATCCATGGCCGCACTGATAATGGGTACAGCTAACTGGATTTTCTCTGTCAGATAAGTTGAAGTATCAACATCGACCGGAAGCACAGCACTCTCTTGGGGTACTAAGAGCACGTCATCAAAGGTAAGTCCGGTAGGGATTTCAAGGGTATTTGCGTAGGGTTCCATGGCGGGCTATTATACAAAGGCCCTACGCTTGTCAATAGAGGATATCGCTTAAGGGGGGTTCTCTTGGTTAAAAACCGCTGTTTACGCGGTTTATTGCGCACTCGCTGCGACAGATTTCTCGTTAATATTTAACCATAACAAGCGCTCATTAGCCCGTTCCGCAACAGACTGGCCTAAGCCCGCTTCAGCGGCTTTTTGAAACCATTCACGCGCTTTATCAAATTGTTCTAGCTTCACAGAAACACGGCCTAAAGAATAATAGGCTAAGGCCACAGCCTTATTTTCAGCATCAGCTGCCGCTTGCTGATAAGCATTTAAAGCCCCTGTCCAATCTTGCTGGGCTTCGCGAATGGCACCGAGATTATGCCATGACAAAATACGAATCATCGCTTTCGCCTGACCTAATTGAGTGAGCGGCTCAAACCACTGCACCGCTTTATCATAATCTTTAGCCTCGAAAGCCTGTTTACCCAATTGAAAGCGCGCTAGAATACCGGCTCCAGAAGTCGGGTATTGTTCTGCGACCTCAGCTAATTTAACCGCGCGCTCAGGACCTTCAAAAGGAACTTCAGCATAAAGCGCCGCGGCCTCCTTTTGCTGTCTGGCCGCCCAATGATTGCGACCCCCTAAGAAAATACCCGTCAGAATGATGGCCACAATAAGTGTGGCCACGAGGATACGGTTACTTACCAACCACTCCACCATTTGTTGAACGGGGCGAGGTTGATGGGCTAACCAGTCTTGATAAGCAGATCGATGAGGTGCGGCTTGATTCATGAGCGCTGTTGCACCAAAAAAGCTGAGTCTTGTCAATTAAGATGTCATGAAGAAGCCTTGACGACACCCTCCCCTTACTTTAGATTTCGCACCCCCCAATCTGCTGGATTCGGGTAGCACCTATCCTTATCATAGAAATGGTGCTATGAAGCGTGGTACAAAATGATCCCAGAAATCAGACAATATATAAAAGAGCACAGTCGCGACATCGGCAACTTATTACTCTACCTAAAACATACTTTTGAGGGGAACAAAGTAGAACGGCTGACTGACTTTGCTGAATGTGATCACCCTGTGTTATTACTCTATGGCTTCGGAGCCACACGCCGTACCTTTGCCGTGCTAGAAGAACGTTTACGACGTGATGGCTTTTGTGTTTTCAGCCTGAACCTCGGCGGCATCTTTGATACCTTTAACACGCGTTGCATTGAAGAACTTGCCGAGTTTGTCGACGAAAAAGTCCATCGCCTGTGTCAACGGTACAAACTTAAAAAAATCAGTATCATTGGTCACTCAAAAGGTGGTCTCATTGGCCGCTATTATGTCAAACGCTTAGGAGGACACAGAAAAGTCCGCACACTCATTACTTTAGGTACCCCTCACAACGGCAACCCATGGGCGTTATTAGGATTAGCCACACCCCTTTTGTTGATTGCCAAAAGCATCCGCCAGCTGTTTCCTATGAGCCCCTTCATTAGAAGTTTAAAAGAAGGTCGCTTTCCATCCCATGTGCGCTTTGTTTCCATATATTCCAAAGAAGATCGCGTCTGCTTTTATAAAAGTGCTATGTTAGATATCCCTCCAAATTCAAAGAAAATGTTTAACGTTGAAGTCAAAGGTCTAGGTCATGCCGACCTCGTCATGAGAAAAACAGCTTATAAAGAGATTAAAAAAGCCTTGCGAGCAGGAGAAAAAGAAGATGCCTGCCGTATCACCCCCAAACCCACGTTACAACGCAAAAAAGTTAGCCGCTTGAAGACGCGTTAGCCGACTCCTGTAAGCGTGCCACAAACTCCGCACATAATAAGAAAATGCTAACTACGTAATACACCCACAGCATTAAAATAATCAGGACTGATAAAGAATCATAGATAAAATCATAGCGACTCCAGCTGATCGAAATGTAATAACGAAAGATCAAACGCGCTATTCCTGTCAACAAGGTAAAGGCCACTCCTCCACAGAGCGCATAACGCACCATAACTTTGTGATGTGGAATTACTATCACCGCCACAAGAAAAGCAACGAAAGCAATCATGAAAAAAACCGGCTGCGTTGAAATAGTCCAAGCGGCATCAAAACCCCAGATACCACTGGCCATAATGGCTTCTTGCACCAAATTAATAATACCGGGAGCTGCAAACAACAAAATAAATACAAAGACAAAGCCAACCGCTAATAATTTAGAATGGAAAAAGTTACGTCGTTTTTCAATACGAAATACCGAGTCAAGTGCTCGTTCTAAGGAACTCACTAAAAAAGAGGACACAATAATCAGAATACTCGCACTGAAAAAACTAATTTGTTGTCGCTTAGAAATAACCCGTGCGAAAATCTCGTGCATAGCATCACGCGCGTTAGGAAGTACACTTTCAACCAAAGGACTTAACTTTGCTAAAATTTCATCGATATGCCCAACAAACATTGTAAGAATTGTAATGGCTAGCATGGCCAAAGGGATTAAAGAAAAAATTGAATAGAAAGAAATCACTGCCGCATGTTGAGGGCAATCATCTTTTTTATAACCACGCCCAATATCTTGTAATAAGCGTAATAAGCTCATTATTTCCTTTTTCTGAAAACAACTTTGACAGGCACACGTTTTAAATCAAGTCGGTCTTGTAAGCCATGAATCAAATAACGTTGATACGATGCGGGAATACCCTGCGGGATATTCGTAAACACGATGAACGTCGGCGGATGTGTTCCCACTTGTGTGGCATAGTATAACTTAACTTCGCGCCCTTTATAAAGCGGCATATTATGATGATCTACTAAGTACTCAAATACCTTGTTTAACTGAGCTGTTTTAATTTTACTCCCCAATTCATCATGCAAAGAAAAGACCTCAGGTAATAATCGATCGACACCCTTACCAAATTGCGCTGAAATATAATGTTTGGGGATATCTGCCAAGAAAGGCATATCACGAGCAATTTGTTCACGTAACTCAGCACGCTTTTCTTCTTTATGGGTGGTGATCAAATCAATCTTATTCCAAGCCAATATATGCCCTTTATTCTGTGACATAATCATCCCAGCAATATGGGCATCTTGGGTACGAATACCCTCTTCGGCTGAAAGTAACTGAATACAAATATCTGCCCGTTCAATCGCGCGGGTTGATTGCAAAATAGTAATCTTCTCTAAAAAACCACCTTTTTGAGAACGCCGGCGGATTCCAGCCGTATCGATAAGCAAACAGGGTTTCCCTTCAAATTCAAAACTAGTATCAATACTATCGCGCGTCGTTCCAGGCGTCGCATCAACAACCACACGCGATTCACCCAATAGAGCATTCGTAAGCGATGATTTCCCGACATTCGGGCGACCGACTAAAGCAATTTTTACAGTTTCATCATCAAGGGGTGCTTCTTCAGGCTGTTCCGGAAAACTCTGCACAATACCTTCTAATAAATCATCAAGACCATAACCATGCTCGCCAGATACTGGGAAAAGTTGGTCCACACCCAATTTATAAAAATCATTCAAACGATCTTCATGGCCTAAGACATCAATTTTATTCACCGCATAGAAAACGGTCTTATTGGTCTGCCGTAAACGCGAAACAATGGCCTGCTCCTCAGGTATCATTCCCACTTTACCATCAAAGACACACAAAATGACGTCGCTTTCTTCGATAGCCAGCTCAATTTGCATGAATACTTTTTCATCAAGGGTTTCCTCATCTAAAGGAAATCCCCCGGTATCCACGCATAAAAAGCGCTGCTGATGCCAATCGGCAACCTCAAAATTGCGATCGCGGGTCACCCCCGGAGCATCATAGGTCAAGGCCTTCCGCTGGCCGACAATCCGATTGAACAAAGTGGACTTGCCAACATTGGGGCGGCCGATAA
Source organism: Deltaproteobacteria bacterium (assembly GCA_021772655.1). Classification (GTDB taxonomy): domain Bacteria; phylum UBA10199; class UBA10199; order 2-02-FULL-50-16; family JAJFLM01; genus JAJFLM01. The sequence goes on from JAJFLM010000267.1 coordinate 16,392, forward strand.
TAGCAAGGGTTGGTAACATAGGCGTGTGTCGTAGCGGGATTTTAGAGCCGCGTAAAGTAACTAATTTTTGTCTCAAAGCAGCCGCAAGCACCGCTGACTATAACCATCAACTTGCTAAATACGGATAGTTGCAATATTTTATCTGAGCCCTTATAAGGGCGGCCCTGGCGATGTAGCTCAGGTGGTTAGAGCAAACGGCTCATATCCGTTGTGTCGGGGGTTCGAGTCCCTCCATCGCTACCATTTATTTAGAAAACCAAGGGCGGCCAGTCGGTCGCCCTATTTCTAGTGAGTCTTCAATTTTCGCATCAAACCAAGCATCCGCCCGAAGCCTTTTACTTTGCCAAACAAACCTTTCGCAAAAAAAGCATCTGTCATGGCTAATAAAAAACTAAAGCGGGTTTGGTCATAACTGTACCACCACAAATCTTTCATAAAACCGACCTTATTAATATGGATGTGCTGTGGCTCCACCATCTCTAATAAACCGTGTTTTCCATGAGTCCGACCAATTCCCGACCACTTCGGACCTCCCCAAGGAGTTTGTGGTAAGGCATAAGTATACACATTTTCATTCACTGTCGCCGTACCGGCATGCAACTGTTTCGCAACACGCTCCGCACGCTTGCGATCTTTACTCCAAACGGAAGCCGTCAAGCCATAGTTGCTATCATTTGCCTGCGCGATGGCTTCTGCTTCTGATTGAAATCTCATCACCGGTAAAACCGGGCCAAAAGTTTCTTCCGTCACAATTTTCATATCCGGGCGCACACCTGTGAGAACCGTAGGTGGATAAAAATAACCAGGCTGACCTTCCAAGCGGGCCCCACCCGTACGTGCAATCGCTCCGGCTTTAAGAGCCCCATCAACATGCTCTGTCACCACGCGTAATTGCGTTTCATTATTCAACACACTCACATCGGCATCATAGTCAGAACCCTCTGCCTGCTTGAGCTGTAATGTTTTTTCTACGACCTGTTCGATAAAAACATCCGCGATACTTTCATGCACATAGAGACGCTCAACCGACGCGCAAATTTGTCCATTGTTTGAAAAAGCTCCCCACACAGCGGCACTCGAAGCCACATCTACATCGGCATCTTCCAGTACAATCATCGGATCTTTACCACCTAATTCTAACGACACGGGTGTCAAATTCTTTGCGGCAGCCGCCATAATTTTCTTACCTGTGTTCACACTGCCGGTAAAAAATATTTTATTCACATCGGATTCAAGTAAGGCCGCGCCTGTAGAACCATCACCCGTCACCACTTGAATCACGCCTTCAGGAAAACCCGCCTCACGCGCTAAGGCGGCAATCTTTTCACCGATCACTGGAGTATATTCAGAGGGCTTCAAGACAACCGTATTCCCTGCCATCACCGCCATCAAAGTTTGCCCGGTAGGGATTGAAAATGGATAATTCCAAGGCGCAATAATACCAACCACCCCTAAAGGTTTATAATCAATATAACTCGAGCGCCCCATCAAATCCCACTTACCCAACCATATCCGTTCACGACGTAAGGTTTTCTCCGTATGTTTGGCAAAATGTGTCGCGAGCTCCATCACGGGGACCAAGTCAGAACTTAATGATTCCGTTAAGGGCTTACCGTTTTCTTGAGAAATCAAATGGGCCAGCTCTTCTAATTGTTTTTTCATCACCTCACGAAACTCGATCACATACTTTGCCCGATCTTTATAAGTAAGGGCAGCCCACTGCGGCGCAGCCGTGCGAGCACGAGCAACCGCTTCATATACCTGTTCGTCAGTCGTTATGGGCAACTCTGCAATGGTATCTAAAGTGGCGGGGTTAAGCGATTGGATGGTTTTAGTCATAGCTCATGCATACCATACCGCAGCTAAGATGTCAGATTTCTGGTGAAAATGTGGTGACAAAACCCTCATCTGGAGACTGAAGACCGCATCACAGGTGAGATTAAAAAGTTCGTCTCAAAGATGATGTAGAATAATACTAGTAATTTTGAATAGTTACGCTCTTCCCTCATACAGGGGTTTTGGCACAATAGTTGCTTATATAAGGAGCGAGGACAAAAACTATGAGCATATCACCCGAATTTCAAGCCATGTTGGATCAGTCATCTGAACAGATGCGTGAGTATTTAGAACTCATGCAACAGATGACTCAAGATAACATCGATGCTAATGGTAAGCAGTTCATCGTGCAAGAAGGTCAGAAGAGCATTAACGATGCTGTTGAAGACAGTTATAAAGGTGCTGCTGAACATGTATTGCAAATTCAAGCACAAACTCATGCTGACTTGGAACGCGCCATGGGTGCCCCTGAAGATCCTTTTGCTGTTAACTCATGGAAAAGTGCTCATGAAGTCCGTCAAAATGCCCCTAAAGTCGGAGGTTCCAATCCTTATGAAGGAATGAGCCCACTTCAGGAGCTGAAAGAAAATATCCGTATCCTCGAAAGTATTGTAACTTTATTAGATAACGGCGGCAGCCCTGATTCCTTTACCGATGAAATGAATAGTTTTCTTGCTGAGCACGGTATTGATCCCAATGATGAAGGGGCCATTCGTAGTGCTTTAGAAAATGCGCAGGCCGATTTAGCCGCCATTGAAAATTTCTTAGGACCAGACCCTGATGTGGAAGGCTTCTTAGATGCCTTAGGTGAACGCGCCGGAGCCTACAAAGCGGATGCGGATGCTTATGCAGAAGCCTACCAGCACACCCAGCGCATGGAAAAAATCATGGAAAAAGTTGCCGACTATGAGGCAGCCCTCGCTGACATGGGAATGGAAGCTAACCCTGAGGCCTACCCTCTCACTGACTTTTTAAGTGCAAGTGATATTAGCTATTTGCAAGAACATGGTGTTAACCCAATCACACTAGAAACTGTGCAACAAGCCTACACTGATGCTAAGGAAGCCGAAGCCGACGCCTATGACCGTCTACTGGATCGCAGTACAGACCCTGTCTCTGCAGATGATGCGGATCCCAGCAATGGCAATCAGTTTGAAGAAGACCTGTGGCCTAGTGATGAGCTCCCTTTTCCAGACACACAAAGTGCAGAAGATGTGAGCACAAGCTCAGCCATGGCTACCGCCTCCGCAGAGCTCTTCGGTGAAGACGAAGATGATTTAGACGCTGTTGCCAACATCCTCTAATCGATTTAATCCCTTGAAACGATTGAATAATTCGCCCAAACCCCTTAGTATAGGGTCCAAGTGAGTGATTCAAACCAACATCGTCGCATCATGGAAAATATCTGGGATAAGCTCCATGACAGCAGCTCTAAAATGCCGCCAGATTTATTAATTCTTGAAGGCGACCATGACCTCATCTATTTATACAACAGTGGTTTTGTCGATACGGATAAGTTTTCATTAGAAAAATGGATCCAAGCTTTTAAACTGAGCAAACAAGCTAAAGGCGCTTATCATCTTACCAAATCACAATGGTTGGAAAAAGTAAGTTACCGCTATAATGAACTCGTCCCCCCTCCTTTTAATCCCTTACGTTTACGCAGCGGCGTTTGGACGGTAACTCAACTCAAACAATTTGCTAAAGATGTCATCATTCCAGAGACCATTCTCACTTATGAACAGTATTTAAAGGGTCTCCGCGAAGCTGAGCGCAAAGGTGATATCAAAGACGGTCAAGTCACCATCGACGACGCCTGGAAACAGAAACTAAAAAAATTATTAGAAGATTTCCCTTCACCACAACGACGCCGTGCGCTTGCGGTACAAAAAGCCCGTCGCCGTGAAGAAATGGAAGATGCGAGCAGTACCGCGGCACCTTATGCCAGTACCGCCCCCACCGCTGCGGCAGCGCCAAAAAGCGCCTATGAACAAAAACCCGATCAACGGAAACAAATGTCCAATCAACTAGCAGACCTCTTATCTGGTGGAAAAAAATAAATGGGCTGTGCCTCGCTAAAGAAGCGACGCAGTTGGCTTTATATCCCGGCCATTAAAACCGACTGGTACCAGCAACTCCATCAGCTTCACTCAGATGTTTATGTTTTTGATTTAGAAGACAGCATCGCACCACAACAAAAAAAACTGGCGCGCGACTGTTTTGCTCAACACATTGCCTCGCTCCCTGAGCAACACACCGTTTTTGTACGCATCAATAACGTTGCCACAGCAGAGTTTTCTGACGATATGCAAATGCTTGAGCAATTGGAAATACCTATTCGAGGTATAGTTGTTCCCAAAGTCTCTTCAGCAGATGACATTCATTTAGTAGAAAATTATCAGCTCAGTGGACCCATGGAAATTGTCCCTATCATCGAAACCTTAGCTGGTGAGCATAATGTAGAATCTATTATCAACGCATCAAAGCGGATTCACTATGTACAGTGGGGAGAATCTGCTGATTACAGTACTGATTATGGTAAGTTTCCACAGCCGTTTGATGCGGAACAAGATGCCCTGGCACTTGATTTTGCCTGCCGTGTATTAAAGGCTGGCGCGCATCATCATAAACATATACTCGACGGGTTATTCTTAGATTATCATGATAAAGCGGGCTTAAAACACCGTTGTCAGTGGGCTCAAACTATGGGCTTTGTTGGTAAGGTGGTCATTCATCCGCAACAAATTGAGATCGTGAAACAAGGTTTTACCCCCACACAAAATGATTGGGATTATGCTAATAAAATTGTCAGCACCTACGAAGCCAAAATTGAATCCGGATTAGTCCCCTTTGAAGGATCTTTTATCCATCGCCCGCTTTACCTCAATGCCAAAAAATTCGTGCTCAGATACCAGCATTACTTTTCGGATTCAGTAAAATCCACTTGATGTAAATTAATCCGCACGAGACGTGCTGAATGATCGATACCAGAACGCTTAATAAAATTCATAGCCGGTTGATTATCTTCATAGGTCACCCCAATCAGCTCATCGACTTCTAAAGCCGACAACATAGCTAAGCCTTTAGCCCACAATGCCTCGCCAATCCCTTGCCTGCGCCAATCCGGGTCAACATAGGTTCCATACCCTACCGCCTGCTTAACGCGGACTGGAGGCGTCCCCGTAGGAATACACCAAAATAATGCCCCAACGGGTTTCCCCTCATGACAGGCCATCAGCACAGGTTCTTGACGCAATGCGGCAGGAAGGAACACTTCATCTACAAACCAGTCTGCATTTTCCTGGCACGGCGGGATATCATGGCCAAATTCATCTAAGTATTCGAGAAGATTGAGAAATGCGTCTCTTAGCCATTTTCGGTCATTTTCGGTGATCAGTCGGATCTGCAGTGGAAGCTTTGTCATAGATGAGCTATAATTAGCATAAGCTCGCAAAAAAGGCGAAAAATCCCGAAATATCGGCAACTTGAACTCTATTTTTTACCGATAATAAACAGGAATAAAGGAGATTTCTCATGAGCGTTCCCGGATCAACAGCAGCACCACCAGCAGGAGCCCCTGCAAATCCAGCAGCCGCAACCGATGCAGTAGCCGGAGCTACAGGAGCCGCTAATTCAGTGGCCGGAACCGCCGGTGCCGTAGGTAGTGTTGTCAATAGCGTTGCCGGATTAACAAGTACTATTGTAACGGCCACACGCACTCCAGAACCAACACCCGTGCAAAACAATGAAGAGAGTCGCGGAGGTTCGGTTTTATTGCAACAAATGATGCAACAAGATCGGAGTGCTGACGCAGCCATGGCACAAGCATTAGGTGGCGGTAGCACCACGACTGTTGGAGAAGCGCGTCACGACAATACAAACACTCACAGCAGTGACAGTTCGCTTGGTTTAAGACGGAGAACTTTCGCTTAGGAATTTATTATGGCCGCATCCGTAGCAGCAGTAGTAGGCGCCGTAGTCGCCGTAGGAACCGCAACCGCCGCTGGCGTTAAAGCCGGTGAAGACGCTAAAAACGCTCAGAATGCCAGTAATGCCGCCGTAGCCGCTCAGAATGCCAATGCCGCCGAACAGGCCAACGAACAAATGGCTTCCGCTATTTTTGGTTCCTACTATGAATCAGATCCTGCTCAAATGATGATGGGTGGTGGACCTGGAGGCGCAGGAGGCCCCCCTCAAGATGGCCCACAAGGCGGCGGACCAGAAGGTCAAGGTGGCGGTGGATTCAGTGGCATGGATTTTAGCGGTAGTGGTTTCTAAATCACCTTTTATTAAATTGAATCTGTTATATTTTCCCTATGACTCAAGCACCTTTTGATCCCTATTATGTCACAGTCGAATCTTATCAAGAACCTGAGGGACTCATTCGCCAAATACCACAAACGATTACCACGCCCGATGGCTACACCGCTTTTATTATTCCCGATGGCGAATTTGACAATCTCCTCCCCCCGCCCGTCAATCAACCTATGCCAGGCACGGGCTATATGGATCTCAATGGCAACGTTCACTATGAACTCTGCCACACCAGTTGGCAGTTTCCCCATGGATTTTGGCCCAAGTTTAAAATCGCTCTGAATATGCGTAAATTTTATATGAGTGTTCCCGGACGTTTTTGTAGTGGTTGTCTCTCTAAAGACCCTAGCCAGCTCCTGGGCACTGGAATCTATAATTATTACCCAGCCGAAAAACTCATTGAATTACAGTTTTTAGGGCTTAAACCACGCTCAGAAGTCCCCAATGTTAGTCCTGAAGTCCGCAAAGAGGCTATTTTTCGCTTTCAACGCAGCTATAATATCTTTGCCCAGTGGCTAGGCGCCACCCGGGCAACTACCTATACAGCGATTATTCCTGATAAACGGATGAATGATCTCAGTTGGCGCCAATTTAAGATCCCCACATGGCAAGAAAAGCTAGCTATTCTAAAGAGTTGTGCACCTGCCAGCTTATTTGGTAAACTAAGGGCCTACGAGATTATTTTTCCTAATCACGAAACTGGATCGGGTCAATAAGTCGATAACAATAATGAGGTTAAGGAAACAGTAACTTTAGGCAAATAAGTAGCCTAGCAACACAAAGGAGACTCCCATGGGCGGAGGAGCAGCACCACCAGCACCACCACCACCAGTCGATTATACCCCGGCAATGGTGGCTCAATCATCAGCAAGCGTAGAAAAAATGGCCATGTTTGTCGGCGGCCAAGTCATGCAAACTCAAATGACAACAAGTCTTATGAATATGCAGGGCATGCGTGACATGATGCTTCAACAGGATAAGCTGGACGCTAAATTAGAAATTGCTTCATTAAACTACGAGTCACGAGCACGTGAGGCTGAAATGGGCCACCGTGAGCGGATGACTGAGCTCTCAAATACTCATATTGAAAACTTAGCTCAAGGTGATGAAATTGAGCTGAATTCAGAAGACTACCGTTACCCCTATGCTTGGGGCGGCGATAGCTCAGGCGAAGGCTCAGCGTAGTTAGAATACTGCTAGTTCTCCAGTATTTAGCACCTGTTTCCTAGAACAGGCCTCAGTTTTATAGAAAAGGCACGGAAATCCCGTGCCTTTTCGCGTTCTTGCATTGCTTGACTCCCTTTCAAAAAAAAGATAATCTTGAAATACGTGTAATCTTAATAGCTTAGAGATTCACGGAGCGGACGCCTCGAGGGGGGGAGCCATTTTATATGGGCATTTTTGAAGAAATTTGGAGCAAGGTCTCACAGGATGATGGATCAGGTACGCGTGTCATTCGCTATGCCTCAGATCAAGACCTGTTATTTATCTATGCATCTGGTTTTGTGGATGCAGAAAAATATACCTTCGACCAATGGAAAGATGCCTTTAAATCCAGTAAACAGACCGATGATTCTTATATCGTTAGCCGCGAACAATGGATCAGTAAAGCTATCTATTACTACAATGGGCCGGTTAAAATCCCTTTCAATCCCCTACTGATTCCTGAAAAGGAATACACTGAGGCTGAAATCACTAAACTGCTCATTGAGTGCATTTTACCCTCATCTCAAACCACCAAAGAGAAATTACCCTTATTTATTAAAGATTATCAGCAGCGTGGTCTCTTGAAAGACGGCAAAATGACGATGACTAAGGAAGTGAAACAAGAACTCAGTAACTTCTTAGCCACCTATCCCTCACCACTGCGCATTTTAGAAGTGAATATCCAACGTTTATTGCGTGGCGAAAGTCCCATTCAAGCCGGTACCGACCCTAGCAAAACAGGCTATGTTAAAGGTTCGACTACGGTCAGAACAACTCAAGCTCATCTAGATGCTATCTTAGGAGGCGGCGGCCGCTCAACACCTCAAACACAAGGTGACACAGAAATTTCTGTGAAAGACTTACAACAACAAGTTAAAAAACGCCCTGTATAAATAAGATCAATATACGGGCGTGATGAATCATGTCCCTACTTTTCGTCAGCTGTTGTATGAGTCGCAGCAGAAGCGAGATGAGTCCCAAGACTTTTCTGAGCTCCCTCTAGCTGCTTTTCTAATTCTCGAATACGCTTTTCTTGACGCTTATGATCCTTACGACGGAATAACTCAGGCAATGCTTGTAAGAAGGCTAAGAAAATAATTCCCGCAGAAAAAGCCAGGCAAATAACATAGCCCAAAGGCATCGCGACAGATTTCAATACTAACAAGCCAGGCAAACGAAAACGAAATTGCATCGGATAAGCCAGCAACTCAGGGGTCATATTACTATAAATAAAGTTGAGTAAACTAAATAAGATGACGGCTAATACTATGGCATTAATGATTCTCTTCATGAGGCCTCCCAAGCTTGCTTCAACTTATTATAGGTTTCTTTTAACGCTTCCGGCATCACACGCGTATCTGAAAATACCGGCATAAAATTAGTATCCCCCACCCAGCGTGGAACAATATGAAAATGAATATGTTCGGCTATCCCAGCTCCGGCAGCGTGTCCTAAATTAATTCCAACATTATAACCTTGTGCGGCTAAAGAATCACCAAGTACTTGCTTGGCTTGAGCCAAAAGCTTGATTAATTCTACTGAGGTAGCTTCATTAAGATCTGAAAACTCTGCCGTATGCTGATAAGGGACAATCATTAAATGGCCATTACTATAAGGATAGCGGTTCATGACTACATAAGCTTGTTGCCCACGTGCTAAAACTAATGAATCGTCATTTAGCTCGGATTCGCCAAGCGCACATAAGACACACCCTTCAGACTTCTCTCCTTCAATAAATTCCATCCGCCATGGAGCCCAAAGGGTTTGCATATTTCTTATGAAGCCTGTTCCATTCGCTCATCTAAAGAAACTTCTACGTTTCCGCCATTGCTATTAATCCGCTCTCTTAATTCTTTACCCACCTTAAAGAATGGAACCTTACGACGTCCCACATGAACTTTTTCGCCAGATTTAGGGTTGCGACCAATGCGTGGCTGACGTTCACGGACTTCAAAACTACCAAAGCCACGGATTTCAATCCGTTCGCCGCGTTTTAAGGAATCAGTCATACTATTAAAAATTTCATTTACGATGACTTCCATATCCTTAAGGGAAATGTGCTTGGCTCGCGCCGCTAAGGCATTAATTAAATCTGATTTATTCATTATTCGTTCTCCTCAATTCGTCAAAACCGCTACAAACGCCACATCACACGCGGTGATTGCTGCACACCTTGTAAAAACTGAACACTTTCACTCAGTACGGCTTTAACAAAAAATCTTACCCAATGCTCTTCCAAGTTTAGGGGATAAATTACTTTTGGTTTCCCCTCAATTCCAGCCATCGTAGCCACAAGATCAATAGCATCTTGAATTGACCCTATTTTATCTACAAGACCAACCGCCTTTGCTTCTTCGCCAGTATAAACCCGACCATCTGCTATTTCGTCGACCCGTTCGGCGCTCAGTCCCCTTGCTTGAGCAACAACACTTTTAAACTGCGAGTGCATTTGATTAATCATATCTTGAAACAAGCGCTCTTCATCAGGCTGTAAAGGTCGCATGGGCGAACCCATATCTTTAAACGGACCTGATGTCATAACCCTCGGTTCAACCCGAAGTAGCGAAACTAACTGTTCCACATTCACATGATTAATCTTCACACCAATACTGCCAGTGATTGTGCCTTCATTAGCCACAATCTTTTCTGACCCACAGGCTATATAATAACCGCCAGAAGCAGCAACCGTACCCATGGAAGTGACTACTTTCTTTGTTTCACTCAAGCGGCGTACAGCACGATACATTTCTTGCGACGCACTGACTAAGCCCCCTGGTGAATCCACTCGAATGATGACGCCACTCACATCATCTCGTTCTGACAAGCTTTCTAACTTACGTATAAAAGGCAAAGGATCGATAATTTCGCCCTCAACGAGAACAATTGCAATATCCCCTTTTTGAGGCAGCCACTCACTTCCCATCAGCATCATGCCCAAACCGGACATAAAAAATAAGAAGCAAAAGGACAGTAACAGAAACCCTCCAATACCTATGACCCAATTACGTATACGCATATCTTAAACCAAAAAGCTGGTTTGCTTAGCCCTCACTACCTGATTCAGGCTCCGGTACTTTTTCAGTGATCGTTGGGGAATTTGTAACATCCAACAAACCAAAAGCAATCCGACGCTCACGCTCATCAATAGAGTGCAAGATAGCGCTAACCGTTTGGCCACGCTCAAAATATTGATTCATTTTATTCGCGGCTTCTTCTGGTAAAGCTGACTTAGGAATGATGCCTTCAATACCCAGTTCGATTTCAATTTCCAAACCACGCTCGGTCACACCTAAGATGGTTCCACTGACTTTTTTACCAATGGTGTACTCATCTCTAATATGAGGCCAGGGGTCTTCAATCAATTGCTTGATACCCAGTGAGAAACGCTCATTTTCAGCGTCAATCGCCAAAACAATCGCTTTGACTTTATCACCTTTTCTGAAGACGTCTTGAGGATGTCTGACTTTACGTGTCCAAGAAATATCAGATACATGAACCAAACCATCAATCTCGACTTCATCTAAACCAATAAAGACACCAAAGTCCGTAACGTTGCGGACTTCACCACTAACGATTGTACCTTCGGCATATTTTTCACGAAGAACTTCCCAAGGATTGCTCATCAGCTGTTTAACACCTAAAGAAATACGGCGATTATTGCGATCAATGTCCAAGATCATAACTTCTAATTCTTGGCCCACATCTACTAATTTTGTTGGTGGCTTCGATTTTTTCGTCCAGGTCATCTCGGAGACGTGAGCTAAACCTTCTACGCCTTCTTCAAGCTCTAAGAAAGCACCGTAGTCCATAATATTAACGACTTTTGCCTTAACGCGACTTCCAATAGGATAACGTTCATCAATACCTTGCCACGGATCAGAACTCAGTTGCTTCAGACCCAAAGATACTTTACCGGTTGATGAATCAACATTAAGAATGACCACGTCAATATCGTCACCTACTTGGCAGATTTCTGAAGGATGGTTTAAGCGACCCCAGCTCATATCTTTGATATGCAACAAGCCATCAACACCACCTAAATCCACAAAAGCGCCGTAATCCGTAATGTTTTTTACGGTACCCTTCATGGTTTTATCTTCTTGAATGTTTTGTAAGGTTTCTTTGCGGATTTGATCGCGATCTTTTTCTAACAAGACGCGGCGTGACAGGATGATATTTCCTTTACGCTTGTTCAGCTTTAAAATTTTGAACTTAAAGCGTTTACCAATAAAGTTTTCCAAGGAGGATACCGGACGGATATCTACTTGCGAAGCCGGTAAGAAAGCTTTCACACCGATATCAACAGATAAACCACCCTTAACCTTAGCAATGACCAAGCCTTCAATAGCTTCATCTTTATCGGCGGCTTCTTGTAAGTGATCCCAGGCTTTAAAGGCCACCGCTTTTTCCTTGGAAAGGATAGCAAAGCCATCATCGGTATCAAACTGTTCAAGATAGACCTCAACTTTATCCCCTTCTTGAACCTGAAGTTCCCCTGAAATGGGGTCGACAAACTCGGACCGTGGGGCCAAGCCCTCACTTTTGTGTCCAAAGTCGATGATCACACTGTCTGGGATGACCTGTACAACCTCTCCCATGACGATGTCCCCGGCTTGAGCAAGCTCATCGCCTGCGGACTGCTCTAATAATTTAGCAAATTCTGATAATTCTGAGTTTTGAGTTATAGTTTGTTCTGACATGTTAATTGTGGTGCCTCCTTAAAGCAAAAAGTCGCGCCAAGCTATTATGAAAGTATTTGATTGTCAAAGGGAATTTGGGAGGAAAGTACTTAAAAAACAACGACTTTCTTTAGCTAGCCAGAAGCCCGTTAAATGGGCCTGTTGAGACTCGTATCTATAATAATAGCACCAAGCCTTCCAATAATAAAATTAGGATTAAAGCCATTATTTACAGATACTTAAGGAAATACGCTTAATAAACGACCTGGGGAGAGCTATCAACCATCACCCAAGAAAATCCTTAAAATAGCCTGTTAAGTGCTTAAGCGCTGCCAATCCTCCCAAAAACCCGGGTAAGAAATAGCGGTACATTCATAGTCTTCGATAATTACAGGCGCTTTGGCCACCCCAGCCGCTACCGTTAAGGACATGGCCATACGATGATCATCGTGACTTTGGGTCGTCCCCCCTTGAAAACCGCGTCCCCCTCGAATCGTGAGGCCATCAGGATGCTCTTCTAAATCAACCCCTAATTTACTGAGTTCACTGGCCAAGGCATGAATCCGATCCGTCTCCTTCACCCTCAATTCTTCAGCACCGGTGATACGCGTTACGCCTGAGGCACAAGCCGCAGCCACCGCAAGGATAGGAATTTCATCAATATAACTCGCGACTTTATCGGCCGGACAATCGATACCCTGCAAAATGGAACTGCGTACTACTAAATCAGCCACCGTTTCGCCACCGACTTGTCGCTCAGCCTTTACCTCAATTTGTCCACCCATCGCCTGTAAGACTTCTAATAAACCCGCGCGCGTCGGATTCATCAACACCGCTTCTAAAGTAATCTCACTATTAGGAGTAATCAATGCCGCCACCATGAAAAATGCGGCGGATGAGAAGTCACAAGGCACTTCGATATTCTTAGCCTGCAGTTCCGTACCTGGAGTTAATTCCGCCCAGCCCGATCCATAACTTAAATCCGCACCCAAATAAGTCAGCATCCGCTCGGAATGATCTCGACTGGCTTGAGGCTCTTCGACGCGCACCACGCCCTTGGCATAAAGGCCTCCTAATAGAATGGCGGACTTTACTTGAGCCGAAGCCACGGGCGAAACGTAATGAACCCCTTGCAAAACTTGCCCTCTTACCGTCACAACACGGCGCCCTTCCTGTTGGCTTTCCTCGATTAAGGCGCCCATCTGACTGAGCGGTTGAATCACACGACCCATTGGCCGTTTATCTAGAGAG
>JAJFLM010000268.1 GCA_021772655.1 Deltaproteobacteria bacterium
CTTATTTGAATGCTGTTCATGAAGGGATCCGTTCGGTGAGTGGGGTGGTTTTATTGTTCCCATTATATGCCGGTATCTATGGTTTGTTGGCTTATGATGATGTGATTCGTCAGGTGATTTTGCAGTTAGTTTCAGAAGCGAATGAGACCCTCTTTGTCGTCGGAACTTTCTTGAGTGCCGGAATACTCAATCTATTTGTGCCTTCTGGTGGTGGGCAGTGGGGCATCCAAGGACCTTTGGCCATAGCCGGGGCAGAGCAGCTGGGGATTCCTTTAGGTAAGATTACCATGGCCGTTGCTTATGGTGATGAGTGGACGAATATGTTGCAACCTTTTTGGGCGATTCCGATTCTGCAGATCACGGGTTTGAAGGCGCGCGATATTATCGGTTATACCGCCTTGATTATGCTACTAGCCTTACCGGTGTATCTTGTGGCCTTACTGGCCTTCTAATGAGGCCCCATTGCATTTTTTAGAGTGACAGGCTAGACCCTAGTCCATGTTTGGACTCGGTTTTGGAGAAGTGGTTGTCATCTTGTTGGTAGCCCTGGTTTTTTTGGGGCCTAAGCGCTTGCCTGAAGTGGGGCGTAAGCTCGGTGAATTTTATCGCCAGCTGCGTGATGTTTCTGAGACGATGAAAGGGACGCTGACCGGAGAATTAGACATGGACATGCCGACGCCCAAAGTAGAACCTACCACAAAGGTGGTACCTCCAGAAAAACCTGCAGAGCCGATTGAAAAAACTCCTCATGGCGCCGACTGATACCACAGCTCAGACTTTAACGGGTCATCTTGATGAATTACGGATTCGCGTGATGCGTGCTTTGGCGGCGGTGGGTATGGGTACCGTTGTGGGGATGATCTTTTCTAAGCCGATTTATCATTGGTTAGCTCGGCCGATGCTTCAAGTATTAGATGGCAATAGTTTCTTTATTGCGACAGATCCCATTGAAGCCTTTATGACTTATGTCCGGACGGGTTTTGTAGCGGGATTATTTTTAGCGATTCCTGTTTTAATCTATGAGGTTTGGGGTTTTGTGGCACCGGCACTCTATAGTGCTGAAAAGAAGCGCACCTTGTTATTTGTTATATTGACGTCTTGCTTCTTTATGGGGGGGGCTTTGTTTGGTTATTTTGTGGTCTTTCCAACCAGCTTCTCATTTTTCAATAACATGTTGGGGGGCAGTGGGATCAAATTGCTGCCACGGATGAGCGAGTATTTTAGTTTTGCGGCTCGTTTGCTATTTGCTTTTGGTTTAGTTTTTGAATTGCCTGTGTTGATGCTTATTTTAGCACGGATGGGTTTGGTTACGGCCTCTCAATTGCGGCGGATACGTCCTTATACCCTGGTTGGCATTTTTATTATATCGGGATTAATGACCGGGCCGGACTTGGCTTCACAATTTTTAATGGCCGTGCCGTTATTAGTGTTGTTTGAAGTGGGGGTGGTTTTGGCCCATTTGCTGGGCAAGAAGAGTGAGTTTACGGCTACTCAATAACAATAAGAACCTGGCCGTCTTCTACGGCTTGGCCGGCTTCACATTTGATTTCTTTAACAATGCCAGCGCCTTCGGCTTCCAATTCGTTTTCCATTTTCATGGCTTCAACAATCACGACACCTTGACCGGCTTCCACTTTATCACCCACGGCGACTTCAATTTTAACAACACGTCCGGGCATAGGGCTGGTGACGACTTGTTTGCCTTCGACCGCACCACCGGCGCCACCTTTGCTGCGACGGCGGCGAGGATCTACCACATCTATATCCCAAGTAGCGCCATTCAAAGTGATGCGCAGCTTACCTTTGACTTGCTGAACTGTGGCTTCATAAGATTTATTGTCGATAATTAAAGACCAGACATCAGACTCAACGCGCTGGGATTCAACAGTTATCTCTTCTTCACCCAACTGAATTTGATAAAGGCCCTTGTCATTTTTATCGAGTTGAATTTCGTGTTTCTCTGAACCGAGGAGTGCTTCTAGTTTCATAGTAAAGACTCCTTTCTTCCTGCCAGTCTCCAAGCTGAGACACCACCTTTAGAACTTTTGTTTTCATTACTCTGTTCTGGTGTCAACTCTTGTGAAGCAATGGCAGCGGCAATCAACGCAACTTTTTCTAGGCCCGCAGGATGCCCCGCTTTATTCCATTCACCCATAGTTTCAATAAAGCTGGTATCAAACTTTCCGGTGATAAAACGTTCGTCTGCTAAGACAGCTTGGTGAAATAAAATGTTATGTTTGACGCCATCAATGCGGTATTCGCGGAGGGCACGGCGCATGCGTTCGATGGTTTCACGGCGAGTGCGTCCCCAGACAATCAACTTTGCAATCATTGGGTCATAATAAATACTGATTTCGCTGCCGGGGAAAACAGCTGAGTCAATGCGCACTCCTGGACCTTCAGGGTTGCGGACGGCTTCGATCTTGCCCGGTGAAGGCATGAAATTATTTTCAGCATCTTCGGCATAAATACGGCATTCTAAGGCGTGTCCAAAAGAAACAATGTCTTCTTGTTTGAAGCGTAAAGGTTCGCCAGCGGCAATATAAAGTTGCTCTTTGACTAAGTCGATCCCAGTGACAAGTTCCGTTACGGGATGTTCCACCTGTAAGCGCGCGTTCATTTCTAAGAAATAAAAGTTCTGATCTCGGTCGACTAAAAATTCTAAGGTTCCGGCACCGGCATAACCGACTTCTTTGGTCAGTTGGATAGCGGCGTTGATCATTTTTTCGCGAGTTTCTTCAGCCACGTAAGGGGAAGGGGACTCTTCCAACACTTTTTGATGACGACGTTGCACGGAGCAATCGCGTTCGCCTAGGGCGATTACGTTGCCATGTTGGTCGCCTAAAATTTGAATTTCAATGTGATGAGGCTCAACAACAAATTTTTCGATGAAGACCGCATCATCTCCAAAAGATGATTTAGCTTCAGACTGGGTCATTTGAAAGGCGGATTCAATTTCATCCCCCGATTCAACGCGGCGCATGCCTTTACCGCCACCACCAGCACTGGCTTTAAGCATTACAGGGTAGCCAATTTCATCGGCAACTTGCCTGGCTTCTTCGGGGCCACTTAAAGGGCGTTCAATGCCAGGAACCGTTGGGACTTTAGCCGCATCGGCTAACTTGCGGGCCGAGATCTTATCACCCAATGACCGCATGGCTTCAGCCGTAGGGCCAATAAAAATAATGCCGGCATCTTTACAGGCCTGACTGAAAGCTGCGTTTTCAGATAAAAAACCATAGCCAGGATGAATCGCTTCAGCACCAGAGTCCTTAGCCGCGGCTAATACCTTGTCTGCGACGAGATAACTTTCATTAGCAGGTGCCGGGCCTAAGAAGTAAGCTTCGTCGGCCATTCTAACATGCAAAGCATCGCGGTCCGCTTCCGAATAAACGGCGACGGTTTTGATACCGCGTTCACGGCAGGTACGAATAACACGAATGGCAATTTCGCCACGGTTGGCAATGAGAAGCTTTTTAAACATAAATTTTAGAGCGGGATATTCCCGTGTTTCTTAGGTGGATTGTTATCGCGTTTATTTTCCAACATTTCTAAAGCATTGACGAGGCGAGGGCGGGTATCCGCCGGAATAATCACTTCATCGATATAACCCAGTTCTGCGGCTTTGTATGGATTGGCAAAAGCTGTACGGTAATTATCAACGAGTTCGGTTCGCTTTTCATCTGCGTTGTCAGCGCCGGCCAATTCTTTACGAAAAATGATATTCACCGCGCCGTCGGGACCCATCACAGCAATTTCAGAAGTAGGGTAGGCAAAGTTAATGTCACCGCGGATGTGCTTGGAACTCATTACGTCATAAGCACCACCATAGGCCTTACGTGTAATAATCGTCACCTTTGGGACGGTGGCTTCACAGAAAGCGTAAAGTAATTTAGCGCCATGACGAATAATGCCGCCCCATTCTTGATCCGTGCCGGGCAAGAAGCCAGGGACATCAACAAAAGTGACGATGGGGATATTAAAAGAATCACAAAAGCGCACGAAACGAGCGGCTTTCACCGAGGCATTGATATCTAAACAGCCCGCCAATACGTTAGGTTGATTCGCAACAATGCCCACACTGCGGCCATCTACCCGAGCAAAGCCAATGATCATGTTTTTCGCATAGTGTTCATGAACTTCTAAGAAAGAGTCTTGATCGGCAACTTTCTTGATCAGCTTCTTCATATCATAAGGTTTGTTTGGATTTTCAGGGATGAGGGTGTTTAAATCCTC
>JAJFLM010000269.1 GCA_021772655.1 Deltaproteobacteria bacterium
ATAATTATCATTGAAGTTTCGTATTGTGGTGCTATCATCATATCAGCCTCTTAACTCATCGCAACTAGCAATCCAACTATTCCTGCTACCACTATCACAACTGCCACTGTTACATATGGTATATTGCTTTTAAGCATTTCACAATCAAATCTATGGTCATTAAACATTCTATTACAGCTTTGACATACTGTCGCTGGATACTTTACTGCCCACTCATCTAACTGCTCTTGTGAATACATGCTTTCTTCTGCTATTTCTTCCATGTTATTTTCCTTCCATCCATTCTATGATTTTCGTAAAATATTTTGCGTCATGCATTGTTGTGATTTTTTCAGTACTCCAATTAACTACGTCCAAGACACCTAATATGCTCAGGTCATCGCATACTATTATTCGATTTTTACCACAATTTATCGTAATATAATTGCGTGTTGCGGATGTGAATGCTATTGATCGCCCAGACTCTTTTAAGTCTTTACATAAACTATCAGCAACCAGTCTTAACTGCTTTTTATTTAGCATAATATTCTCCTACAAACAGGTGCCGAGGGATTTGAACCCCCATCTTCCGGTTTTGGAGACCGACGCTTTACCAGTTAAGCTAGACACCTATATTTCTCAAGATTATTAGCCATTGGCCAGTGCTCACTGCATAACAGGTGTTGCATTCTCTCTTTCTTGAGAAACGACCCATTGCGGGGCTTGATCCTACGATGTTTCGGCAATGAGCAGTAGGAGTACTCATTGCCGAGGTGGGACTTTTGCAGACGATGTATGTGGGAATCGAACCCAACTCTAACGCCGTGACAGGGCGTCGTGCAGCCACTACACCAATACACCATTATCCTCCCCAAAGATGCCTGCATGGTTTGTCAGTAAGCGGTAAAGCGCATACCTCGCACCTTTTAACATCATCTGGAGGCGTGAGACCTAAAGCTTTGTATGAGGCTTCAAGTGTCATCTGTGCTCGCCGTTTTCCTTTTCTTCTATGCTCAATTCTACATTCTTCACATCGCACCACTTGATGCACATCTGAAGTGTAGACTTCTCGGTCACTACCACAATCAACGCACTCGATGATCACAGAATGCTTATTTTTGCCGTTAGCACGCATCATTAAGTGAGTGAAACTTCCAGGTTTCACAACGGCGACGGCTCTTTCAGATACTTCCGCCTCTTTTTGCGCAATTATGTTTTTCGCACGGAGACCAGCATCGCTGGTACTGTCTGGTCCTTCGTGTAGCAGAATTTCGGCTGCTGCATCTAAATGATCTTTATTAACCATAATACTGCCCCGAACGTACTCTTCCTACCCAATACCGCATTTAATCACGGCCTCCCGCCGTATGGGAGTATTCCGCCCCCTATCTACTATTTGAATTACTGAGATACAGAATCAACAACATACCTATCAAACCATTTAGAAACATCATTGAAAAAGTTTACATCGTGGATCTGAAATTCTTGTTTATAAAGATGCTCTCGTCCCAATTCAGTATCTACTACTTCAGCGAATTGTACAATGCCTTTGTGAGGATCAACATACATGTCTATACGTACCTCTCTAATACCATTATACATCATTGGCCCATTGGTTTTAGTGTTAAAATGTACCCAGAACGTATCTGGTCCTTTCTCACAATAAAGTACCAATTGGTCCATTGGGGGAGTAAAATTGAGAGGGCCAAGCTTAGCGCTGACCCCCCCAATTACATGTTTGATGATTTTAACCCAATCACTATGCATCGGCTGTTTCGTTCCTTGTTGCAAACCATTCAACAACGTTCTTGAACTTCTCGTTATTTCCGTGCTCGTTGAAATTCACATCATTGGTACGGAAGTGTCTGGTGTAAAGACCTAACTTCTCAATTAATTGTTGTGTATCCAATGCTTGCAATTCTTCAAGAGTGAAAGTACCAAGATGTAATCTCTTAACCCTTTCTTCTTTAGTTTCAGCTTTCTTTTTGTCATTTGTAATCCTGGCCTGCGCCTCAGCCACTCTTTCTGGAAATGATCCAGCGTTGAGTCGACCAATAACCTTCGCTTTAGCTTTCGCATTCACGAATCTGTCTAGTGGAGAGGCAATACTACCTGTCACGCTATACGTCTCGTCACCATTCTGTCGAATAGCTAGCGCTCCAACTCGTTGCGAATTTCCACTTGATTGGCCTGCGCGGATGTAAATAATGTTCAAATCTCTTTCCTGCATTTTAAATGCTCCTATTTTGTTTTTTCAAAATCTGTACAACTTCTTCATAATCTTCTTGAATCTTACCAGACAATATTGAAGCGATTTGGTCAGCGCCCCAGCTTAATACGCTTTCTAACGCTTTAATTTCGTTGTCTGTTTTAGCATTTTCCATAGCTCGTTTGATCTCTTCTATATGATTTCTAGAGTCGATCACAAAATTCTTAAGTTGTTTTTGTCCTTGCTGGTCGTCTTTAATCTCCTTTTTCTCAAAATTACGAACAAGCCACCCAATCTTTTCTTTATAGTCAGTAACGTCTTGGTTGGGACCATCAGCTGGATTATCGCCAGCTCGTGCGTACCTTTTCATTGTGCTCGTTGGTTTAGATGTAGCTTTGCGTGCTTCATGCACTGCAACCCAACCTTTATCTACAAATTTTGGTCCGGACATTACTCCCCAGTTGCCGCTTTTATCTACTACATGATAATGTTTCCCCTTTTCAATATAGAATCTTTCTTTTTTCTCTTCTTCGAAACAATCATGAAACGTACCGTCTTTAGCTTCTAATCTCCACTTATCGCCTGCAAGATGCCACTTGTGAGGCCCTGCGCCACAATACTTGCAGAATCGATCATATTCCTCACCGAATCGGCAACGGAAGGTCTGCACTTCTTTTTCGACCCGAACTATTACCCTCTCGGAGGCCACGAGAGCAGCTTCTAGCGCTTTTTCGTGGATCCTTCTCTCGCGGATGAAGTCTCGTGCCCAGTCGACAACTCGCATGGGCGAAAGAGACCATCGCACCGTCTTGAAGTTGTCTAAAATGTCGTGCGACACTGCCCCTATTAGGGCTGTCGCCATTAAAGTTATTGGCACTGAAAACAGAAGCGCAACCGGAAGACTGAATTCACCCATAAAACTATAATGAATTAAGGTTCCAGTCCATCCCACTAGGGCGTAAGAACTGCAACGACAAACGAACTTGGTCGTTGCTGTCATTGTGCCCCAATATACTCTTTCTTTTGCCATTTTTGTCCCCTTACTTCGGTTTGTGTATCTTCGCGTCTTCTAAGTAATATTTATCAACCACTATGGTCTGAAAATAACGTAAAGAGTTAGTATGATTTTTTATATACCACAGTGCGTCTGCCCCATTATAAAGATCGCCGTGTTCATTCTTCACTTGTTTGCACGTACTTTTATCGACCAAGAATGAGCCAGCACTAAAGACTTCTTCGCTTGCATACTTACCACCAAAGTCGAAACATTCTTCTTCTAGCGGCACAGCTTCGACATAATAACACGATCCTGTCCATGTTAAATATCCTTCTCTGTACAAATAAGCCCATGCCGACGAAGTCGCCTCGAAAATCTTCTTATCACTATCTGCAGCTTTGGGTTTTCCACTTGGCGCTAAGCCGAAAATCGCCAGCTTGTCGGCTCGCTTCTTCTCTTCATCCAAGATTCGTTGAGTGGTGTATTCTTTCTCGCCACACCAGTGGCATTCTCCCTCATCGAAGTCCCAAGTGCGTTGGCATTGTTTATTGGTGCACAAAGGAGGATTCTGTCTGATAGAATGCAATAGCGCAATTTTTAAATCTTTATTCTGGCTTGAATTTGCAATTGCTGTTTCAACTTCGTTTATTGAAAGGGCAAAATTCGAGCCGTAAGTTCCAGCAACTGGCTTTTTAAAATGGTCTTGTAAATACTCTCGAAAATCCGGATCTGACCACTCGAATGGTACCATTTTTCTTGCATGTCTCATCAATACTAAAATTCTATCGATTGGGTTTGCGCCATTTTTAAGTTCACAACTATACGTACGAATGTACATCTGACCTCCTCAAAAATATAATATGAGTAAATTTGGTGATATAGGCGATAAAGTTAAAATAGTTAGTGGCTATATTGGGCGCTCTCTAGTTGGTGAGAAAGGCGTAATCACTGATGTTGCTAATTTCCATACTTGCCTTACTATAAAACTTAACAGTGGTATGATCATAAAAGATCCTATTCTTAAACAAGTTGAATATGTTATAATTACCGAAAAACATATTCCATTAATTATAGATGATGAAATACCTGAGGATATTGGTATTATATTCAATCCAGACGAAGAAATAATGCTTATAGATGATGGGTATTTAGTATGGAGTAGTCATCCACACACCTTTGTTGCTGCGAATTTTGTGTCTATGTTAGACACTCAAGTCGAAAGTTTTAATGCGTTTATGTTAATGAAAAAATTACTTGTAGATAGTGCAGCTCTAATCGATCCATTCGGCAACAAACACTATGGGAAAAGTTTAGTACTTTTCCTTGCTACTTGCAGTTCTCCTCATCTACAACAGGATCTTTTAATACCTGGTTCGGGTGTGCATCAACAAGCTCTAGATACTAGGCCCCTGTTCTAGATCTAAAACCTTTTATTTTACAGCTAAGATCAGCCATAACTTCTTCTTGTGGTAGAAGATCTATGATATCGTTCTCAGAGATCGTACCTGATTGTAGGCCACCCACAAGATATTGTAGATGGTGTACCAAATGGTTGATATTGTGGATAAAGTTCATAGCTTTCACATCAACTGACTTCTTCGCATCGTTGATAGCTTCTTCTATAGTATCATATTCAATAATTTCTTTTTGTCTGTCCTCATATCGCACATATCGTAAAGGTTTGCGACCACCAAGACCGGTAATCGCAATTCTGAACTTCTTCCATTTCATTTCGTGCACGTTTATTTCGGTAAGACTACCGACACGCCGTACATGCGTCGTGTTGTGTACAGTCATGTAATCTCCTCTATGGTGCTGTAGTACTGTCTAGTCCTTCTTTTTCTTCGACTTTCTTTAAACGTACTTCCAGTTCTTTCACTGTTGAACATTTAAATATTAACGTTGTTCCAAAGTCTGCTAGAATTAAGTCATTGAATCCGTTGCGTGGATCGAGAGCAGCGTCTGCGATTCGTGCACGTCTGCTGCCACCATTCCAAAAACCGTCTGCTGAATCTAGCAGATTCTGCCATTTTTTACGTCTCATTATTTCATATACTGAATCGCCCGATTCTAGAATTGTAACATTAAAAGCTTTCATTTTTTCACCGTCGGAAATGGAACAAAGACAAGGAAAAACAAGGCCCACAGAATATGTGGGTTACTGAAATAGAATGCGGACAGTGTTATACACAAAACTAGGGTCCACAAAAAGTAATAAAAATCGAAATTAGTCACGGCCAAATATATCTCCATCTACTGCCCATACAGCGAACTTCGCAAATCCTTTACCTATACCCTTAAAAAGCTTGCCCGCCTTCTCAGAAGCATTTGGTCTTTTTATTACAGGAGTTGGTTGTTGTTCCACCCATTCTGGTGGCGATGGCGGAGTTCCAACTATATATGTTGGAATATATGATTCTTCCTTTTTAGGCTGTTTGTTCAATTCTTCCATAATCTCCCTATCTGCTTCATCTATTTCAGCTTGTAGCGGGTCGTGATTTCTTGCCCAATCGCCAGTAAAGCCGTTATCGACACAGAAAGGGCATTGTTCTTCATCGCTGCAGAGTTCTTTACCGCAGTAGTCACAAAACTTCTGTTCAATCATAATTCACTAACCTCCTTAGATAGTGTCCAGCTAGGTACGTTCCAACTGAAAGTATTCCTGCTATTGCTAATGCCACTGGCAATTTCGTTACTTCTACTATGTTTGTCGTATTTACAATTGTTACTGATGACCAGTGGATAATACCGACAAAGTACAAGTATGCTGCCATCAGTACTGAGCTTAAGACTGTACGCTTCAATTTCTGAAGTAAAGTATTGCGCTTGCCATAAGCCACTGTTTCTGGTGGAAAGTTATACTCCGTGCCATCCTCGCTCCAATTAGGATCTCGCTCTTCTACAGTTTCGATTGTGAAAAATTCATGAGACTCAAGTGC
>JAJFLM010000270.1 GCA_021772655.1 Deltaproteobacteria bacterium
TCGACTCTAGTGATTGTTCAACCAGTCGAGCTGGGTGACGATTCGGATTAGGCGCTGTTAAAGCTTAACTCAAGCTGGCAGCAACGCTCAGATTACGTTGCTATGCTAACACCATTAGACGCAGTAACGAAAACCAAGATCGAGTAACCCGCTGCCTTTAGTGCCAGCAGTCGTTACCCCCGGGAGTGCTGCTTTTGGCCCCGGTGGAATCGTAAATAATCGTTAAACAGTCTCCATCACTTGCCTGATTGCCAATGGCGGTCGCTGTCGCAACGTAACTGACGCCGATGCCCCCGCCGCCCGCTGCAACTGCAACGGAATAGTTTCCTTCTGGAGAAATAATTGGATTTGCAGGGTAACCCATTGCAGTCGGGTCCGTGGTGTAAGTGTTGTTGTCAGAAAAAAACTTTTCCAGGTTATTGCTCAGGGTCATCAAAGTGTTTTGCGCGTCAGAACGCTTCGCTCGCCGAGCGTAGTCCTGATAGTTGGGCAAAGCAACCGCCGCGAGAATGCCTACGATAGCCATGACTATTAGCAATTCGACAAGGGTAAAGCCCTGGTTTTGAGCTCGGTCTTCAATGCGGGGCATGGGGAATCTCCTGATTTTCTTGGTTCAATAATGGTGCAAGGACCAGCTCGGTAGAGTTGATCCTTGCACCAAAGCATAGTTACTGTTTGCTCAGCTGCCTATTGTTGTTGATACCAGTATGTTCTTACCCTTGGCAGCGCAATGTCGGGATCAACACTTTCCGCGCCACCTCCAGTGCCAATCAACAATGTCACACCCTGTTCCTGGAATATCGGTACCGCGCTGGATGGAATGCCTCCACCAAGTGCGTAGGTGCGGTCGCCAGTTTCCAGGGCGCTGTCATCACCTCCTTCCAGCCAGTCTTCAAACTCAGCTGCTGCGTTGATTGCGTTAATGCCATACAGCCGTCCACTGCCCTGTATCGCCTGACAGGGGTCGTTGACCCCCGATGGCAGGAAGGTAGTAAAAAACAGTTTTCCAGCCAGGACGATGGGCGATGACAGACCCTTTTCACCAACTTTGGTGCCACTGTCAGTGAGGTCAAGAAACCAGCCGCTACTAGCTTTCATCGCTGATTGGGCCAGATTTTGCTCACTGGTAGTGCCTACCTGAATAAGATTAGCAGTGGTGTCAAAAAGATCTTTTTCGCTATCACCATCAGCGTCACCGTCGATGGTGCCATCTCCAATGTCATACCCGTCATGGCGTAATGGTACCTGGCCACCTTCGGTCAAAGCGCCACTTACGGCGTAATCACGTAGCCCGTATGCTCGATTGAGCACATCAATTTCCAGGGGATCAGAGCGGTCACCTGAGATGATCGATACCAGATCATAAGATGCCTCATTAGAGAATATGGCGTCTTCCACCTGGATCACATCCGGGGGGTAGAAAAATTTACGATGGTCTTCAATATTAGCCGTATTTGCGTCTGGATTAGAGAGCACCGCGAGCCGTGCACCCGACGTATCATCCTGTCCATTTGCCGGGCCTGTCTGGGGTCCACCGAGCTGATCGTCCAGGTCTATGCGCCATACCTGTCCACCCAGATCGCCAACATAGAGACGATTAACCGCGCCATCACCGGAGGAGTCAATTAGCGCGATATCGGACGGAATCGGGTAGTCCATTTCTGTAAGCACCAGATTAGGACTGTCGCCGTTACCATCGAGCACTTCATCGTTGCTGGCCCACCAGATGCGCGCGCCAGTGTCTGCATCGACGATATAAATGGCATTACCCAAGTTTGATTTACCAAATCCCCCATCCTGATTGGTGTCATAGCCGCCCGCGAAAATCAGAACAGTTTTGAGTTCACTGTCACCGGAACCACCACCGCTTTTAGGCACTCGGACCGTCGCCGGTTTGGGTCTGGACCAGGATTGTCCAAGATTCGGAAACAAGGTACTCGAACCTTCAATTTCCCACATCAATGAGGGAGTGAGTCCGGTCACGCTGTCTACATCAGTAAGTACTCCAGCATCAGGGGTGACATCCAGCGCAAAAATGCTATCGCCACCCCGGCGCATGCTAAAGAATAATCGCACATACTCACCGGTTAACGGATCGATCATTGCATCGCCGTTTTTATCCAGCTGAATTACTGTGGGGGTGTTGTCAACGCCGTAGATATGATCACCTTCAGCGTTGACCGCGAGCGCGACCTGCTGGCCGAGCATTTGCTGGGGATAAAAAACCCATTCTTCTTCCCCGCCGTTGGTTGCGTTGTTGCCATTGAGCATGCGCACGCTACCGTCGTTGCCGGTAACAAACACCTTGATTATCGCGTTGTCGCCAGTATCCACACAGGGTGTGCCAGGCACGCCGCCAGTGCAACCAAAAGTCAGTGCCACGGGACTGCCATGCAGTGGATCGGCGATCGGCCAGCGGTTGTCGGTAATATCGCCATCAGCATCTTCGTCATAACTATCAACGCCACGTATCCATTGAATTAATGCATCCAGTGCAGGGTCGTTGCTGCCATCCGCGAAGCCAAGCAAGGTGTCGAGATTTGCCTTATTGGCCACAGACATTTCGTGCGTTGCAGCGCCCAGGTCGATATTTACCGGAGATCCAGCACCAGTGTAGGTATAAACATTTCTGAATAGTGGATCCGGAACAACTGAGCCTGAGCCACCCGCTTTAATAGCTGGGCCATCTGGCGCAGCGCTCCAGAAGCTGTGCGCACCGCTACTGATTACTCCCGCAGTGTTGATCGCAGGAGCATCAGTTGAGTCGAGAATTTCACCCAGGGTACAGCCACCAGTGCCGTCACAGACCTTGTATTTTTTAACGTTGCCGTCCCAGCGAATTTCTTTGGCCGGCTCGAACAGCGAAAAATAGACCTCGTTGCGATGTTGCAATTTGTTGAAGGCATTAACCTGTAAAGCAGGTGCCGCGAACGAGGTTGGATCGTTAAAAATATCAGTAAAGATGGCAAGCAACTGATCACAGAGATCGCTAGCGGTATCGGCGGTAAAGAATTGACCGCCGCCAGCCGTCGCCAGGTCTTGCATTAATGCCACCGTATTGGCATTGCCAGCATCACCAATATTGAAACCGATGGTATAGGTGGTAACGGTCTGGTCTCCGTCAAGAGTACTCTGGTCGGTTGTTGCCAGGTAATTAAGGATATTCTCGCCACATGCGCCATTGTTACCCACAGGATTAGCGTCGCAGCTGCTATCGCCAGTAAGCGTCTGGATCAGAGCCGGTGCCTCATTGTTCTGGGTTGGCGCACCGTCAGAAAGAAAAATCATGTAATTGCTCTGACATTCGGCAATACCAAACGGAGAGACATAAGTCGGTGTGCCATCAATTACTTCAGCGTGACACTCCACTGCGTCCAGATTCTCTGCACTACACCCCGCGGGCTGGTTGAGTGTGCCGCTAGTGTAGCTATCCGGGTGGCTAACACGACCGTGGCGCATGCCTGTAAGATCTGCGGCCGGATTGCCGTCCTGATCGCCATCATTTACATGAAACGGATCCAGATCATTCGGATTAGGCACCCCATTGGGGAAATTTCCCTGGCCGCGATGGGTGCCGTAATAAACATCATCACCGCGCCAGTAGAGCGCTGCTTCGTACAAAGTTTCGATCGTGGGCGTCCGGTTTAAGGTGTATGACTGTTCGTTGATTAATTGAAGTACTCGGTCACGAACAGTTACTGAATCAGAAGCATTGGTCTCCACTATAATTTTTAGACGCGGGGCTATCGCCGGATTATTGTTAAATGAATATAAAGAGCGCGAGTTGGTGCCGTTTTCAAGATACAGGCCCAGGGCATTACCAATAATCCAGCTATTCGCCGGGTCCTGAATCACTTCCGTAATGATGCTGGAAATGTCAGGAGAAATAAGCGTTTCGTCCAGCAAACTGTCATCGGTGATAACCCAGCTAGTTTGCGCCGTGGTGCGCGGTTTCGCGGTTGTATCTGAAAGTAGTTCGTTAGATTCAAGTCGCGGCATGTTGCCCTGGTCATGGCCGCTGATGGTTAGAGTCGTCGCACCGCTACCGGCAATTTTGGTAACGACTTCCAACTGAGCAGAAATGATTGAAGTGGTCGGCAACAAGCTAACACCGGGGAACCGCAGTCCGAGGATAGTGTTACTGCCATTTGTGGCATCGGTTGTCCCTGTTTTTAACCGACCGCTCAATTC
>JAJFLM010000028.1 GCA_021772655.1 Deltaproteobacteria bacterium
TTAAAGATCCAACCATCTTGCGGTCGGAATCCAAGTAGTTCTAAAACAGGTTCTAATACGAAGAAGTCTGGCGCACCGCTCCCTCCAAAAACCAGACTACGCGTAAAAGCCATTTCAAAATTTTTTGTCGGCTTAAACATGATGCGTCCAGATAAAAGATAGGGGTTAGGAAAAAGTTGATTCTTATCTAGATTGGCTAATGAGAGTCTGTAGTGAAAAGGGCCTAGATGTTTAAAAATCCATGGCAATGTTGTAGGGAGTGGATTGCCAATTTGAATCATTTCCATAGGACGTGCGTTGTTACCAAATAATACGGTTCCGGTATGTTGGCTAAATCCTTGACCCCAATATAAATGAGAGCGCCCTGATTTTATTTCAAAATTTCCAAAGGTTAATTTTAGCGTGCTTTTCAGAGGTGTTATGTAAAAGCTGTCTTGTTTATTGCTGACAATAACCGGATCAATATCAAAATCGAGCCACTTGCCTAATGAAAAGGCCCAGTGACTGCTTAAAATAGCATTATGCCCTGGGCGCAGTGAAATGCCATCACGGTTAGCTGTCCACGGACTGACGGTTGCAGTAACACGAGGGTGTGATGCAGGTCGCCCATCGTCCTTATGGTAAAGATACTTAATGTTAAAGCGTGGGGCTCGAAATTGAGGCCACCATGCGCCAATATGAGACCACTTTACGGGAGGGAGGAATTTCTGGCGCAGTGCCTGGATTAACTGTTTTGCGAGTTCCGGAGTTTCTTCGGCGGCAGCGCATAAGTTAGTTTGTTGTATTAACCGAACAATTTCTCGTTCGGTTTTAAGCGAGTCACCTTTTAAGAGGCTAGTGAAACAATCAAAGGCGGCTAAATAATCAATGCTTTGTTTAATGGTGAAAGATGTTCCAGGTAATGGGGAATGAGGGTCAATATCTAAACTGCCGCTAGCAGGTAATGATATGTGCAGTAAGATTGCGGTGGCAATAATACCAGCGAATATTTTATTCACAAGTTACCTTGATTTAACCTGTTTCAGTCGGTCGATATGTTCAACGAAGAACGCTAGAAAAGCTGAAGTAAATGCTGCGAAGAAAACAGTGATAATAAGAATTAAAGTTGTTTTTGGTTTTGAGGGCCCTAAGGGGACTTGCGCCCAGTCAATTACTTGGAAGCTAATATCTTCCTTTAACTCGTTAATTTTAGCCATTTCATATTGTTGAGTAAGCAAAGCATTAATTTCACCCAACAGTTTGTAGTATCCCGTTAGGTATTCTAAATAGACCTGTTGAGGGACTCCTTTAACAACGGTTAAACGATCGATCTTTTCTTTGAGTGTAGATTCTTTCTCAGACAGCTCTTGAAGTTTGTGACTTAGGTCATCTGGACTGATTGCTTTGACATGTGAGGCGACATTTACATTAACAAGTGACTCTGCAGTAGAGATGTCATTGTTGGCATAGAAGCCTGAAATGGCCTTTCCAGTTTTAAGTAATTGAGATTTGGCTTTAGTCAATTGACCTTCGATAAAGATGCGGTTACGTCGCGCGGCGGTAAGTGCGTTGGTTAAAAGATAGTTCGTCAGTTGGCGTACATAAGTATTAGTAATGCTGGCGGCTAATTCTGGATTGCTATGCTCCACTTTTACATTAATGAGGCCACTTTCTGGGTCACTAACAATTTTCACAATGTCTTGCAGAGCCGATGTGAGTTGTTGAACATTGGGTGCTTCTTTTGGATTTTTCCAATCATTTTTTTGGGAGTCCCAGTGATCTGGATAAAGAGCGGATCGAAGGTCAATTGTGTTAACCACTTTTTCGGATAGCGTTTTACTCTCAAGTACAGCCACTAGAGAGGCTGCTGATGAGCCTTTGTTCATACCACCTAACAACATGCTACCTACGCCTGATTGAGCTAGAAGTGATGCCATGCTGAACTCTTGGTTGCCTCCCATTGGGAGAATGGTGGCTTTTGCTGTATAGATACGAGTTGTGAAAAAACAGTATAGGATGGCGATTAACAGCATGGCGCTGCTGACACCTACAATAATAATTTTCCGGCGCTTTAAGCTTTCCCAGTAGTCTAACAGTGTTATTTCTTCAGCCATAATTTCTTAGTTAGTTAAGGCAAGAATCGTTGTGGTAATGCCTAGTGCAGTACCTGCAATGCCTAAGACGAGTTGCAGCAAGCCTTCTGGAGACATATAGCGCTCAGGAACAACAATTGTATCACCAGGATTAATGCTAATTTGATCACTGGCCTTATTTTTTTTACCCAGTGAGCTGATGACGTGCATTTTTTTCTCTTTTGCGAGCCGTGTAAAGCCTCCGGCGATCGTTAAATATTCTCGGGTTTTATAATAGGGGCTGTACGGATATGGGCCAGGGCGTGCGACCCCACCGATAACAAAAACTCTTTCTTCAAATGATGGGTAGAAGAGTTCTCGGTCACCGGGAAGGTTGGGAATGTTGAAGTCAAAAGTCTTATCTTGGGTGAGTACATGCGGGATAACCGCAACATCAGCATTCTCTATATTAAAATTGCTAGCCGATTTACTGTTGAGTTCAACTTCTAATAAATGCTTCTTACCATCAATGTAACGGACTATAGTGATGTTTTTATTACGACTAGCTCCAGAGCTGAGGCCACCGCCAGATTTAATGAGTTCCGTGAGAGTTGTACGGCCTCGTAGCTCATAAAATCCAGGACGCTTTACGGCTCCGGCAATGTGAGCGACGGGGCCTTGTAGCGGGATAAAAACTACGTCGTTGTCTAATAAATAAGGGTTTGATTTCAAATCACCTTTTTGTTTAAAGGCGGTGAGGTCGACAATCCGTGCCCGACCGTTTTTACGTCTTAATTGGATATTCCGTTGGCTGCCGCGTTCTAAGATTCCATTAGCTATTTCGATGGCCTCTGACATGCGCGTTGAGGGAGGCACCCGATAGGTACCTGGTTTATTGACTTCACCGAGGATATGAACTTGATAGGTAGGTCCCTGAAAGGCTGAGCTTCCTGCTGGCAAGCCAAATTGATCCAATGAAAATTGTTTGTTGTCTCGGGATTTACTCCCAAAGCTAGAACCACCAACTCTCCCAGTATCAGGCAGTTGCCCCATAAATTGACCGGTATTATTGGGAAAATTAGATGTGCCGGTGTTTTGCGCCCAGCTGACAGTAGGGAGAAAAAGTTGGCCGTTGACAAGAATGCTTACCAAAATGGCTGTCAATGTGCGTTTTATGCGGTTCATGTTGCAGTATCTTAATTTGCCTGACTCAATGAAAAGGGTGTTAACGGTATCATAAAGAAATCCTTACCTACTTGATTCGCAGTTCCCTTGTCAATTTGAAGTCGTTTTTGCTTGATTTAAGGGTGTTTGCTCACTTTTTGCTTGTGAAAATACCCTTAGCTGCTATACCGCTCAATAATTGAACGTTCAAAAATAAAACATATGGCTACAAATAGTAATTTAAACGAAAAAGAGCTCCAAGTTCTGACACAAATATCTCGTAACTCTTCAATTTCACAAAGAGAATTGGCGAGAGCCACCGGTATTTCATTGGGTTTGGTTAATATTTTATTGAAGAAGTTTTTGAAGGTCGGCTACGTGAAAATCTCGCGTTTGAATAAGAAAAAGCTCGAGTATGCACTGACACGTCAGAGCTTTTTAGCGTTAACGCGCAAAACTTATCAGTACGCCACCCGCACTATTAGAGATTATCATCGCATTAATGAACAGTTGTCTGAATTATTGGATAATCTGATTTCTGAGGGCTACAGGTACATTTCAGTTTATGGAGATGGGGAATTACGGGAGATGATTGAGTCATTGGCAGGGCGTTTATCTAAAGATATGAAGTTTGAATTGGGCCTTACGCCTCGTGAGTCAACGGATGCTATTGTTCTCAATGTGATGGCAGAACCTATGCCTCAGTCTTTCCAATATAAATATGTAAATGTATTAGATCAGTTGGAGCAATAGCCTTAGTCATGAAGATTATTATCATTGGTTCTGGATATGTTGG
>JAJFLM010000271.1 GCA_021772655.1 Deltaproteobacteria bacterium
TTCAAGATGATGGTATTTTTACAATTGATGCAGCAACAAGAGTTGAAGTAGATAGTGATTTACTTCCAACTTCTCATTTAACATATGACCTTGGAGCAGTAGGACAAAGATGGGATGAATTATTTGTTAGAAAAGTAAGATTAGGAACATCTTCAACAACTCTTGAAGACCAATTATTTTCATCTACAACTGGTGATTTCAGATTTGATTTTGCTGGAGACCTTTATATTGATAATAATACTTATCCTGACGCAGATGTTGCATACGACCTTGGTAAGGTAGCAAATAGATGGAAAACAGGTTTTTTCCAAGATGTTGATATGCTTGGAGACCTTTCAACAACAGCATTGACTGTTTCTAGTTTAACTGATGGTAGAGTTGTTTATGTAGGAACTGGTGGTTTATTAACAGATGAGGCTGGATTTGAATATGATGAAGGTTCGAATTTATTTAAGGCAACAAATGTTCAAGTTGGTACTCCTGGAACTACAGGAACAACAACAATATTTGGAGACTTAGTTGTAATGGGTCAAGGTATTAGTGGATTCACTTCTGAACTTTATATTGAAGATAATTTAATTGAACTTAACTATAACCCAACAGCATCTACAATATCATCTTCTCTTGGAGCTGGATGGTCAATTCAAGATGGTTCAGGAGTAGGTGGAACAGATGTTCTTTTTGATATTAGAGGAACTGCAACTGGATTAGCAAATCGTTCATTCACAACAAATCTTCAAGATATAAGAATTAGAGAGACTGGAACAATTTCATCTCCTAATGGACTTAGGGTAATTGCAGAAACTGACTGCATAGACGGTGGAACATATTAAAATATAGTTTATTTCATTCTTAAACAGAGTTTGTTATAAATTTAGAAAGTCATCCATATGGATGACTTTTTTATTTATATTTGCAGTATGATAAAGGTTATTCATAGAAAGGATAAAGATAAATATGACAATGTAATATACATTGGACGTGGTTCTGACCTTGGAAATCCTTACACCAGTATTCAAGGTCGTGAAACAAAAGCTGAATATGTAGTTGATTCAAGAAAAGAAAGCATTGAAAGTTATAGAAAATACTTAATTAAGTGTATAGAAGAAAAAGAAGAAAAGGTATGTAGCATGATGAATCAAATATATGCTCTTGCAATAAGTGGAGATGTATATTTATCGTGCTATTGTAAACCTAAATCTTGTCACGGAGATGTGATTAAAGAAATAGTAGAATCAAAGTTTCCAAAAGAAACAGATAATCAATTAGATTTATTTAGTAAGGATTAACGTCTTTAGGTATTAAGATGTCTATTTGTCCATTTTGAGGAATGGATAGTTTATTTCCATCTGAATATAACAATTGAAACTCACCTTTAAAACTTCCAGATTCATTAGTATCTTCTGGGTCCCAGTTATATTGTATTGTTCCTGCAGAATAAGAAACTGTTTGTGCAGATTTGGCAAATATTTTATAATCTCCACAATTATTTGCCATTGTAAATGTAACTCCTGTAACTCCAGTAAGGTTATAAGATTCCTTTCCACCTAAGCATCCTCTGTCTATAAGACAAATTTGAAGAGCTGGAAGTGTATCATTTCTTTTTATTATGAATTCATTTTTATTTAATGGCATGGCTTATTAATTATATGTTCCTAATATTTCGTATTCTATTGGTGTATCTCCACCTATTTCATATTCAAGACTAGATGAATCACTTATTTCGTAGTCAAGATTGTTTGCTATATTGAAAGGCATAATTCTAAACCTTGTCATTAGTTTTCTATTTACTGGAGCATCTGGTGTGTATTGTACATACCAAACAAGGTCATAAGTAACATCGGATGCGTATAGAGTTGGGTTTAAGTCGGCATAAAATACGCCAGTACTTTCCTCAACAAATGGTATAGCAGCTTCAATTAAATTTGTTGTAACTGTATCACCAGTTCCAGATACATAAGTAGCAGCGCTCAATGACACAGGAGTTATAAGTGTATAGTCATCTACTGGACCAGCTGTGGTCACACAATAAAACTTTCTATATAATCTTAAAAAACCCATATCTTAAAAATAACAAAACCTTGAACGCTAAACAATAGCACCCAAGGTTTGCGTTAGTATTTTTTGCAGTAATATTATTATGCAGCAAGCAGACATCTGTCTGGTTGGATAGTAATATTTACCATTGCAAGGTCATCAGCACTGTAATCGAAGTCATCAAATGATGCACTTGTGATTTGGCACCCGATAAGTGTCCATTTTTCTACTTCAACTCCTACTGGGTCAAGAGCTTTAAGTACAAGGTTTTTCTTGTATCCTATTGCATACCCCATTCTACCAGTTGCAGATTCGAAATGAAGTCTTACCCATTCCATAACCTTTTGAGTTGTAGATGGCCCAATAACATCAATAAATGTGATGTCCATAGTTTGCCATACTGAACGACCAGCAACCCAAGTTGATGTATTCATGTACGGAATCTCTGTTGAACCGATTTCAAGTGATGGTTTTCCTGATGTTTGAACCAAGAATGATTCAATACCTAATTCAGTTGGAAACTCCAGCACAAATCTATTTTTTCTTTTTGGTTCCTGTTCGATTGGAACAGGTCTAAACATGTCAGCCATAATTCTTTATTTTATTTGTTTTCTTTTGTATTAATAAATAACTAGAAAAAAAAATTTTTAATTCGCTTTGAATTAATAATAAATAAAACTTGCCTCTATTTATTTAAAAGGGTTAAATAACCTGCCTATATAGGCATTTTTATTAAAGAATTATATAATTCAACATGGCACAGAACAGAGATGCTCGTTTACTAACGAAAAGGACTTCTGTACCTGGCAAGATTCCTACTGGAACAACTGGTAATGAACTTAATTTTATTAAGTCTGGAGAACTTGCTTCTAACTTAGCAGACCATAGTTTGTGGGGTTATGACGGTACAAATGTTTTTGAATACGGTTCCAATTCATTTTTGGGACTAACAGGGGGGACGGTTACTGGTAATACCAGTTTTATCGGAAACTTAAGTGCATCTACACTATTTTCAGGTTCTACAGATGTTGAAACAATTATATATAACATTTTAGCTGGAGCACCATCTAGCGATATTACAAGAGTTCAGCCAGGAGTAAATATTTTTACAGGTGGTACAGATAATTTACCAACAATAAACCTAGTTCCATCACCTTCTATAAATGATTTAACAATATCAGGAACTGGTACTGCAACTATATTTTCTGCATTAACACTTTCTGCAACAACTGCAATAATACCAAGTTCTGGATTAAAACTTAGAAATCCAGCAAACACATTTCAATATAGCATAGTTTCATCTGCTATTGTTGCAAATAGAAATGTGACAATACCTTTGCTTACTGCAAATGATACATTTGTAACTGCAGCATTTTCTCAAACTCTTACAAATAAAACTATTAACGCAACAAATAATACAATAACAGATACATCTACTGCTCTTGGTGATTTATTTAAGAGCAACGGAACAAAGTTTGTAAGATTTTCAAGAGGTTCGTCACTTCAACATTTAAGAGTAAATTCTGGTGGAACTGATTTAGAATGGGCTGCAGAAGATACTACAAGAGTTCAGCCAGGAACAAATATTACAACAGGAGGAACATCTAACGTTCCAATAGTTAGCACAGTGGCATCTCCTATTTTTAATAACATATCTTTTTCAGGAACAGCAACGGGAGGAAATTTATCAGCATCATCTATATCAGCATCTACTGTATATATAGGAGGAGTTAATATAAGTGGTGCAACAACTATTCTTAAAACAAAATCTGGAATAGCTCCGAATTCTGGTTTTACAGGAAATCCAGATAAGCATACGGTAACATTTTCAACACCATTTTCAAATAATAATTATAGTGTTGTTGTAACTGGAGAGGATGAAAGGTCTTGGACAATTGAATCTAAAACTGCCAGTGGATTTGTGATTAATTCAAATGCTAATCCTCATTTTACTGGAGATGTGTTCTGGCAAGCAATTGAGGTAGGGGAAAGTTAATTTATGATATTTATATAAGATGACATTTATAACAAACGACATAGAGATAATAAATGGCTTGACAGCTTCAACAATTTATTCTGGGATAACAAATATACAATCAATATTTGTTGGAAACGTTAATGCTGGAACAAATACAAGTGTTACAGGTTCAACTATTTCTCCAATTGTTAATATTGTTGATTCACCTAGTTTTAATAATATTAATTTTTCAGGAATTTCAACTGGAGGGGGAGGTTCTTTTTCAAATTTATCAGCGTCCACTTTATTTTCAGGTTCAACAGAGCTTACAGAAATTATAGATGGTCAAATAGAAGCTGGGCTGTCAGCTCTTACAAGTTCATATTTCGATTCATATGATGCAGTCGGAGGAACAACATCTAACACGACAGCTTGGACTGCAACAGTTCCTCTTGATTCTCAAAGACAGATTGGTAATGATTTTTCACATAGCACTACTGTTAATAATGATGAAGTAACAATAAATACAGCAACTAAATATCTTGTTATAGGTAGAGTTTCAACCGAATCAGCTGCTGGAACCAGTAGAACTCAAGCGGAGTGTAGACTTGAGATAGATACTGGAAGTGGATTTGTAGAAGTTCCAGGGACTATTGGTGAAATGTATCTTAGACAAGTAAATTATGGAGCAACAGCAGGTTTTCAGGCAGTTATGGACCTTGAAGTTGGAGATAAGCTTAGAATTACATTTAGGAGAGAGGATGGTGGGGCTCAAGTTAAACTTGAGGCAGGTGGTTCTTCGTTAACAATAGCAAAAGTTGTTGGTGGACAAAAGGGTGATAAAGGTTTAACAGGAGATTTAAACTTAAATGGATTCACTGACTTCTATGTAAGTGGAACAACATTTTCAAACATATTCTCTGGAAACACACAAGAAGCTGTTTACTATGGCGATGGTTCAAATCTTGACGGCATAGTTGTTACTGATATATCCTATATGATATGGGCAGAGGAGAATGGAAATTTATCGAATAATAATAGGCAATGGTCATTTGGTAATGGTTCAGTAGGTACGGCCAATGTTGTTATAATGTATGATGGTGAAATATCAAAAATGTCATTTCAATCTGAAAGTTTAGGTACGAGTGTGACTATAGATTTAATGATAAACAATGTTGCTGTTGCAACAGGTTCATTCACTTCAAGTGGAGTTTTCACATTTCCATCACCTATAAGTGTATTTGAAGGAGATAAAATAGGTTTTGAGACTAATACAGTTGTTGGTACATATACTGACTCAAGGGTTGCAGTTTCTGTACTTAATCAATTAACTGGATTAAAAGGAGATAAAGGGGATACTGGTTCATTGAGTGCGGCCACGGATTTGTTTATTGATGGAACTGTGTTTTCAGATATATATTCTGGAAAAACAACAGAAGCAACATATTATGGAGACGGCTCTAATTTAACAGGAATAGAACATACAAGAGTTCAAAGTGGAACAAATCTATTTACTGGTGGAACAGCGAATGCACCTACAGTAAACCTTGTGGCATCCCCTTCGTTTAATGGACTTAGTGCATCAGGAACATCTAACTTCACTGGAGTAATCCAATCAGGAGGAACAGACCTTTATAATATCTTCTTGACAACTAATGACGGAAATGACATAACTCGTGTACAGCCTGGAGCAAATATATTTACTGGAGGAACAGCAAATAACCCAACGGTTAATCTTGTTGCATCTCCTTCTGTTAATGGATTCACTGCATCAGGAACATCTAACTTCACTGGAGTAATCCAATCAGGAGGAACTAATATATCTTCAATATTTGGCTCTTTATCTGCTCAGCAGACGCTTCAGAGCCAGATGTTAACAAAAGCAAATATATCTGGAGCAACATTTACTGGAGCCGTTGTGTCCCCAAGTTTGAGTGCAGCAACATATCTTAATTTGCCAAAAGCAACTACTGCTGAGATAAATACAGGAACAGAAGCAAATAAATTAATAAACCCAAGTCAATTAGAGGGAAGTAAGTACCTTAATCAAAGTGGTTCAAAGATTTCAGCTACTGCAGCTGGTACAAATACATATACCGCAACTATATCTCCAGCAATTACAGCGTATACGTCTACTCAAAGGTTTTTCATAAAATTCACAAATGCAAATACTGGAGCGGCCACTTTAAACCTAAATGGGTTGGGTGCTAAAAATTTATACAAAGGTGTAATTACGCCATTGATTGGTGGAGATATATTGGCTGGCAAGATATTGGAGGTTACGTATGATGGGACCAATTTTCAAATAAGTAGTCAAGTAGGTACGCCAGGTGTTATTTCTGGAGCATTAATATTTGGTGGTTTAATCACTCCGCCACAATTAACTGTTGATACGCATAATTGGAATCCAACTGGGCTGGCAACTACAAGTTTTATAAGAGCATCAACTAACAGTGTGTTGGATTTAACAGGAATTCAAGCGCCATCGCCATCTGTTTCCCAAGCTATATATATTACAAACATAGGCGGTAGTAATTTAAGAATTTTATCAAATAATGCCAATAGTCTGGCCGCCAATAGGGTTCTTTCAAACGGGACCGTTTTGCTTGGTGGTGATGAATCGGTACTTCTTGTTTACGATACTGTAAGTTTAAGATGGAGAGTTGCAAGTTTATATAACTAAAATAAAAATGAATTATAATTTATACATAGAAAACGGAGAGTCAATACCAGCAATAAAAATAATTGCTACTGGTGATTCAGCACCTAGTGGATACACTTTATCAAGTGATATATCAATTGATTGGGATAAGCATTCTAATCATATAATCAATTCTGATATTTTAACAGTAAATGAGGTTAGAGAAGAAATATTGTCTGATTATAATTCTGTTGGTTGGAATTCTGGAAATAGTGAGCAAAAAAAAATTTGGTGCAGATGGTTTGTCTCATCTCAAGAAGAGAGGGATGAGATTCTTTCTTCTGAT
>JAJFLM010000272.1 GCA_021772655.1 Deltaproteobacteria bacterium
TCAAGGCCACGACTGAAGAAGGTTTAGGCTTTACGGGTCAAGAAGAAGGCATTGCTTGTACGGCGATTGCCCTGTTAGAATGAGGCCTCATGTCACTGAAAATCTATAACTCTCTTTCTCAAACTAAAGAAACTTTTGAACCTATCGAGCCTGGCAAGATAAAGATGTATGTCTGTGGCATCACAGCTTATGATGAATGTCACTTAGGGCATGCACGTGCGGGTGTCGTCTTTGATTTGATTTATCGCTATTTGCAACACCTCGGTTATGAAGTCACCTATGTTCGAAATTTTACCGACGTCGATGATAAGATTATCAAGAAATCACAAGAAACGGGTGTCTCTTGTGATGACATTACTGCAAAATATATGCAGTCCTATTTAGATCAAATGGCTAAGCTACAGGTTCAGTCTCCCACCGAACAACCGCGAGCCACCCAACATATTGATGAGATGGTTGCTTTAGTGCAGCAGTTAGAAGTGAAGGGTTTGGCCTATGCCTCGGGTGGAGACGTATTTTATTCCATTCGAAAATTACCAGACTACGGCAAGTTGTCTCATAAAAAGATTGATGACCTCGAATCTGGTTCACGTGTTGAAGTTGATGCACATAAAAAAGATCCTTTGGATTTTGTGTTATGGAAAGCCGCCAAGCCAGGTGAGCCTAAATGGGCATCTCCTTGGGGTGAGGGTCGCCCCGGGTGGCACTTGGAATGTAGTGCCATGAGTATGAAATATTTGGGTGAGTCTTTTGATATTCATGGAGGGGGTCGCGATTTAATCTTTCCTCATCATGAAAACGAAATTGCCCAGTCTGAAGGTGTGACGGAAAAATGTTTCTCACGGTATTGGATTCATAATGGTTTCGTGAATATCAATGCTGAAAAAATGAGTAAGTCTTTGGGTAACATCCGTTCGATTCCGGCTATTTTGGAACAGTGGGATTGGGAAGTGGTTCGCTATTTCTTGTTATCCGCGCACTATGCCACTCCCTTAGACTTTACAGACAAAGCAATGTCTGATGCGGAAGCCGCTTTGAAACGCTGCTATGAAGCTTTATTGGCGCTAGCAAAGGCTGAGGTAGGTACGGCCAAGATCGAGTTTGATTTTGCAAGTGCCCTCAGCAACAGTTTGAACGATGACTTTAATACCAGCGTGATTACGGGTGAAGTTTTTAAATTAGTCCGGCAGATCAACTCAACTTTAGCTACGGGTGAAGGGTGGGACCCACAAAACAAAGCTGATTTATTTGCCGGCATGAAGTTGCTCAGTACCGTTCTGGGTGTTTTTGGTTCTGAGCCAGCAGCCTTTTTAGCACGGCAGAAACAACTCAACCTCAATGAAGCGGCCCTCGATGCCGCTGAAATCGAAGCACTCATTGCCGAACGGATTCAAGCGCGCGCGGATAAAAATTGGGCGCGTTCTGATGAAATTCGTGATAGTCTAGCAGAACACGGGATTATTCTTAAAGATAATCCTGATGGCACGACCACTTGGTCGGTATAAATAACCGACCTTTTTTCATGGAGTCCTCACTTGCTATTTAGTTAAGGAGGTAAGTTGAATTCTGTTCATGCAGTCATGAAAATTATTTGTCCCGCCGGCACCGATGAGAGCGCCGCGGTTTTCCTCGAAGATTTCTTTCATCGCATTCCTTTATTACTCGCCTTAGGGATTCGTATTTTATTTTGGTTTTTTTATTGGTTGCCATGTCTCGTGGTGCGCCGTTTTAAACCCGTGACTCAATTGGATGAGAGTGTTTTGGAATGCTACCTTGGTTGGTGGGAACAAAATCGTTTTTATTTTATCCGTGAAGGCTTTAATACCTTAAAAACTATCGCGCTGTTGGCCCGCGTCGGTAAGGACTGGGATCCTCATGTGGTATAAGTCCTGTGATGTGGTGGTGATTGGCAGTGGGGCTGGGGGCGCGGTTGTGGCACATCGTCTGACTGAACAGGGTTTTAAGGTCGTGCTTTTAGAAGCGGGTCGTCAGTTTAAAACGGAGGAACATACCACAGCTTTTTGGTCGAGTATGAAACATTTGTTTTGGGAGAATGGTTTTCAGCATGCGCCGGGCAAACCGACTATTCCTTTTCTTCAAGGCCGCGCTGTCGGTGGGACGACCGTCATTAATTCAGCTATCTGTTGGGATTTGCCACAAGACGTTCATCAAGAGTGGGTCAATGAGCATGCCTTTGAAATAGATTATGCTGAGATTGATCGCGAACAACAGCGCATTCGCAAGGACCTTAATATTCATGAAATCCCTCCTGAAATAGCAGGAGGGAATAGTAACCTGATGAAACGGGGGGCTGAAAAGCTCGGTTGGTCGGGTCGGGTGATCGCGCGCAATGAAAAGGACTGCCGTGGTTCCGGTCGTTGTCTCATGGGTTGTCCTCATGGCGCTAAGTTAGGAATGGATGTGAGTTATATTCCGTGGGCGCAGCAGCAAGGCTTAGAGCTGATAGCAGATTGTCCGGCTGAACGTGTCCTGATTAAAAAAGGGCGCGTGGTGGGTGTGGAAGCTAAACTGTTGACTATCGGTAAACGTCATTGGTTGACACGAGAGTTTCCAGGAAAGAAGATTCGTATTCAAGCCAAAGCGGTGGTGGTGGCCGCGGGGGTGATTCAGTCCCCCTTAATTTTGCAACGGAGTGCTGTGCCGGATCCATGGCATTTGATTGGGTCTCATTTGATGGCGCATCCGGGTACCTCAATGGTCGGTTGTTTTGATGAGCCCGTTAATATCTGGAAGGGTGCCACCCAGGGTTATGAGGTGAATGAGTTTCGCTCTAAAGGTTTGAAGTTAGAATCCTTAGGAGTGAGTCCGGCTTTGTTTGGGGTCCGTTTACCGGGTGCTGGCAAACGCTTAGCAGAGTATTATGAAAAAAGGGGCCACATGGCACTATGGGCAGGTGCTGTACGGACTGAATCCAAAGGTTCTGTTAAAGGCGGGCGTTTTTTGTCTCCGATTCGTTTTGGTATTCCAGATGCTGATATGAAAAAGTTTCGCTTAGGGATTCGTGTTTTAGGGGAGTTGATGTTTGCCGCTGGTGCGCGAGAAATTTATCCGGGTATTGTAGGCCGTCCCGAGAAGGTTTCTAGTGCTGAAGAGCTGATGTTGATCCTAGAAAAACCGATTCAAGCGACTCATATTCATCCCGTGGCCACTCACTTATTTGGCACCTGCCGTGTGTCAGCAGACCCACAAGTGGGTGTGCTTAAAAATAATTTTGAATCACACCATGTGAAGGGTTTGTTTGTGTCGGATGGTTCGGTGTTTCCATCTAATACGGGAGTCAACCCACAACTAGCTATTATGGCACTGGCCGGGGTCGCGGCACAAAATGTTGTTCAAACATTTTAGAATATAATATCATCAATACAGTAAGAGTCGCTTCCTTCGTAATAACAACCTGTGAAAGGTTGATAATCCGGGAACAACTCCCCAAACAATTCTGTTTCCAGATGGATGAAGCTATGACTTTTTAGTCCACCATCCGAGATAGTGAACAAAGAGTTATTGATCTCTAAGCTGCGACGCATGGTGGGGGCGTAACTATTAGGGGTTGCTAATAAATCAGTATGATCAATGGCTGTGATGAGTTGGAAGCCTGTACTGGGATTGACCGCATAGACGACCAGGGTAGAACCTTGTTGGTCACTGAGGGGTAAGGCCAACATTTGCCGATCTTCAAAGAAACTAAAAGCCCGATGATCCCACAGAGCTTCAGAACTAAAGGTATCCTGCAGCGTCAATTGTTGGATCAAAATAGGTTGGA
>JAJFLM010000273.1 GCA_021772655.1 Deltaproteobacteria bacterium
GATCACCACGGCCGGGTCGTTGGCCACGGCCATCGCGATGACCACCCGTTGGCGCATCCCGCCGGAGAACTGGTGGGGGTGGTCCCGGGCGCGTGCCGGGTCCAACCCGACCAGCTCCAGCAGCTCGCCGACCCGGGCGGAGGTCGCGTCCCGGCCGAGCGGCCGGTGGGCCCGGACCGCTTCCCCGAGCTGGGCGCCCACGGTGAGCACCGGGTTCAGCGCGCTCATCGCCTCCTGGGGGATGAGCGCCACCCGGTTGCCGCGTATCCCGCGCAGCTGCGCCGGCGACATCGTCGAGAGGTCACGGCCCTCGATCCGGACGCCGCCGCGAGTCACCGTCGCGGCCGGCGGCAGCAGCC
Source organism: Deltaproteobacteria bacterium (assembly GCA_021772655.1). Lineage (GTDB taxonomy): Bacteria > UBA10199 > UBA10199 > 2-02-FULL-50-16 > JAJFLM01 > JAJFLM01. Next base: position 360 of record JAJFLM010000273.1, read on the forward strand.
CGCACGCGGCCGCGGCGATCGTGGACTTGCCACTGCCGGACTCGCCGACCAGCGCAACCAGCTCACCGGCGGCCACGGTGAGGCTCACGCCGTCGACCGCGGTGACCACACCGCGCTCGGTGCGGTACCCGACGCCGAGACCGTCGACCGCCAGCGGTGCGCCGTCACCGGCGGCGACCGGATCGCCGCCGACAGCCCGGACCGGAAGGGCGCCGACCGGCGCCGGTCGCGTCCGGTCGCGCAGTCCCGGTTGGGCACGTTCCTCGAAGGCGTACCCGAGCAGCGCGAAGGCCATCACGGTCAGCGCGATGGCCAGCCCCGGCGGCACGATCCACCACAACCAGGCGTCGGTGAGGAAGGCGCTGCGGGCGTGCGCGATCGACAGCATCGTGCCCCAGCTCTTCGCGGTGATGTCGCCCAGCCCGAGGAACGCCAGCGACGCCTCCAGCAGGATCGCGGTCTTGGTGGCCAGCACGAACTGCGGCACCACCAGGGGCAGCACCGCGGGGATCACGTGCCGGGGCAGGACGTGTCCGGCGCCGGCACCCATCGCCCGGCTGGCCTGGATGTGGTCGCGTTCGCGCACCGACAGCACCTGGGCCCGCAGCTCCCTGGCCACCCCGGCCCAGATCACCGCCGCGATCACGCAGATCTGGGTGAGCAGACCCGGCCCGAAGAACACCCCGACCACGATGGTGAGCGGCAGCACGGGCAGGGCGAGCACCACGTCGACCAGGCGCATCAGCGCGCCGTCCACCCAGCCCCGCGCATATCCGGCCAGTACCCCGACCCCGAGCCCGATCATCGTCGCGGCGAGGGCGGCGACCGCCCCGACCCCGAGCGAGATCCGCGTTCCGTGGATCAGTTCGGAGAGCAGGTCGTGACCGACGTCGTTGGACCCCAGCGGATGCGCGGCCGATGGCTGCGCGAACGGTGTGGTGACCCGTTGGGCCGGGTCGTAGGGCGCCAACCAGGGCGCGAGCACCGCGAGGAGCAGGAGGGTGCCGAGCACGACGACGCCGATCGCGGTGATCCGGCGGGACCGCACGGTCATCGCGCCGCCTCCGGCCGGGCCGACCACTGCACCGCGGCCACCGGTGTCCGGCGCACCCTCGGGTCGAGCAGCGGGTAGGTCAGGTCGGCCAGCAGGTTCGCCGCCACGATGCCGACCGTGGCCACCAGGAACGCGCCCTGCAGCAGCGGGTAGTCGCGGACAGTGACCGCGTTGAAGATGAGCCCGCCCAGCCCCGGGTAGGCGAACACCGTCTCCACCACCACCGATCCCGACAGCAGGACCCCGACCGCGAGGGTGAAGTTGGTGTAGACCGGCAGCAGCGCGTTGCGCAGTGCGTGCCGCAGCGCGATCCGCCGCTCGGACACCCCCTTCGCGCGGGCAAGTCGGATGAACGGCTCGTCGAGCACGGTGGTCATCGCCGCGCGGGTCAGCAGGAAGTACCCGCCGAGCGTGGAGAGCACCAGCGTGGCCAGCGGCAGGGCCATCCGAGCCGCGGCCGCGGCCAGCCACTCCATCCCCGTCGCGTCGATCGCCGCGGCCCCGTAACTGGGGAACCAGCCGAGCTGCACGGCGAACACCGCGATCAGCACCATGCCGATCCAGAATCCGGGCATGGCGTCCAACGCCAACACGCCGAGGACGCTCCCGACGTCGCGCCGCGAGCCCCGCCGCCACGCCGCCCAGGCGCCCAGCAGCGTCCCGATCAGCACCGAGAGCACGGTCGCGGCCCCGACCAGGGCGACCGTCCAGGGCAGGTGGTCCAGCACCACCTCGGTCACCGGCCGGTTGTACTCGACGGACAGCCCGAGGTCGCCGCAGGCCAGCCCGCCCCAGAACGCCGCGTACTGCTCGATCAGCGGGCTGTCCAGCCCGTAGCTCGCGCGGATCTCCGCCAGTTGCGCGGGCGTCAAGCCTTGTTCCTCGCCGGCGTAGAGGTAGGTCACCGGATCGCCCGGAGCCAGGTGCGGCAGCGCGAAGTTCAGGGTCGCCGCGGCCCACAGCACCAGCACGTACTGGCCAACCCGGACGAGTCGCCCACGCATCGGGCCGCTCACCCGATCGGCGCGGTCACCCACGTTCGAGGCAATGAAGGCAACCCTTCGTTGTCATTAGGGCAGCCTAAACGATGCACTTTCCGGTGACAAACCGTGCTGATTCGTGCCCGTTCAGATGGCGGCGACCACCGCCACTCGATTCGCCGGGCGGCGCACTCAGTTGCTGTAGATCCGGGTCGGGGTGAGCAACACCGCGGCTCGGCGCTGCGCGCGCATCTCGGCGTCGTAGGCGTCCCAGTCGTCGTGGGTTCCGCCGGCGGCGGCGAAGACCTCGCGCAGCAGCAGCCGCAGCCGTTCGTCGTCGACACCCTCATGGGGGTCGTCCGGGCCGATGATCAGCGCCGGGCCCTCGGCGCTGGCCCACCGCCACCCGCTGCGCGCGGTCATCGTCAGCCAGGGCCGTGCGCGCAGGTTGCCCAGTTTGGCCCGGCCGTAGGTGACGAACGCCAACGCCGGCCCGCCGTCCACCGGGTGCTCCAGCGCGCCGGCGTTGACCACCGAGGACTG
>JAJFLM010000274.1 GCA_021772655.1 Deltaproteobacteria bacterium
TAGGCTTCAAATTGACGGGCTTCGGCGAGCGCGTCAGTAGCTCGATGGAAGGCTAAATACGAAGCAATCTGGTCGCTCGCAGCGGTGACCAGTGCGGTGTCTTCCCAGTCCAGTTGGTTTGGCAATGAATGGGAATGACCAATTTGAACTATTGCTTGCAGTTTGCCGTGGCTGTTAAGTGGAATCAGTAACCAGGGCTGGTTGCCTAGCATTAGCGACTCCGGCCAGTGTCGGGTGGTGGGTTGAGTGTCCGCGCTGTGGGAATTTTTTAATGCGGCGAGGTCAATAATTTTGCCCTGATGTTGTAACTGGTTAATTACATCGTCGTTAAGGGTCAGGATGTTCTCGTCGACAGGCCACTCGTAACTACAGGTTTGGCGCCAGTTTCCATGACTGTCTGTTGTCCACAGAGCTCCGCCTGGGCTTTCCAGAAGTTTGCGGATGGCGGTCAGTGCGACCCTGTCAGGGGACTGTGCATCTGTGGTTGCGAGTCGAGCAGTAAGTTTTAGCCACTCCTCCCTATATTCGTATTTGTTTCGGTAGAAGTTGCGAGTGATAAATTGTTTTATCAGCCCGCGGAGTTGCTCGGAACTGAGCAATATCAGCAGCCCAAGCAAGGCGGTGAATATTAACGTGGCTAGTAGCGTATCGCCCCAGTTACCGCCAAATACCTTAAGAAAATAGCCCGCAGCGGCAACCAGTAAAAGGTAGCCGCCGGTAACCAGTAATGAGCTGGTGAAAAATACTACTCCGCGGGAGACGAATACCTTCACTTCCCAGCCAGGATTACGGGTAGCGGAAATGGCAATCAAGGGTGTAGCTATAGCCTGTACGAAGCCTCTCGCAGCCCAGGTTTGCGGGTTTATCTGGTTAAACAACAGGGCATCGATATACAAAATTGCATCGAAGGCAACGATTCCGCCAACGCCGATGCAGAGGTGTTTAATCGCCCATCTGTCTGGAACAGAACTGTTGCGATAAAGTTGTTCTATTAACCAGATTACAAAAATTGTGCCGATTAACAGTGGACCGGGAAGCGGTGCGGGATGGTCAGTTAACCATTGTCCAGCCTGCCCAATTAATATCCCGCTGATAGCAACGTAAATAAGCAGGGTGGTTGGCATAGCCAGCCACAATAACTTGCCAGAATTGTTTGTCGCCTCAGCACGGAGGAGCAGTAGGCGCACAATGAAAAGTGCCCACGCCCCTTGCCGAAGGTTGTCAAAAGCGAGAACAGTGGGCAGCGTCGGCGTGTCGCTGTTGGCATACCCGGCTCCGGCTAATGAGCTAATGATGGTTAGCGACACTGCCCCTAACAACAGGCTGCCCTGACCACTTCCGCGCCAGCTGACAAGCAGCAATATCAGCAATAAGCTGTTAATGAATGCCGCACTGGCGTAGCTGGCAGTGGTTATTACTGCGAGGTCCATCAAAACAACGTGGTGTTGGCTAGTTCGGTGGCGTGGGAGTACCCCGAAGTTAACACAAACCGATCAGCATAGTGGCTCAGCTGTAGCGGTTTCGGCCCGATCAGGGATTAGCGGGCGCCCTGGCGCCAGAGGCAGACCTGAACGGTCTGGAACAAGATAGTCAGGTCAAGAAACAGACTATGGTTTTTCATGTAATAAAGGTCGTACTGGAGTTTGCGCCGAGCGTCGTCCTCTGAGGCCCCGTAGGGATAGCAGACCTGAGCCCAGCCGGTGATGCCAGGCAGGGTTTTGTGGCGAATATCGTAGTAAGGAATACCTTCTTTCAGGTTGGCAACGAATTCGGGGCGTTCAGGGCGCGGCCCAACGAAACTCATTTCCCCTCTGAAAACGTTGAGCAGTTGTGGGAGTTCGTCTATTCGAGTTTGACGAATGAACCGGCCGATGCAGGTTACTCGATTATCGTTAGCAGTAGCCCACTGCGCGCCGGCTTTTTCTGCCCCTGAGCACATGCTGCGAAACTTAAGGACCTCAAAATGGCGGCCGCGTTTGCCTACGCGGGTCTGACGATAAAAAACTGGTTCGCGTCCTGCGCATTCGAGCCAGATAGCCAGGGCGGTGATCAACATGACGGGGAGCGCAAAAATTAACAGTAATGAACTGGCCAGAAGGTCAAAAACCCGCTTTTTCCAATCTCCCATCGCGGCACCAGAGAAACCATCGCTGAATATCATGCTGCTCGGGTTGAGAGACTCGATGTTGATTGCGCCCGTGTGCCGCTCAATAAAATCCAGTAGTTCGGTAACCTGGGTACCACCCATTTTGCATTCAAGAATTTGTTCTGCGGGTAATGCACCGCGGCGGTCGTCAAGTGCGATGACGATTTCGTCAATATTCAGCTCCTCGACCAGAGCAATGAGATCCTGGTCAGGGTAGATAATGTCGTTTTCATTAATACGCCGATTTTTCTGGTCATTGATCGGTACAAAACCGCACAGGCTGATACCTCTTATTAGTCCCTGATCAATACTGGTAGCCAGCTGAACAGCCCTGTCTCCAGCGCCGATTACAAGTACCTGGCGCTGCAGAGCCGAAGCATCACAAATGCTGTAGAACACGAGGCGGGTGCCTATGAGTCCAAGTAAGGCTGCAGCAAAACAAACACCAACTACGTTGGGGGCGATCCATTCGGGGGGAGCAACCAGAAAAAGACCGCCAGTTAAAATGCCACCGATCAATATGCTCACCGCCAGACGGACCATAGTACTGCGCAAATTGTCCGCCATACGCATCTGATAAAGCCCGGACGCAAACAGGGAAAATAGCATCACGCCAACAAATGCCCCGATGTAAATAACCAGGGATTCTGGCCGGTTCTGGACATCATCGAAATTTCCGAGAGCAAGTGACAACGCGATATAACTTGAACTCATTAGTACCAGGATTTCTCCTGCGCCTAGCCACATTAGTGATCGTGGCACGTAATGCCTGAATAACCGGACCATCTGATCTTCCCCAACAACGCTTGTTTTTCTCTCGGCAATTTTGAACTGCCGACCATTGCTGGGGTTTTTGCAATATTGATGCCAAGCGAAGATGGGGTGGTCGACTTGCCGAGGAAATTGGTTAAAGACAGGGTGCGCAGTGGGTCCAGGAAATTAGGTAACTGAGCTCAGACTGACAGGCGCTGATTAAATTTCATCAGCTCCGATGAAATTTCAACATTAAGGTGTCGACGATTCAGCACAACACGGCATTGGCTGAAAATATAGAGGGTAAACTCAATAGTCAGTTTCCCGAAAGTCGAGCACCGTCATAGGCCCGTTAAAAATAGACCGCCTGTGCAGAGACCATACCCTCGTCAGGTTGCCGGACAATTAACACTTGCCTGGGTTGAAGTCTGGTCGACCGGTAGACCTGATCAAACCAGCCCAGCAATCGATTGAAGCTGATTTTTTCGAATATTAATTGAACGCGTTTTACGCCCTGTTGCTCCATACGAGTGAGTAAGTCATCGAGTTTCGCTCTTTTCGCTTCCAGCTCCAGCTGTTTCATGGTTGCCAGTGCCCCACGTGTGGCTGCCTGCTCTGTGGCTGCCGGAGGCTGTCTGGGCGTAGTCACCAGGTCACGCAGCCACTGTGCTTGCTCCAGTCTGGCTTCCACTAATGTCATCTGAGTTGTTTCTGCCCGCCACAGGTAGATATTTACGCCTACCAGGAGAACGCCAGCGATGATCAGGGTGAAGTTTAAGCTGGATGTTGATTTGATTATCACTTTACGACCGTCAATGTTAGTAATACCTGATCATTGTTGTGCTCAATTATCTCTATAGAGTTGGTTATTTGGGCGAAGTTGAGGTTTGTCCGTAATTGATCAGCGGCGGTCAGGTCAGATACCCGAAGCGTTAATACCAATTGTGGATCGTCATATTCGACCTGTTCCAGGCTTAGCTGGGCTGGCAGAAGATTGATAATGCGCGCCAACTGAAAAATAATCCCGGCCGTTTCCGGGGCCAGTGGGCGTAACTCTGCCAGGCGGTTTAGTGCATCCTGGCGAAACTCCCCTATGGGCGCAGCGACGCCAAAATGTTGCTGATAGATTTGCTCGATTTGCTGATTAACAGAGTCCAGTCTGTGCTGTTGCTGTTGTTGTCCCTGCCAGGAGTTCAATGCCAGCACAGCGAGTAAAGTCAGTAGTAGCAACGGACTCAGCAGTGGAAATTTTTCGGCTGGTTTGCTGATGACGGACTTGAATTCACCCTGCAACAGGTTGACAGCCGAGAGCGGTTGCAGCCCTCGTGCCAATAACTCCAGGGGTTGGTTAATATGCTGGAGCTGGCCTGGTTTGAGGTTCACTGCCTGTAATAGTTCTGCAGCAGACCCATCGATTTCGCCTGTGGTAAAGCCGGTTGCCGGGGTTTTCTGGCTAGCCGCTGATTGTTGTCTGACTAGTGAAGCAGCGACCGCCACCGGTGCGGCGAATCCAAGGCCGTCAACTGCTCTCAATAGTGCCCGATTCGCATCGATAACAACTGTTAAAGAGTTTTCTTTTAGAGGTACCGCCTGGATGTCTGCAAAGGCGCCAATCAGTTTGATCCCATGGTCCGTGACCTCGTTAAGCAGGTTGCCAAGTAGCTGTCGGTCGATGATCGCGACCTGATAACTGTCTTTTGCGTGTCCGGTGTGGCTAGCCAGATGCAGCCGATCTGGTGGAACTGCTAATTGCTCCTCCAGCAGATAAGGCAACGCTGCGGCTACCTGGCGCGTATTGCGAGCGCTGAGTGTGGATTCAGTTAGCACTAGTTGCTCGCCGCGAAGCAGCAGGTAAGCAGGGTCATTGCCAATCATATTGGCAGCGGTAGCCAGGCTACCAGTCTGCACCGGATAGGTAAATCGGCCGTCGCTACCCGGTAGACACCACTGCCATTCGTCTGCAGCGGCAGGTTGCCACAGCACCCAGTCCTGGATCATTAGTTACTCACCGGCCACTGCTGGATGGAAATCGTGGACTCTTTGTTGCGAAATAACAGGGTATGCCGCCGCTGGCGGGAAACGCCCAGACTGACATCGGTTGTCATCAAAAAATAACTACTGGCAGTTACCAGGCCATCAATTTCGGATTCCGAGGTTGCATCCTCTCCAGGTTTAGCAGCTGGCGAAGAGAAATAGGCTTTCAATAATTCGATATTATTGAAAGCGGTCTGCTCCCGGTCATCGATTATTGCGGTTACATCCAGAGCATCGTTGTCGGCAAGTGCAGTTAGCACCAATGCTGAAGCAGTGTTCACGTTTATTCCAGTGGCAGTGGGTAAGGCGGTGATATAAGGCTGCAGTTTGGCATAATTCTCCTTACTAACCCCACGTACCAGGCGTAGCTCCGATGCGTCAGCCATTAACATGTTAGCGGCCCGGTAGGGTGGCTGGCGCGTTGCGTAGTAGCTATCCTCTGCGCCACCGGCGATCGCCG
>JAJFLM010000275.1 GCA_021772655.1 Deltaproteobacteria bacterium
TATCTTCTCCTCTACCTGCAACCAAAATATATCTATTTGGATACTCTTTTCCAGAATATTCATCAACAGAGTTTTTTGTTTTACTTCCAGTCATAAGCCAAAATTTATGTGACTCTACACCTCTAACCCCAGAGTTTCCACCTGTATGATGTCTTAAAAAATAATTTAATTTTTTATCACTCATTATATTCTATTTTACAGTTGCATTTTCATTCCAGAACTTTACGCTCTTTTGATATTTATCATTAATCTCTTTCATCTCTTCTTTATAAGACATTAAAGATTTTTTATATTCATTCATTCTCTCACTTTCTTCTGGAGCATCTGGCTTAGTAGGAGGTGTAGGAGACTTAATTCCACTTCCTCCCATAGATATGTCCATATAGTTTCTAAGCATTGTAATAGGCTTCATAGGTTCTTCCTTAGATGTCATTTGTCCTAATATAGCAACAACACCCCAATCTGCATCAAATGGAGCTGGTGGTTCTAAACCTATTGAATCAATATCTCCTCTAGCCAATTTCTTATCATAATCAGACTTAGCTTCCTTATCTAACTGAGCTTTATCATATAGAATGGTAATTGTATATTTAGCCTTAGGAGCTGGAACTGGTAATTCAAACCATCTTGAGAAAACAGCAAACTCACCCTCTCTCCTGGAAGAATATCCACTTCTAAGATATTGATAATTTGCTGTATTAATTGGAAGTGTTCCTGTTTTTGCATCTGTAATATTCTTCATTACAAGAAGCTTACAAAAAGGAGCATATCCATCAAGTATATCAACACGAACAGTTTCTTCATCAATCATTCTTTCTTCTGGCTTGTTATAATAAAGCTCTTTGAATGTGTTTAAATATTGCTCAAAATCTTTTGGTTCTAAATTTAGAATTTTTGTTCCACCAAACTCTGGGTCAAAATGTCTAAGTGCAAAATCAGTCATTTTAATTGAACCGATTCTATTTGATTTTTCCTGTTCCATGTTTTTCATATATTGTGTTAAATATTCAGAAGTATTTTTAAAAACAACACTATTATACCAATCTAATACTCCTCTATCTTTTATAAACCATCCATCTGGCATTAGAAATCCTCCTATAGGATACCAAGCTCCTTGTATTTTACCAGATGTTCCTTTCATTGAACTATAGAACAATGCCCATGTTCCATCTTGGTAACATACTTCTACTAATTTTCTCCCACTTCTTTCTCCAATTGATATAACTTTAATTCCATTTGAATTCTTTTCTATATCTCTATCAAGCTTTTCTCCTTCAGACTTTAATTTATTAATAACAGAGTATTTTTCTTCATATTCATACTCATACTGATTATCTCTTGTAATTTCCATTCAGCAAATTTAGGGAATAAAAAAAGAGGAACCAAATTAATTGATTCCTCTTTTATACGTCATAAAACTTTTATTGTTTCAATCGAAACAAAACTTAGTGAATAAAGTAAACTGAGCCTTTTTCTTCATCGCTTGTTAAGTATTGAGGTGCTCTAAAAAGATTAGGTCCGTGATGTTGAGTGTCTGCTGACACATATAGCTCCACTATCTCATTCTGAGTGTTTTGCACTTTACAATACCATCCGTCTCTAGTTTTTTTAGCGTCCTCCAACGCTTTTAACTGATAGTTAAATCCCATTTCACATTCATAAAGAGTTTCCCCCTTTTTTATGTTACTTAATTCTAGGTAGTAATCTACCCAGTTCTCGCCTAAATTACATTCATCAGGCTTGATAAAACTTGTGTTTTTCATAATTAAAAATTTAATTGATTCAAAGAACTCGTATAACTTTTTATACATCTATAAATAGTTACATAAATGAAAAACGGGGTAAAAAACGCTAAATGTTAATAAAAAAATGACACTATTTTTAGTGTCATTTTTTTATTTTTAATACTTTGATTATCAGATATTTATACTACTTCTGTGGTGGAATTATTTTTGATATTAAGCATAGAATTATACAAAATTGTTTGATTAGTCATAACGAACTTAATATTTTCATAAATAGGCTCTTGAGAAGGATGTGTTCTTCTTGATTTTTTCAACATAGGAACAATATCATTCATTGTCTCTTCAAGGTAATCTTTTTGTTTTTCTGGTTTAAATCCTCCTACCATTGTAAGAAGATTATGAACTCTATCAAATCCTTTTGCAAGAGATGCAATGTTACATGTAGATAAATCTCCAAAATAAGTTTCTGCTGGAACCTTAACTCCATTTCTAACTTTAGACATTTTAACTACTGCATCAGCAATAAGTTTTCCAAACATTGATAATAACGTTTCATAAGAAACATCATAATCTTCCATTACATCATGCAAGAAAATTACAGCAAGAACAGCTTCTGGATGAATCATATATCTTTCCATTGTTCTAGCATAACAAGCTTGACTAACTTGATGAGAAAATTCTGGCTTTCCATCTTTTCTTGTTCCAGTATGATACTGTTCTGCAAAATTCATTGCTTTAATTGCAACATGATAACCTTTGCCTTCCATCCAAGCTCTGATTGCAATTTTTTGTTTTGTGTAATCTTGTTCTATCATAACTTATTCTTTTTCTAATAATATTGCTCCCATAACAAGAGTTGGAGCTGCATAAAAAACTTCCATAGTATTTCCAATTGATAGCCAAATAGTAATACCAAGAGCAACGCTTAATAGCATTAACGCAAGTCCAAATTTATTGGTAAATGTTAATTTTATTTTATCTCTTTTCATTGCTCAAATATTTATATCCATGCCAATTATATTTTTCATAATCAACAAGAGACGCTTCTTTCCAATTTTTTGTCCAATGTTCATCAGTCTTGACATGGCCCTCACGAACAAGTTTAAATAAGTTATTGAATTCGTTGCTTGCCACTGGGACAATTCCATCATCCTTAACATAAGAACCAGAGTTTCTAATTACAAACCCCTCTGAAGAATCAACACCTGTAGTTGGGTCATATCCTCCAAGTAACCCTGGAGTATTAACACTTTCCTCCCAAGTCATTCCAAGATTTTCTTTTAACCATCCAGCTAATTGAATACTCTCATCAAGACCCTCTTTGTAATAATCTTTAAGAGTAGTTTTTATTGGTATCTCTGGAACGACTGGAAAGTCTAACATATTAGCATAAAACTTTACTTCCTCCCAAGATAACCAACGGTCTCCTTCTCTTACTGCAAATACATAATAATATGATTCTAAATTTTTGTATGCAATTGAATGTTCTGCAAACATATTCTCTCCAAATATCTCAAGAGTACCTAGGTCATTTTTGATTAACTCCCACCTCTCTCTCATTGGTTTATCCCAAGGGTGAGCTGTAATAGCAGCATGACTTCTAGCAAATACTCCATTCTTTTTGAAGCAATTATTTTGACCATCTAATTTCTCAGTCAAAACAAGACTATTCATTTCAGCAAAAGCTTTAAGAAAATTCTTAGGCATAAAGCGGTCATCCGAAGTCGTTCCTAACGAAATCGGTGCATGCAAACTTCTTCCATATTTATCTGGATTATTCATTGTTCTTAATTATACGTAAATATAAGAAACATGTTTAACAAAATGGCCAATGACTTCCAATAACTCTAATTTCTTCTGAATCTTTTTTTGGAACTGGTCTTTTTGCTGGTCTTTTAATATCCCAATATTTTGGCATATATTTTGGTTTCATATGCTTAATAAAATGCTTTCTCCACATTTCCACAAATTCCTGCATTGCTTCATCTCCTCCAAGCATCACTTTTTCTACAACAATTTCTCCATGACTTTTCATTCTACTTGCCTCTTCAAAATCTGTATTAATCAATTTATCAATTAATTTTTGAGTAACTCTTTTTTGACCAGAGTATGCTCTTATTTTTTCTTTATGAAGTTCAAGATTTTTTTCTGGAATTTTATCTCCATGATTTTTTATTGCATTTGCAGATTTTATTGCATAGAAAAGTAAGTGATTAACTTCCTTCTGTCCATTAATTGGTGCATTATATTTTTTTGCTAATTTAAGTTTTAACTTATCTGCCTCAAGCTCATATTCATAATGTTTGTCGTTAACAATTGCAACTACATCGTGAGAATTTGCACTTTTATATTTTTCTGACATATACTTTCTATACTCATGAGGAGTAATATGATGAGTAGTTAAATTTTTAAGAACTCTTTTTCCAGTTACAACACATCTGTTTTCTTTTTTTGAAAGAGAGTATTTATCTCCCCTGTTTCCTTCATCTTTAGGTTCAAAATTAAGCTGTATTTTCAATTCTTTTGGATAGATTCCAAATAATGTCATTAAAGAATTTATGATTGGATTTATATTTCTTATTTTTACAGCAAGAGGTTCTCCTGTATTTTTATCAAATCTATCAAGATACCATTTTGCTTTTTTCTCAACACAAAGAAACATTAAATTTCCAGAAGGAGAATATACTTTGCAATTTCCATATATCTTATTAGTTCTTAAACTACCTTTTGATATTAGCCAATTTTTCAAATCACCCTTTTTATTATTTCTACGATTTTTCTTATTCATAGTACAATATACGTAATTTTTATTATTGACGTTTCAAGATGTTGAGAACTTTTTTAAAATTTCTCTTCGTAAGGGAATTGATGTGGACCATCATCTACGCTAAGATTCAATGAATGTCCGCCTTCAGGGTTTTCTTCTGGAAATTTTCTTCCTCCACCTGGTTTTAATCCAGGGCCTCCAACTGATAAATCTATTTCCGAAACATTTGGAGACCTGTACATTGAATCACTTATTTCAAAATCTTTATTTTTACCTTTATTTTCTACAAACCCCATTGACTTATACCATTTTTTTAATTTTGGTATAGATGAGCCAAAAGAATCAGATGGAGTTAATGTAATTGTATAACCACCTTTATCAGCTATATCAATTAGCTTACTCATAGCTTCATTTCCATATCCCTTTCCAGAGTATTCATCAAATATTTTTATCTCACTCAAATTAATTAGATTCTTATCATTTTTAATAAAAGCAAAAATTCTACCAATAACTTCTCCATTATGAACAATATCATAATCATCCATATTTAAAAAGACTTCTTCTTTTTGAATATCTGAAGGTGTCATAATCCTTTTTAATTCTTCTCGTATGATTTTTCTAATATCCATTATAATAACCAGTCGGCATTTGGATTGAAACTTATTAAGTCTCCATTTATATATTTATCCATTAACTCCTTATGATTTACTTTTGGTGTTGCTGGCATATCAATTTGTTTAACCTTATTTCCAAAATGCTCTACAAAAGTCCTATGACATTTATGAGTAGTTTCTGAAAGGTCAACATGGTCAGATACTCTGAAGTTTGTATTAAACATTTCATTAAAACTTTCAAGAAGTACATCTATTTTTCTATATGTAATATTCTCCATATTAAAAGATTCACCTTCAAGTAGCATTGGTTCTTGGTCAATTTGAATCTGATTTCTATGATTAAGATTTATATCTTTTGGTTTAACTTCACAAAATAAATACATCATAAGAGAAGTGTGAACACTTTCATAGTAAGCCTTTTTTTCATCTAAACCTCCACTTCTATCAAGAACTCTATTTGTTCTAACAGCATAATCCATTGTCTTTTTTTCTCTCTGTGTTCTATGGTCTTGATTGGGGTATGTTGTTCTATTTGCTTTAGTGGGAGTTCTATTCATATTTGAAACGTTCATTCCAGCATCTGCAGAAGTAATACCTTTCATAAGAGGAGAATCCTTAGGTAACTCAATAACACCTTCTGACATAGGATTGTATGAACCATAAGTATTAAGTATTGACTTAACATTTTTTTCTGGAATTCCTAAAAATTTTGATGCACCTTTATAATCTGACTCCCTTAATGACTTGGGGTCAACTTCACATAGGTCTTGTAAATAATATTTTTGATTTGTGTTTAAATCCCACTTAAGATGGTCAAAAGTTGTTGGCAGTTTTTTTCCAGCATAACCTTCTAATATAGTTTTACGAACCTCTTCTTTTATGAGCTTCCTTATATCCATAATTACTTTTTTGATTCACCCATGCTCATTACAAACAACGTTCCAGTTGGAGTATCCATTGTAGGAGTGTCAACTATTTTTTTTGCAAGACTTTCTGCTGTTGTTCCAAAATCTTTCAAAGCACCAGCTTTTGTTTCTACACCTTTTTTTCTTTTTTCAACAAACTTAGGATTTACTACCTGCACTTTATTATACCAAACTTCTCCTGGATTTATAACAAAAATTGGTTCTTCACCATATACTTTTTTGAAGGTTTCAATATATCCATCATCTTTTTGAGCTGGCAAATCTTTAAGTGGATGTGAACGCTTCTTAGCTGGCCAATCCATTCCGATTAAATCAGCCTTAGAACTAATTGTTGTTAAAGAATCAGCATTGCTGATAGAAGGTATTTGAATTTTTCCCCAACCAGGAAGACCATTTCTATGAAACTCAGCTGTTGCATCCATCCTTGTTTCTGGTAATTCTGAAAATGGATAATTATTCAATATATCAACTCCTACAATTCCATTCATTTCTTGTTCATAATTTTTCTTATCCTCATATTCTCTTTCCTCTCCAGCATAATCAAAACCATCTTGTTCATTAACTACGCAAACTTTCTCTGGGTCTCCAACAACAGTATAACCACGACCACCATCTTCTACAACCACGCTTTCTTCCATAGATGCTCTTGATGGGTCCCAATTAGAATAAAACTTACAAACTTCACTTGAGTTTCTAAATGCTGGGCTTTCAATACTTCTTGTAAACATCTTTCCTCCAACGCCAACTTCAGCCATGCCAAGATGATAACCTTTTGGACTTTGAATAATCATTGGCATTTCATTTTGAGCTCCTGCAAACTCAACTTCTTCCAAAATTTTTCTTATTTCTTCTTTTATGATTTTTCTAACATTCATCTTAATCAATTTTAATTTCTCCCATTCTATCTATAACCTGAGATTTAACCTCTGGAGATAAAGTATCAAAATAACTTTTTATAGCTTGATTTATGTGGCTGATTGCTTCTTTAATGTGACCGTCAACATTTAGATTTGTTGATGCCAATTCATATTGTCCCTTTAACTTATTTGCTGAACCTTGAATATCTTGCATAAAAGAAAGTGCAGATGAAATAGCAGCCTCTTCTCTTTCTAATTCTTGAGTGTTGGCATTTTCTATTTCTGCAGCTGCATAATCAAAATCTTCTCCAATAATTTTAGAGAGCTCTTCTGATACTATTTTCCTAAGATTTTTATCCATTTTTAATCTTTCTAATAAATAGATAAAAAAATGATGAATAGCACTTATTCTTCCATGTAAGGCTTGCTTATATTCCAAGACTCACGAATATGAGCACTTGCATTTGAAAGGTGTGTTGATGCTTTTGTTAATTCACTAGAAAGTTTGATTCTTTTAGCACCATAATCCTTTGCGCCATCTGAATAAATTTTAATATCCAAATGATGTAAAAATTCTGCTAGTGATTTATAATGAAGGTTTCCAATATCTTCTGCAAGTTCTTGTAATGTTCCTTCATATTTTTCAATTGTCTTTTTATGTTTTTCCATATCATATAATAATAAAAAAATCCCAGACAAACAAATGCCTAGGATTCTTGCACGCCAGGCAGGAATCGAACCCGCAACCAAGAGATTTGGAGTCTCCTACTCTACCAATTGAGCTACTGACGTATTTGCGCAGATGGCAGGATTCGAACCCGCACAGAATTAACACGGGGTTGGAATCCGCTTAGCTCACCAATGCATGCATCTGCTTATTTTTTTATTTAAAGCTCATTTATCGCTCAAATACAGCTCATTTATCGCTCAAATGAGCTGTATTTTAACTTTTTTTGAGCTTCAAATGACCGATAAGTCTATATCGCTCAAATTGTGACCAAGAGAGGAGTCGAACCTCTAACCTTCAGTTTAGGAAACTGCTGCTCCGTCCAGTTGAGCTACAAGGCCATTATCTATTATCAATCAAAATTTTTCCACCACACTCTAATGAATATGTAAAATCCATTGTATCACTATAATAAGAAAAAACTCCACCATAAATCACTTCCTTTATTCTGCATTTGTGCTGCTTCTCTCGAATAGTGTTCCTATAAAAAGAATCAGTTTTCTCAAGGTAATTAACCTCAACTCCATTTACTCCATTTTTTATTTTAACTACTATTTTCGTAATCATCACAATTAATTTAGAACACTAGGGGGGATTCGAACCCACATTTTCAACTCCAATTACGGATAAGGGTTTAGAAAACCCCCTCGGTTACAAGTGCTTATTTTTTACTCATCAAGACGTTCCCAAATATCTTTTTGAACATCTTGTTTCTTAGGTCTATCATACTTTTTATAAGTACACATCCAGCAGTTACATGGCCTACCAGTTGTTCTTAAAAAAGTACAAGACTTACCTTCAAAGATTTCTTTAATCCAGTTTTCATGTTCTTGGGGAGTATGTCCCCAAATCCCTTTAGTCCAGATATAAACTCTCTTCTTAAATTTAACCTCTTTTTTGTACCTACGGTACGCTCTTTTCATATTTTTCATTTTCGAAATTGTTATAGTCAACCACTCTTGAGCCGAGTGGTCAACTCGTTAATTTTCGAAAACCTTTATGTCTTTTTTCATATTCATTATTTTTTGTGACCCGTTCAGGATTCGAACCTGAGACCGTTTGCTTAGAAGGCAAATGCTCTATCCAGCTGAGCTAACGGGCCATGTTTATACCTTTTCGGGTATATTATATGCTTTCACATATACTTTGGCGGTGAGAATGGGATTCGAACCCATGCATCCAGAAGGACCTAATAACTTTCCAAGCTATCCTCTTATAACCACTTGAGTACCTCACCAGTACTGTTTTGCGGAGGTAGAGGGATTCGAACCCCCGACACCTTTCAGTGTTACGATTTAGCAAACCGCTGCCTTACCACTCGGCCATACCTCCAATTGTAAAAAGCATACAGGATTCGAACCTGTGGACCCTTTCGATATTTGCTTCTCGTAATAAGGTCAATGGATTTCGTCCATGAGCAAAAGATTCTGGAG
>JAJFLM010000276.1 GCA_021772655.1 Deltaproteobacteria bacterium
AACCCCGGCTTTTGGCGGCGTAATACCATTGGATTCTGGCCACCAATTGGTTCTTTGGTCGCGAACGGTAGAACCGTTTGTCCAAGGAGCTTCGGTACCATTGTCGCGACGAATGGCCATGGCCCATTCATTGGCTTCGACCACACCCAAATAAGCTTCAGGACGCACCGTCATATCGTGTTCGCGACCGACAATATCAGACGACAACACACGGGCACCTGCATAGGAATTGCCAGACTTGGTCAAGACCCAAAAACCTTCACCAGCAGACTGCGACTTGGCATTCCAACCTTCGCGCTCAGAACCACCAGAGTATACTTTAAGATCGCGACCCTGAGGATATGAGAATGAAGATTGTCCCAACTTAGTACGGTTGTCTTTCTTACCACTCATACCTGGGTTGTGGATCGAGTGACCGATCTGATTACGGGCCATTGATCTGATAACATTGCTGCCCCATTGGGCCTGTGCGGTGGTCACAAGACCAGCCAAGCACATACCAACCCCGGCAAAAAACCCTGAAGCGTAAATCCATAGCTTCTTATTCATGGGATACCTACTCCTCTATGGAATGTGAATAACATCTAAACAACGAACGAACTGCGTTTCCCCGGCGACTTCACAAACGAAATTTCGGCTCCCTCCTTTCGCGGTCGAAGTCGGTCCCTTGTGGGCGCCCCCACGCAAGACTTAGGTTGAACGCTGTGAAACACGATTTTTTTTTAACGATTTAGGTTACCTTATTAATAACGCTTATCTCTTCAAAAAGTTCCCGTGTTTCCTAACTTTTTCGACAAAAACTTAAAACCATCTCCCAACTCCCCAGAGATGGGAGATGGTTTCATTCTTTCGTCTTTACTTCTTTTCTCTTTTCAAATCCCTTCCTCCCCTTTTCTCCGTGTAGGAGTTGTGGGAGGAAGGGTTCCGTGTTTTCCGTGTTACCATTTAATACGCAAGCTAAAGTTCATCTCGCGAGGAGAATCCCAGTAGTTGCTCACGTCATTGAGTTCAGGTGTTTTCAAATTCAAAGCAACAATGTCACCATTGGTGGGCTCTAAGCCCATAATGCCATATACCTGATAACGGTCGGAATCGAAATCTTCCGCACGCCCACTCAACGCATTTTGGCGGTTGTCTTGCTGATTGAAAACATTATACACTTCAACAGCAAGGCTCACACTCACACCACTTGGGCTGCCAAATACTTTCTCGGCATTAAAGTCGGAGCGGGTGTGGATAGGACCATAACGGAAACCCTGAACACCACCGGTTGAGTAAACAAACTGACTGCCCGTGTAAAGGCGATACACCATATTGGCACGCAAGTTACCCAATGCTTGACCACCAAAAGGACCATATTGGGCAGGTGTGGCAAACAAGAACGTCATCGAACCAAAACTACGACGATCAGCACCTAAAGGCGCGCGCTCACCCGATTCTTGTGAGTGACCCACCAAGGAGTTGCCTTCACCACTGCCTAAGTTGCCAGGATGTTGGCTGGCACGTTCCCAAAATTCCTTATCTTTGCTGCTGTAGTTGCTGTTGTCAAGAGGTTGATCCGCGTGAAACTGCGCACCATCTGACGAATAATGTGACAACCATGGAATCCAAGACCAAGCACGACCCGTTTCTTCAACATTGCGTTGCTTAGACTGAATATGATCACTGGCCAAAGCACCAAACTTGATAATATAAAAGTCGTCAGCCAAACCATCATTGCGTGCTCTTTCCTGCAATGAGACAGGAATTTCTGCACCTGTGGTCGGGTCGACTCGGTAGTCTGTCCAATACCAACCATTGGCAACAGCCTGAGAGTCGGGCCATACATCACGACGATGTGCACTGTTGCGACCCCCATCTGCCCACTGCAGGTTATAACCCACATTGAACGAGAACATATTGGAGAATTTCTTGCGCAAGTTCATTTCAAAACCACGTGAATCTTTCCAGTTGCCCGCAGCAAAAGAGCTTATCCCTTGCAAAAACTGGTTCGATTCAGGGTCGATATACTGCTGAGAAGCATTAATAACGTGATCTGATGAGGCCTTGTAATAAGTCGTGAGACCCAAGACATAATCACCCACAAAGTTCCAGTCTAAACCCACTTCAAAGGACGTGGTAAACTCAGGGGGCAAAAAGCCAGTGCCATTTTGAGAGCCAGAGTCGTTAAACTGGTTATAGCGCTCGGCAGGATCAATCACACCATTGCCATTGAGATCATCGTCTTTGCCTTCATTAGACGTAAACTCATTCTGGAACAATTCGTGGAACTGAGGACGCTGCGTAAACTTGCCATAAAAGAAGCGCACCAAGCTCTTTTCTGTCACCGGATGCGACACACCAATACGGGGTTGGAATGACTTAATAGCACCAGCTTTAATGGTGGGCACCACTTGTGAACGTGTCATGCCATTCCAGAAAGCTTTCAAACCATAAAAGTTGTCAACATCTTTGACCCATGTGTTTTGCAAAAACGCTTCACCACGCAAACCGGCATTCACGATCATACCTTCAAACTCGATCTTGTCTTGCAAGTAAATGCCCACATCCATGGGATTCAAGCCTACGTTTTCGCCATTGGGCCAAAACGCACTCGAATTGTAATCTTTGCCAAACCATTCCAAACGACGGTTGGTAGGACCATCAGACCAGTAAGATTGATACCAGTTGTTATACCGGATCATCTCAAAACCAGCCTTCACAAAGTGTTGTTTGTTCACCTGACTGCTTAAGTCGGCCTTTAAGCTGGTCCGCTTATAAGAGCGACGATCCCAGTCTGTCACTTCGCGATAAATAGTATAGTGACCATCTGTCGTGCGATCTGAGGTCAATTCAGGAGCCACTGCAAAGTGGGGCTGAATATTGGTCGTGTCACGCGTGGAGGCACTATAGGCCAAACGCACTTCATAAAAGGTCTTGGGAGACAACGAATGTGTCACACCCAAATAATACATGTTATCGACATCTTCAAAACCGCCCGTGGGGGCTTGAACACTCAAAAACAGGTTGCGACCATTGTCGCGCATATCCAATTTGCCACCAACAGATGGCCCCCCAAAGGTGCCATCACGACGGTCATACACACCCCCCACACGCAGCTTTATGCTCGATGAGGCAGAATACGTCAATTTGGCCGTACTGCTGGTATTAAACGGTGTGGTCTGATCGGCGTCGGGAAAAGCAGATGCATGTTTGCGCCAACGAGAAGACAAGAAAAACACGATATCGTTGGTCAAAGGACCCGAGAAGTTGCCTTCCATACGATGACCCATTTCACCCGTATAATCCAAACGACGGTGCGCTTGAATCACATCGTTGAAACCATCACCATCAAGGTCAGCAGGAATTTCAACAGATGCGGCAACCCAATCTGAGTCGTCCCATTTGTTGTTCCCACGATGCAATGCAGAATCATATGCATTGGCACCCCAGTGCTTTTGACCTGAAGGAATAAACTGATAATCAAACAAACCACTATACGCTGAACCACCATCACGGGTCACCATGCTCACAACACCCCCTTGGGCATTGCCATATTCTGCATTATAACCCCCCGTGATGACTTGCAACTCTTGAACCGCACTCTTATTCACACTGCGGCCCAAACCCGTGCGAGAACCACTGCCATCGGTGGTGGACACACGAACACCATCAATCACATAGGCAACATCTTCACGGTCACCACCGCGAATCATCAATTCGTCACCTTCAGCATCAATAGACACACCTGCCTGAAGTTCGAGGAACTCACCCATATCGCGAACGATAGGCACAGCCGCCAAGTCTTCAGCACTCATCATATACTTACTCGTCGTTTTATCAGGTTCCACGGAGGGGCGTTCTGCAATCACCACCATTTCACCCAATTCCAACGACGTTTCACGAATTGCAAAGTCAACCGTTGACGTAAAGTCAGATTGAACTTTCACACCCGTTTGGCGTTGGGCATCATAACCCACCATAGAACCCGTCATCGCATAATTGCCAGGTTCTACCAACAGGATCACAAAATAACCATTACCATCTGTCACAGCACCCCGTTGTGTACCATCGATCACAACATTTGCACCCGGTAAGGGTTCACCGGTTTGTGCATCGGTTACTGTGCCTTGAACCTTACCGGTTGTTGCTGACTCTGCCGTACCTAATGCAAGCAAACCAGAAAGTATCATGAAAGAAAAAATGTTAAAAATCTTGCGCATCTTATCTATTCTCCTTCTTTGGTTGGGGTTTAGTCGCTAAGAATGCTACGCGCTTTGCGCTTCGCTCTCTGCGCCACTATTCCCAAAAGTAAAACTTGAACCCGGCACTCAAATCCATCATCTGCAAAGGAAAGGCTTTATCCAAACCCCAGGCATCATAAGGGCGAAGCTCACTCAGGATAAAGTGATAACGACCACGAATATCCAACGCAATGGTCGGCGTCAAAAACGCTTCCAAACCAAAACCCAATGCAGCAGTCACTGCTGTGCGCGTATCGATTTGTGTGTTCATCACAACCGCAGGCAACTGATCACCTAAGGCATCTTTACCACCGCCAGCGGCAATGGCTTCATTCGGGCTTTGACCTGGCCATACTATATTATCGGCCACAGTTTTGTGATCGTAAAATCCACCACCCACAACGATATAAGGCGAAAAACTACCTTCCCCCATTGTGCGATCGGCATTGAAAAACCACAACCCAGAAATCAACACACTGTTAAAACGCGTCGAGTATTCACTGGCCGAATTCAAATCTTCACTGGCATATTGCTTCAAGGTCAGGGCTTTCGGGCTCCAGGAGAATGCCTTTGTTTGTAAAGCACCATCCTTCATATCGGCGTGGTGATATTCTGCTTCCATGGTCACACGGCTGCTGCTCACATAACTGGCCGTTAAACCCCACTTATCGACACCACTGCCAAAGCGATCACCAAATGTAAACAACGGGCTTGTATAACTGATAAACCCACCAAAACCCCACTTACCAGTCACCTGGGCTGAGGATGTGCTTGCACTCGCTGCCAATAAAGCAACGGCAAACATTAACATTTTAAACAGTTTCAACGGACTACCTCCTTTCGCGTTAGCGAAATTAACGACCTTCGGAATCGTTCTTCTAAAAAACCGCTCACAAGTTCACGACGCTCACACCACCTCCTTATGAAAAAATGTCATTAACAACTTATATATGTGCGGCGAATTGTCATTGTAAACACATTAAACCGCACCGAATTTGCCCTGTCAGCACCAAATAGTAACGTGGCACCGATTTTGCATTTGATTAAAAGAGAATAAAAAAATTAAGGA
>JAJFLM010000277.1 GCA_021772655.1 Deltaproteobacteria bacterium
ATGGTGAAGAATAACCGGTCGTGGACATCCGACGTAACGATCACGAATGATATGCCCGTTATGGAGATACTAGATCAGGGCGAACATAGCTTTACCCTGAGCAAGGATGGTTCTGGTCACAAACTTTTAGTGATGTATGAAAGTACACGAGACGGATTTCTTCGAAATAATGTCTTCCTGTTGAAAAAGGAATAATGTTGGCATGACCACAAAAAAGAGCGCCGTTTTGTGGCGCTCTTTATAACATTGTGCGGTATCGCTATTTCTTTCCCGTTTTTTTTACTTTCGTATTTGGCTTAATCGCCAAAAAATAGAAGTGCGTGAAAATTAACGACACCGCATCAAAGAACTTCATACGGCTACTTTCAGGTAGCCATAGCTTTTTTGGAGGTGGAAGCTGTACGGTAAACTCAGGCAAGTTTTGAGATATCGTTTTAGCAATTTCGTACCTCGAAGTTGCACCGAACTGAGAAAAGCATTCTCGAATTTGTTCGCGTGAATATGATGCAACAAGCACATTCATTTCATGCCCAAGTGTTTCAATGTCCGTGAGTAATTGTTGCACACGGGGGGAACGATTCAACGGGGTTGTACCGTTGTTTTGAGAACAATGCTCAACAACCAATACATCGGGCCTGTAGCGTTCAATTAGTCCTCGAACGTGAGTACATGCGCTGACATTCTTATCACCTTGTGCGGTTCGAAAGCCCCAATCTATTGGGTTCCACATGCCATCAAAGAAGGCAAACCCAAAACCACGTACTGAGGGGACAACCGACATAATGAGGGTACATTCATCTACAGTTTTTTTCATATGAGATCGGTGCGACGTTGCTACAATCTCCGCATGATGTCATTGAGGACCTGCATCTTGCATTGAGCGTGTGGATTGTCGGGATCGGCTTTGAAACGCGGGTAAAGGAGTTGTGCACGTTTAAGAACTTCTTTACCTACGTCTTCGCGGAGGACAGGAAATAATTCGTGAACAGGAACATCAAAGATAAGTTGATACGCAAGAGCTGTATCAATTTTTGGCAAGGCTTGAAGACGCTCGTAACGCATAACCTTTAATCGACAATTGACACCAAGGAGATCAGCGAGCTCGGCTTGCGTGAACATTCCACGCATCCGGTATCGTCGCAGATAGTTATGTGACATAGGATTAGTAATTAACCTATTGATCTCATTCGACGAGGTGAGATCAAAGCCTTAATCCTATGCTATGTGAAAATTTGAAATAGAAGTCAAAATGTTTAATCACTGAACATTTTCAGCGTGAACCGGGGACAATTAAAATACGGTTTTGTCATTTTCAAGTTTGATAGTTCAGTTGCCCAACATGCTGATACGGATGAAAGCTTATATTCTACAATATCAAATTTGCGTGGCAGTAATTTTTCTCCATGCCTTTCACCGGGGATTTTTCTGCCTCGTAACATCAATGTAGCTACGTCACCCGGTGCGTGTCACGACACGCACCGGGTGACGTAGACTTGATTGTACTGGCACGAAAATCTAGAGCTAGAAGGCATTTAGTTTAGTGACTGAACAGTGCGCGAATTGAACAATCTGTATTCTATTTAGTACAACTCCAATCCAATACGCTGAGGGTTTAACGGATAAACCTGGCCTCGTGTCTCTCACGCAATGACCCTGCATAAAGAACAACTGGAGGAGTTTAAACGGCTCTATAAAATTGAGTATGGAGAGGATATATGTGATGATATGGCGCGTGAATTGGCAACAAATTTAGTGCTTTTATTCAAGGAAATTTACCGACCAATACCGCCAGATTTCGAAGACTTGGATACCGGTTCAATAGAAAAATAACGGCGAAAATGGTATCCTAACATCGTTGATCTATCATATTGAGACGACAAACTCTCAGAAATATTCATGAATTTTAAGGGGTCGTTCTCGCACTAGAATTCGTAATTTGGTGGTTCAATATAGGCTGTACGTTTCAAGGAATTAGCCGACCAAACAAACGTGAATACTCAAAATCCTCACAACCACATGAATAGGAACACGCCTCGTCGTAGGCGCAATCAATCACCAAGCAATGGGGCTTGCATTGAGTATATTTTGTATTGCCGAAAATCATCAAAAGAAGATACCGGTAAACAGATTTTAAGCCTTGATCGTCAAGAAAGTTGGGCAAAGCGAACTGGAGGTGCAAATAGCCATCTGATCAAAATGGTATTGAAAGAAGAACAATCAGCACGGACACCTTACCGGCGGCCTGTGTTCAATGATTTAGTTACACGGATAAAACAGGGAGACGCCCAAGGAATCTATGTATGGAAACTAGACCGGCTTGCGCGAAACCCGGAAGAAGCCGGCATTATCCTGGGTATGCTTTCACGAGGCGATATACAGCATATCATCACCAGCCAGCGGGAATATTACCCAGAAGACAATGCCATAATTTCTTACGTCGATTTTGGATTAGCTGATCAATATTCTCGCGACCTTTCCGTAAATGTACATGACGGCTTACACAATCGAGCCAGAAATGGGTACTACCCAGCCTATGCTCCAATCGGGTATCTCAATACAAAAAACAATGAAAAAGGGACGAATAAGATCCTCGTTGACCCTGATCGTTTTGCTAAGCTAAAGGAAGCCTTTCAATTATTCCTTACCGGCGATTATTCAGTCCCAAAAATTAAACATATTGCAGAAACGCAATGGCTTCTTACAGCCCGTGGAGGAAAGAAGCGCCCAGAACGACCTCTAACGAGGAGTGCATGGTATAGAATTTTTTCTAATACCTTTTATTCCGGCCATTTTGAATATCCAAAAGGAAGTGGAAATTGGTGTGTCGGCAATCACAAACCGATGATTACACTTGAGGAATTTGAGCGCATACAAGTGCTCCTCGGGAGAAAGGGTAAACCTCGAGGTATAAAAAGAAACCACCCGTATCTTGGCTTATTCAAGTGTGGATCATGCCCTGCAATGGTGACTGCCGAAGCTAAGGTGAAAAGGCAAAAGAACGGGAACGTTCATTTTTACACCTATTACCACTGCACAAAGCGTGTACAGCGAAATTGCCCGGAACGTTCAATAGAGATCAATGATTTAGAACGGCAAGTGTTAGACAAACTGTCAACGGTAACTATTTCTGATGATTTTAAGGATTTTGCCATCAGGTGTTTGGAAACTGAAAATGTGGAAGATGAACGCAAAAATCAGTCTATGAGGGAAAATAAAATCGTAGCGCTAAATAAAATTGATCAGCAATTACACAATCTCAATGTCAAATTCACGTCAGTAGAAAATATCGGCGGTGAAATATTTTCTGATACAGAATATTTAAGCCTAAAACGTGAATTGAAGAATTCACGTTTAAAAATTGAGACCGCATTACAGAGATCAGACGGAGAATTGATACAGTATGCAAACGAACAAACAAAAAATGAATTTATCCTTGCTCACAATGTGCGCGCACGTTTCCTTACTGGCGACAACGAGGCTAGGCAGAACATAGTGTCTCGTATCGGTTCGAACCGCACACTCAAAGACAGAAATGTAGCTATAACACTGCGTAAACCGCTCAAATCAATTGCTGAAAATCGAGATATTGTAGAGAACGAAATTTCAAAGGTTCGAACTTCAAAAAAGCTTGATAACACAACGGATATTACCGATTTAGTTACCGCTTGTCGCTTAATGCGGAGATTAGTAGACGAAGTTAGAACCTATTTTATCATGAATTATGATGCTGATTAATTTGTTGCAACTTCTCCACTGCTTCCTCAGCAGTGTTGACCACATACCCTACTTTTTTAACAAACTCTATTGACCATTTTACCCTATCTTCATTCCAAATAATGATTATATTCTTACATTGTTCGCCAGGTGTTTTGGTATTAAGAGCAAGAAAATATCCCACCTCTATCCATGTTCCTTCAGAAGGTGGTGTTCCGGGATTTGCTATTAAAATATCAGCTTCTGAAACAGCTTTTAAGTCTTGAGGAAAAAATATATTTGGAGAAGATTGGTCTGAATCAGTATCTGGGTCGTAAAAATCAAAACCCTTAATATTTTCAAAATTCTTTCTCCAATTATCATATTGATTGGGTTGTCCTGCTAAATATACTTTTTTCATAATAATGTTCATCTAGTAATCATTTGCACTCCCAGTGGAGATTAGTAAACGAAGTTAGAACTCATTTTATCACTAATCACGATGAAATGTTTAGTGAGTGAACAAATTGCGGAGATTAGTAGACGAAGTCAGAACTCATTTTATCTCAAATTAGATGTGTAATGTTCACTCAGTGAACTTTTTGCGGAGATTAGTAAACGAAGTTAGAACCTATTTCGTGAATAATTTTAAGGAACTCGAAAGTAGTCGGTCGTGGTAAAAACATAAGGGCGAGCCTCGTTATAGCTGAGCTCCACTGTCCTTTATCAGTTGATCTAGTGTGGTTTTTGTTTTGCCTAAAATCATATGGAAGCATTCATCGCAGTAACGTTTACGGTTAGAAAAACCACCTCCGAGCTGAGGAATCTCGTAACATTCCA
>JAJFLM010000278.1 GCA_021772655.1 Deltaproteobacteria bacterium
TGTGTTTCAATATCGAATAAAATCATGAAAGTATCACGACCTCCCTCTCTCTTTCCAATTACTAATATTAAATTATCTGGAATTTCATTTATTTGAGTCATTTCTTCTCTTATAAAATCTTCCTCTCTAACCATTGTACCAAAAGTATGCATTCCAACTGGCGGATATTTCTGAGTGAGTGGATTAAAAAGTGGGTCCATGAAATCTGGATACCTATCATAGTAATCAGCCTCAAATACCTTCTTCAACTCTTCTCTTATGATTTTTCTAATTTTCATATAGATTGTTCATTATACCAGTTAAAGTCATCATATTCTGACACTTCCACTTCAATATCTATGTCTTCAACTTCTTCCATTTTTTATTATAAATAGTTCTTATTTTTTGGACTTAATCTCATATTTAACTATATTTGTTTGTGTGAAAAAGAAATTCAGAAATATAACAATAGATGGAGATGACTCATGGGCTTGGAGAGTAAAGGATTCGGGAGATGATTATTATTACAATGTAGATATTACAATATGGAAGGATAATAAAATTTTATATCAGAAATGTTTTGGATATATGAGTCCAGATGTAAAGAAATATTCTATTACTCCAAGTTTAATTTCAAGGTTCATTAAGATGTATTTAATATAGATGAAGAAAAAGTTTAGAAATATAACAATAGATGGAGATGACTCATGGGCTTGGACTTATAGATTATTAGGAACTGAAGGTTATCCAGAACTTAAAATATGGAAGGATAGAAAAATTGTATTTGAAAAGAATTGGTATGGACAAAAATATCCAATGACACCAGGAACCGTTTCCAGGTTCATTAAGATGTATTTAAAATAAATGGAGAAGGCAACAAGGTTAATAAAATCATTGACAAAAAATTATACTAAACCTATTTCGGAGAAGTATGCAAAGGTTGTGTTGCAAGTTAGCACTCTTGAAGAAAGAATAAAAACTTTTTCTCTTGTTGGAATGACAGATAGAGCAAATGAATTAAATGCACAATTAGTTCTCTTAATAGCAAAGGTTAGAGACGAATTTAAAGACGATAAAGATGTATAGCGAAAAAGAAGTTGCAGCACTAATAAAAGCTTATAATAAGCATGGTGGAAATATGACCCCTGAATCATTTGTTAAAAGTGCTGAAAAAGAATCTGGATGGAATTACGATGACAAAGAGCCAGCTGTATTTGGAGAAAGTGAAAATAGTGAAGATGGATATATGGTAAAAATGGAGATGATGTTCAACGTTCCATGTAAGGATATTGGATTAATGGCTACAGAAAGAGAAATAAGAGAAGAATTTAAAAGAATTAATCCATGGATTGTTAATGCAATTGATAGAGATGAGCAAATTATGGTTTTCAAAAATGGAGACATGAGAGGTCGTGGATTTGTTGGAGTAGAATTAGTTGAAGAGAAAGCTCCAGAAATTGAAGACCACGTACTTGAAGGTAAAGAAGAAGATAGAAGATATGAGGTTTATATTAAGAAAATAATCTATGATGATGATACTTGGTCAATTCTTACATATGAAGTTGATAATGGTCAATTAAATAAAGGTATTAATATACCAAATTGTCTTGATGCAGTTCTTTCATCACTTGTTGCTGTAATAAGAAGTAGTGGAGAATTACAAGGACAGTATATGAAGAAAACTATAGACGGCCTTAATGCTTTATATCTTGACGCATCCATTAAAGAGCAAACATATAAAACAAAGAGAAAATGAATCACAAAAAAGAATGGTTTTATACAACTGTAGTATTAATTTCATTATGGTTGGTTGGAAATCTTGCTATAGTTGGTTTTTCATTAATTGGAAGTGGTGAAATTTTTGGAGAAACAACATTTTGGTCAGCATACTTTGTTTCACTAGCAGTTGAATTTGCTATGATAATTTCTGCTGGAATTATATCTGTAGCAATATTTTGGCTATTCAAATCAATATTAAAAAATAAATAAAAATATGAAAACAAACATTGCAGAAACAACAGATAAAGAAATATATGGAATAATAGATAATTTGTTAAAAAAAGAAAATTACACAAGAGAAGACGAAATGTGTATTAAAGTAGAAACTCCATTTAATGTAAATCCTGATGGAAATACTGAAGAAAGAAAAAAAAGAGGATTTCTAGTATTATACCCAGAGCTTCTGTCATACCATTCAAAAGAAGGGTGGGTAACAATTCCTTGGATTTGTGCTAAAATAGATATTCAAGAACATGAGTCTATTGGAGAAAGCGGACATAGACAAATAGTTAAATGGTTCGTTGAAGAATTAACAAATGCTGGATACACACCATTCCATGATGAAGATGCATTTGCAGGATATGCAACTAGAATTAAAGGTAAATATGAAACAACTCTTAAGATGTACATTAATCCATCATTTCCAGAAGGATATTGGTCAAATCATACTTTGTAATATGAACTGGGAAGAAGAATTAGGGGCCATGACAAATATGTCTCAAGATGAAATCAAAAAACGAATTGCTGAATTAGTAAAACTTGAAAAACCTGTAGACCCTGAAGAATATAAGAAATTCAAAGAAAGTCTACAAGGATTAGATAATATGGAATCAGATTATTAAACAATGAAAAACGTTAAAGAAAATAATAGAAAAATTGCTTATTTCATGGGATATATACACTATCATCCAGGAATTGATATAGATGATGGAACTGTTGGTGGTATATATAATAGATTTGAAATATTTTCTAAGACACCAATAATAGCAGAAGAATACCCAGAAGATGACCAATATTATTTTGCAAGTCTACCAAATCCAGAATATGGAAAAAAAGGAAAGGTAACTTGGAACAGAGATTCAAAAACTCTTTATTGGGATACATTAAATCCATATATGGAAGTTTATCTTCGTGATGTTAAATATCACGAAAAATGGGATTGGTTAATGCCTGTTGCTAAGAGAATAGTTGAAATAATGTATGACCATGATTACAATCCTT
>JAJFLM010000279.1 GCA_021772655.1 Deltaproteobacteria bacterium
CCATTATTCGCGGCGAGCCGCCCGAACCCGGCGGAATTCCGCTGCTTCGCGTATCACAGGTACGATACACCTACACGACGGGGGGTGGGTGGTGGGCGCACAAGGACTCGAACCTTGGACCCGCTGATTAAGAGTAATCAAGATATCAATACGAAGGTGTATGAAGAAATAGTAAAGTTCTTATAATTCAATAACTTTATAGACTGAAGGAAATTACGGTGCTACGTAAGATAGATGGATATAGAGATACATTGCCTACTATGCGCCTACTAGACGATGCCAAAATTGAAATTAACTTCATCTACGGTGAAAGCGGTCCAATGCCCCTTGAGCGGTCAAGTAATCTACTTCGACACTAAGCTGTCTGGGTTCGGGCTGCGGGTAGGCATGACTACCAAAACCTATTTCGCTGAGAAGAGGGTCAGCGGCAAGACGCGCCGTGTAACCATTGGCCACCACGACCTGTTTACGTGTGAGCAGGCGCGCGGTCAGGCTCTTGGTTTGCTGAGTAAGATGACGACCGGGTGTGACCCGAATGCCGAAAAAGCCGATGCGAAGATAAAGGGCCTCTCACTCGGCCAGGTATTCGAAGAGTTCCTCCTGATGCGGGACCTCCGTGACCATACAGTTTACGGCTATCGCCGAATGATGAAGGTGGCGTTTCCAGACCGGTCAAACCTGCCACTTGAGAAGATCACCGGCGAGATGGTGCTCAAACGGTTCAAGGAGCTTACCGAGAAACGTGGTGCTGGTTACGCTAACTTAGCAATGCGTATCCTTCGATCTGTCTGGAACTTTGCAAGAGGACGTTACACCGACACGACGGGAAGTACCGTTGTTCCGCAGAATCCGGTGCGCCGCTTGTCGGAGACGAAGATATGGAACAAGTTGAAACGCCGTCAGACACTCATCAAGCGCTCGCAGTTGCCCGCATGGTACGAGGCGGTGACGGGACTAAATTCCAACAGGTGGTCAGACGCTGCGGCAATCGCCAGGGATTATCTTCTACTGCTGGTGCTCACTGGCCTTAGGCGGCAAGAGGCAGCGAGCCTCAAGTGGGAACAAGTGGATTTTGACGAGCGCAGTTTCACGGTTCCCCGTACCAAGAATGGCGAAACCTTATCGCTCCCCATGTCAGATCAGTTGTTGGAGTTGTTCAAATGTCGCCGCGAGCTAGCCACGAATGACTACGTATTCCCAGGATCGGGGGCCATGGGTCACATTGTCGACGCGCGCAAATTTCTGGGCCAGGTCAGAGAGAACTCCGGTGTCAACTTCACGCACCACGATCTCCGGCGTACCTTCTTGACCCTCGCCGAGAGTCTCGACGTTCCGCACTATGCGTTGAAGCGGCTTGTGAACCACAAGATGAACGGAGACGTGACCGCCGGCTATATCGTGCCGGATGTAGAGAGGCTTCGTGTACCGATGCAGCGCATTTCGGATCACATCATCAAAATATGCCGACGAGAGCTAACTGACATTTGAAATTAATTTCAAAGAGAAAGTATCCCTATCGCGTATGAATAAGCGCTTTACACGCGAATAAGTATAGGATAATATTCCTAATATAATAACCACTATTGGAGATCATGCGCGTCCAAGGACGGTACCGGGTAACCGGAGCGCGCAAGGCCAAACCGTAAATCCTTGGAGTTAAGCATGTCATCTTCTGTTCCTGCATATTTTGATTCTCAAGAGGATCAGCTCATCACCACAAAAGAGGCTGCTGGGCTTCTAGGTGTGTCAAAAGCGTTTCTCGATCGCGACCGTTGGGCTGGAAAAATTAACGGTCAGGGGGGCGTTGATCCCCTTCTACAAGATCGGGGCACGTGCCGTGAGGTATCGGCTGTCCGACATCACCTCTCACATAAACTCGGTCAGGCAGTCAGCCCCGGCCGAATAAATCTGATTAATTTTGATCTGCCCCATTTCTGATCGCCAGTCTGCGAACCTTGCATCTGGAGAGAAACAAGATGGACACCGTGACAAAATACCCAACAGTGGAAAAGAGTCAGGCTCACGCACGCAATATGCTAGCTAAAATTAGGAAGGCTCATCGTCGCGGGCGCACAAGGAACGCGGATCATTTTACCCGCACTTATCTCAATTCATTCGATGCCAGAATTGTGGCGGGTCAAGATGCAGCTGACAGTTTGGAGAAACTCAAGAAACCCCGTCCACCGATGAAGGTTATCCGAGAGTTCGCTGACAAGATGGACCCATGGAAAGGTACGGATGAGGCTGTGAAACTCTTCATGAAACGAAAGAATGGGGATGAGAACGACTTTCGCCCAATAATGAGTTTCGGCATGGAGAACCGCATGCTGCAGCACTTAGCGCTTGTGGTACTCAAGGAAAGATCTGAACTTCAGTTAAATCAGTTTGTTAATAACGGAGGGGTGACGGCAGCAGTTATGGCGGTCGTCAGTGGCTTGAAAGCGAAATACAATTTTGTAGCCGAACTCGACATCGAAAAATGTTTTACGAGCTTCGATGGGGCGAAACTGCCTGGACTTTTGCCCTTACCGAAGGGGGTGACGATGCGTGTGATCGCGTCTGCTCATCTCAATCTTGTTCCAGGTAACTCTCTTGCCGAACTTGGCCCTTGCGACTGGTCGGAACCGGAGGAGTTAGAAAATAACTCTTTCATGAAGCCAGGAGCTGCGGTCTGGCGGGGCATCCCGCAGGGGTCCTCTTCGTCGCCGTTCGTAACTGAAATGCTGTTATCTCCGGTCCTCTCTCAATTGCCAGACAAAGGCATTGTAGTGAACTACGCGGACAATATGCTGGTTATGGGGCGGGATGTTAACGACATGGAGGCGTTACTTTTAGTCCTGCGGTTCGCTCTCGAGCACCACCCCGCCGGACCGCTGAAGCCAAGTTGGATCAAAAGGTACGAACCCCACGAGACCGTCGAGTTTCTTGGGTACGATATACACAGGAATGAGGCTGAGTATAGGATTACACCGTCCCGACACAACCAGTTGAAGTTTGCTGGAAAGTTCAAGAAGAGGCGGGGCAGAATTTTTGCGTCAGAAGATTCGGCCAAAGCTAAACGCGACGAGATATTAGGTTTGGCCAAATATGTACGTACTTGGATCGGAAGCTTTTCCCTATGGAAAGAAGCGCAAGATAGCAGGCAGTTTTATCTTAAGAAGGTCGCGAGTATTGCCAAGGAGCTAGAGATCGTGGTGGATATCAAAGGAATCTGAAAACTCTCTGGCTTTATGTTTGGGACACAAAAATGGGGTTAATACGAATAGCGTGAAGCACATACTCCGCCGAAACGAAAGAGAGTGATCCTAACGTTACCGCACGACAAGCCAAATCAATCGAGTTTTTCATTGCCGGAGCTATTCCAGTCCAGGGTAAGGAGTTGGACATTAAGAGGGGAAATTATATGTCTAGGACAGAATTCGGGACATATACATCGTAGGACACGCGAGAATAACTAAGTTTTTGAAAAACAGTAATAATCAGCCGAATTATGGGTGAGACAGAGGGGCAGTTTTACGCCTCTTCTATCGCTGGACAGACCTTGCGGCAAATAGGCGACGGTTTGGGTCTTCTGACCGGGTTCTACGTCGGTTTATTTCATGCCGCTTACCCGTTGCCCTGAGGTCGACAGGCCATTTCATATACCTACCTCGGTGTCCACCTGTGACGGGCAGCGTGGGGCTGGTGATGATCGTATGAATGGATCCGCCACTCGGCCCCAATTGTGTCGTCGCACACGTCGGAAAACGAGTGAAATTAATTTCACTCGTTCCAAACTGAAAATCGTCGGCCAAGGGACAGTATGTCGTCTAGTCCATTCAGTCAGCCATCATCTCCCGAAGCGTCTGCGCCTCGATTTCATCTACTGTTAGCACCCACTTCTGTCTCACAGGCGCTGATGGGGCACAGCCGGACGTGGCTAAATTCAAGGTGAAAAATTACTTGGAGCACTTGCGCACTCTGACAAAAGGCTAGGCCAGGGGATTGGCAGCGGCTGGAGAGGCAGGTCGTGCGTCGGGTGATGGCATTTCATAAGCTACAGCTACCACTCCTTTTGCAGCCTCTGGAATGTCTGCGGCTGGCATTCCTTCAAAATGGTCTAGCGCGGCAAGGGCCTTGCCTTTCCGATCACCCTGAGACCTTGAGACACCACTCGCACCTTCGAAATCGGGTGACAGTACTTCAATCTGCCCAAGAGGAGAGTCAACGAGCTGAGCAATTTGCTCATTTAGCCTGAAGGTATACTCCTTCGACTGTGTTTTTTCCGGTGACCATTCAGGGGGTATGGGGTGTGGAAGTGGGTCTTCGTCATGAATCACCAAATATGGAATCTTGAATGCCTTGGCAATCGTAATATATAATGGAAGATTATACTTCGAACCGCAGTCCACTATCGAAACATCAGGGTCAAAAACACCGGTCTTCTGGGCCAGGTAGGGAATGAGGACCTTTTCTGTTTCTCCTTCAACAAAAACGACACGGCGGGCGAAAAAGATTTCTCCGCGATCTGGATTGATCCATTGCGCCATATGGAAGCGCTTTTTTTGATCTGCCACATCGTAGCCTCCAAAAAGCTCGGCGGCGCACTGCCTAACGCGACTGCCTGTAACCGGATCATCTTTATTAATGATAGTCACTTCCTTGTAGTAGGCGAGATCGACAAAATGTGTGGAGTGAGTACAGAGAAAGACCTGATGCTCAGGTGTTTCAGATATCTCCCGCAAGGAAGTAGAAAGCCTCCGCTGCGCATGCGGATGCAAGAATAACTCTGGCTCTTCCATTGCGAAGACCACAGAGTCTGATTGGCGCCTCGCGCTCACCTCACCGTCTTCCTCCGGCTGCCTCTCTGCGCGTAAAGCCGAAGCCCAGGATCGAAGAAGTGCGAACATCATGGCACGCTGGAGGCCATGTCCTTTACGGTCAGCAGTCGTGCGAACACCATCGTCGAGATGAATATTCGTTCCAAGCTCGAAGAGTTTTTCAATTTCAGGGGGGGTCACCTCGATATTGACCTTCACACCCCATGCTTTCAGCTCCGCTTCAATACCCTTTTCGAGCACCGCAAGTTCGTTGGATGCTGCCTCTCCTCCATCACGGCGATTGAGGGAAGAGATTACGGTTTCGAGTTGTTCCTTTGCCTCTATAAAGCGCTCGTCTCTCTCTGCCATCTCGCGAACCGCGCGATTCATGAGACGACCGAATGTTGTCGTCGTTTTGATCTTGATCTCATCCGTAAGATCACGAATTGCTGGAATTAGAAAAAACTCGGGAAGTACGCCACCACCCACATTCTTTTGTCCCAGCAGAGGGCCGGACTCCAGGGCTCTCGTGAAATTAAGGTCCTCACGATGCTGTTGAATATAGGTTTGCTGAGCCTCCTCGATATGAGTCTTCGTGATTCGGCCACCATCCGGCACAAGGTCACTTAAAGGCGTGGCATTTACTTTTTCCCGAGTTGTGTAGTCTCCCGCCTTGTCTGCCCGCAGCCATTCCTGCTCCGGCTGCTCGCCCCAACCGTTGTACGAAACCTCTACCGCTCCGTCAGATAGACGGGCACTTTTCCGAATACAAATGGTGTCATCAGACAAAACATAGCGCTTGAATGTGTTCTTCTCTTGAGCAGTTAGGTAAGAGAAAATTATTTCGACCCAGAGTTCGTCGTTACCAGCTTCACGATGCGCAAAGAAGTCTTGTTCAACAGGTTTTGCCGACGTGGTCTATCCAAATTCAAGAGCAGAGAGGACGTTGGATTTCCCGTGATTGTTTGGTCCAAGAAAAGTCATGAGCGGGCAGCAATCTATGGATAATTCCTTGACGCTTCGGAAATTCTTGATCTTTATATTGCTAATCCTCATCGCCCCCTCCTGGACATTGCATAGGTCATACAAACAGGATTTCTGCAGCCATTTGGTTTGCGAAAATAGATTGGCGGCCTGCTAATCTGCGTACATACGGTCTGAGACTACCGATCAGTGCAGAAGCGCTGGTCATCTTCCTTCTCCCAATACGTTGCTCATGCCGATACCAGCTCTTCTGCGCTTCCGGGCTGCAATGACAGTTGGCGGCCACCAAGTTCCTCGAAGAGCTGCTCCCGGCAGGTAAAAATGACTACCTGGACGTTCCGGGCCGCCATATTGAGGATGTCGAACATGCGGCTCATCCGGCGGTCATCCGAAAACACAAGGGCATCATCAAGAATGACCGTCGCCGGGTGTCCCTGTTCGACGAGCATTTCCGCAAACGCGAGTCGTATGAGGACGGCGATTTGTTCCTGGGTTCCCATGCTAAGATGATGAAATGC
Source organism: Deltaproteobacteria bacterium (assembly GCA_021772655.1). Lineage (GTDB taxonomy): Bacteria > UBA10199 > UBA10199 > 2-02-FULL-50-16 > JAJFLM01 > JAJFLM01. Next base: position 6,302 of record JAJFLM010000279.1, read on the forward strand.
TTCCTCGTACCCGGCCTCTCTGACAACACCGACAATGTGAAGGTTCTCGTCGATCGTGATTTCGGCACCGGGAAACAGAAGCTGCAAGTACGGCCGGACGCGATTCAGTACCGGCGACAAGTACCGCTCCTTGGCGTCCTGCTCGGCGACACGCAACGTTGACAGCAAGAGGCTGAGAACCTGCACCTCACGCTCTGAGTGCCTTCGTTCTTCCTCGTAAAGTTCCAGTTCGCGCGTCTTCTGCTGAATCGCTTCGTCAAGCCCGGCGCCTTCAAGCGCCTCGACATGAGAGCGAAGCCCGGCGATCTTCTCCTTGAGATTGCCGCGCTTGTCTCGCCTGTCCTGAATGGCCTTTTCAAGACGGGCGACGCGCGCCTCCAGTTGAGGCACCGTCTCGTCCGTGCGCTGCGCCTGCAGATCCGCGACGGTCGTTTCCTGCTCAGATAATTCGGTCCGGGCTGCATCAATATTGGCCTGAAGCTGATCGTCTGAGGATTCCACTTCGGCGTCTGCAAGCTGACCCCGGAGTTTTTCGAGCCGCTCTTTGCCGTCGTCGTACCGAGTCTTGACAGTGCCGAGTTCGGTTTGAAGCTCGCCTAATGTGTCCTCTGGACCGCTCAGCGCGGCCCGCGCAGTGTCCACAGCACCCCGCGCCTCTTCGGCCTGCTCCTGGGCGGCCCGCAATGCGGTGTCGGTCTCCTGGTGTGCCGGAAGTTCTTCCATGTCGAGTTCAGCCATCTCGCGCGTCAGGATCTGCCGCAAACCCTCGATATGGTCGGCAAGCGCCTGCGCCCCGGCGTCATGGTCATCCGTGGACGGGGCATGGAGGTCGGCCTCCTGCCGGGCAAGCTCCACCCCCTGCAAGAGCTTCTGGCGCTTGGTGTACTGATCTTCGGCATCGTTGACGGTCTTGGCGCCCCCCGCTTGCAATGCGTCCTTGAGCCTAGCCTTGGTCTCCCGCTGCTGGCCTAGCAGTTTGTCGCGGTCCTTTATGGCCGGCTCAATCGTAATCCGGCCACGGTCGGGAATCGCGATCATGGTCGGCTCAACGGCCTGAACCGACGGTTGTTCGGGCGTCAGCGGCTGACCATCAATTTCAATGCCGGACAAACCCTCCGGCGCCATGTTAAAAATGATGCGGGTGGCGGCTGCACTCAGGCGACTTTCGACGGTCTCTAATCCCTTCGCGGCACCGCGTATCCCCTCGATGACCTCGTCCGTAACCAGGATAGCGGCGGCACCCTGCTGAGCTTCGCGCTGACGCTTTTCAGCGGTTTGCGCCTTCTCGCATCGGCCCTCAAGCTCGCGAATCCGGGCCTGGCGCTCTACCGCGCCAATTGTGCGACGCTGCTGTGAGACGGCTTCGTCGGCCTTGGTGACGCCCGCCTCGGCCTCGCGAACACCGGCCCGCAACGCGTCAAGCTGCGAACGGGCCGCCTTCTCCTGTTGACGCACTTCGTCCAGCCGCTTGCGGGCTGTCTCCAACACCTGTTCTTCCGATGTGATTTTGACCCTCAAGCGGGAACGCTCTGTCTGTACTTGTTCGACCTGCTCAAGGTTGCGCTTTTTCAGCTCAAGGTCACTGGCTGCGGCCTTTATCCGGGCTTCCAACTCAGCGAGCTGACTGTGCCGTTTCCGCGCCTCAGCCAGCTCCTTGTTATCTGCCTCGTCACGGTCACCGCCGGACAGGCGTGCCAGCATTTCCTGGGCTTCTTCGAGGTCATCGAGTGTCTTGGAAAGTTCCTGGCGCCGCGTGCGCAGGCCCTCAAGCTCGTCTTGCAGATCATCAGTGTGTTCGATGAGGTCCTTGTATGCGCCTCGCGGCCTGCTGTTGCTCGTGACCAGCTCGCTAAGCTGCTTCTCGATCGCCTGAGGCAGAGCGCGGCCCCGCCGGCCGCCCAGCACAGTTCCGACTTCGGATTCCAGTGCGCTATGAAGGTTTGATCGTGCACTCTCTGGGAGATCGGGCACGCCGAAGGACTGCCCCTGCTGTACCCATAGGACGTTCCACATGCCGAGCGTTTCCGCCTTTGCGCCCGTCTTGCCGGGTTCATCGAAGCCCAACAGCTTGCGTAGCGTGTCCTCGGCGGCATCACCTTCAAGCGTACGCCCGTCGGGACAGGACAGACGGGCATAGGGCTTTTTGATAAACCGCTTGGTCACCCGGTAGAGGCCGTCATCAAGCACGAAAGCCAGTTCAACAACCGGCCCGGCCTGATTGCGACCGTTCTGCAAGGCGGTGATGGGCTGCGCTTTTGAGCTGTATTTTTCGAAGAGGGCCGCTCGCAGGGCGTCAAGTAAAGTGGACTTACCCATTTCATTCGGACCGACCACGACGTTCAGGCCGTCGTCGATGCCATCCAGGCGCATCGGACTGGTAAATTTCTTGAATTGATTAAGGGCCAAGGATCGCAGTTTCATCCCCGCCCCGCTTCTAGCTTCATGTGCTCGATATAAAGCCGTTGCAGAGCCTCGGCGGCGATTTCGCGCTCGGCATCACCGCCCTCTTCTGCCTTTCGTTTCAGCTCTTCGGCGGCTGTGCGCACAAAGCCGCCGCGGTCGATCTTATCAAGATCTTCAGGCGTGGGGCGCGGGAACAGGCGCCGGTCATCGACCCGGATGAAGCAGAACGCGGCTGAAACACCGTCAACGATTTGCTCTTCAAAATACTGGCGATCCTCCAGGGACAGAGCGCCCTCCACCGCTAGATGGACCAGGACGCGATCAAGGTCGTCGGCGACGCCCCGCAGTTTTCCAGCGAGGTAGTCGATTTCCGCCCGGCTCTTGATCTGCTCTGAAAGCGTGATCCATTCGTAGTGCACTGTTGGCAGCGGCGTCACCGCAGGAGCCGCGCCCGGCCCTTCAAATTCGACGAGCAGGGCCTGACCGCCGCCGATCACGTCGAAAGCGTCTGTCTCTGGCGTGCCGCTGTACCAGCACCGGTCATTGATTTTCTTCTGGCCATGCCAGTCGCCCAGAGCGAGATAGGACAGACCGGCGCGCGTAGGACGGTCCGGGGCGATGTAATTGGGGATGTCCTTGTCATCGGAGCCGAAGCCGGTCACGGTGCCGTGGGCAAGCCCTACGCGTACAAGACCGTCCGGAAGGTCAACCTCGTCCATATAGGCGGTTGGATCATCAAGCGTGCGGCGATGGTGCAGCGGCGCCGGTAAGAGAGCAAACGAATCTCCCTCAAAGATCGCGGAATCCGCCGCGATATGGATATGCACGTTGTCAGGCAGACCCTTGCGCTGAAGCTGATCCCAGAGCCCGTTCGGGCGATGAGGATCATGGTTTCCCGGCAATAAGTGCCAATGAACGTCCCCGAAGTTGCGCATCCGCTCAAGAGGCTGGTTGAGCGAGCGCGGTGACAGCGCCTCCATGTCATAGACATCGCCGGCGACCAATATGTGTCGGACATCGTGCTGACCGGCAAGTTCGCCAAGACGGGTGATCGCCCGCAGACGCGCTTCCTGAAGTAGTCCCATCGTCGCATTATCGACAAACCGGAATACCTTCCCGATCTGCCAGTCCGATGTATGAATCAGGCGTAGCGTCATCTCGGCTCATGCATCCTTGTACTGACGGAAATTGGGAAATCGCAATGAGGTATAGTGAACACTCGATTCTTTCTTGCCTTTATAGAGCCAAAGCTGCGCGGCTAATTACCTTTACACTTCGGGACAATAAGCTAACGTCAATAGTGGGACTCACGTTTTTCGTCCTCCTTCGTTGCATTCAAGGAGGAGGACATGATGAACGGACCCCACATTCTCCAGCACTATCGCGACCAGCTCGCCGACGAGGTTCTTGTTCGGAATGGCGAGCGACCGGACTTCGCCTCCCTGGACATCAATCCCTGGCTGGCGATGAGCCTCATGCAGAAGGCGATCCGCAGGGGTCGGGAAGACCTGGCGCTTAGGGCGGCGGCGACGCTCCTTCGGGACTCTCCAGAGCGCCTGTGGCGACGCATCGGCATCACGGCCTATGAGGATATCGGCGTGGCCGATTTCGAAGCCGTGGCGATTGTCACCGCCGCGCTGAAGGGGAAGGCATGGCGTGCCAAGATCGGCGGCGAGTGGGTTGTCGCAAGCTATCTGGTTCACCGGCTGAGTTCGGCCAGCAAGTGCCGGGCGGCGGATGATCTGCTCTACGTCAGCGAGTTTCATTCAGCTTTCGACCATGCGCGGCTGGAGCTGACCTTCAAGCCGATCCCCGTATTGCTAGATCGGATCGTGGGGCGGGGCGCGTTGCCCGAACGCGCACTCGCCCTCTGGTTCGCTGTTGGCACCGACAGGTGCCGGTCTGAGGGTTTACGCAAGCGCAAGGGCGATCCCAACGGGGTTCTAGATGCGCTGTGCGAGCGTGGTTTCCCCGACACCATCGTTGAGGTTTGCCGTGAAGGGTTGAGAAAGTCAGGTGAGATATTGGCGCCCTTCCTGATCCTCCTGTCGACAGAGGCGCGGGGGTTAACCCGCCATAGCCAGCCCGACGACCTCCCTGAGGAAGAGCTGATCGGTACCGTGCCGGGATGGGCCTACGACATGCATGTCCGCGAAGGCAACCAGGCCATGCGGCTGTTTCTAGAAACCAAGTGCGAGACCACCCGCTGGTTTGCGCACCATCTCCCGGGCCAGGGGTGCGCCCGATTTCTCGGTGGCATGCTCTTTCGCGTTGAGAGCGGTCTGGTTGATCGCCGCCTCCGCTGGGAGGTGGGAGACCAGCTACTCCAAATGGCGGACCTGGAAGTGTGCGGACTGCCATCGCAGGTCATGGCCGAAGGGTTGCAATTTCTCCGGAAGGACCTCCCGAAATTGAACGAGGCTCGCCGTCATGTGGCCGGTTCTAACTCCCGATAATACCCTCTTATCGGAACCCAAAATGAGCACAGACATCACTCGAATTGGGGTCGACGGCCCCCTGTCGGAAACGGTCAGGGAATACGTCCGGGAGGCCGTTTCCGAAAACACCCGGAGAGCCTACAGGTCAGACCTAGACCACTTCGCGGCCTGGGGAGGAAGCATTCCGACATCCCCTGAGACCGTCGCCGCGTACTTGAGCGATCATGCGGAGGCATTGTCCGTCACGACTTTGAAGCGCCGGTTGGCGGCCATCAGCGTTGGCCACGAGGCCAAGGGGTTCCCCTCCCCAACACCTACGAAACTAGTTAAAGCTGTCCTGCGGGGCATACAGCGAACCCACGGCGCACCTCAGCGCCAGGCTAAACCCCTGCTGGTGGAAGACCTGCTTCGGATCATGGCCACGCTGGGAGACCGGCCGAGAGACATTCGGGACAAGGCATTACTGCTGATGGGTTTCGCTGGAGGGTTCCGGCGTTCGGAACTGGTGGCGCTGGACCGGGGCGACATCGAGGTCGTGTGCCAGGGCATGATCGTCAATATCCGGCGATCCAAGACCGACCAGACAAGCCAGGGCCGGCGGATCGGCATTCCCATAGCGCGGGGACGGTTCTGCCCGGTTCATGCCTATGAGACGTGGGTTGAGGCGGCAGACATTGAAACCGGCCACGTGTTCAGGCCCGTCACCCGGCACGGGCGTATCAGCAAGAAACGGCTCTCGACCCGATCCGTTTCCGCCATCGTCAAGTTGAGGGCGAAGGCCATCGGCCTCGATGCAGATTACTATTCCGGTCATTCGCTAAGGGCGGGGCTCGCGACTAGCGCGGCGATGGCGGGAGTTAGCACTCTCGCCATACGCCAGCAAACTGGTCATACATCGGATGCCATGCTCGCCCGTTACATCCGGTATGGGGAGTTGTTCGTCAACAACGCGGCGGGGAGCCTGTTATAGGCCGGAACCCAACTGCAAATTTGTCTTCAGAGCCAGCCGGTTTCCCCCCAAATGTCTGAAACTCCGGGTTTTCTGCGGCTTTCAAACGATTTTCGGGGAGGCAAGCGCCAGTGCGGCCGATTGCAATCAATTGCAATTTGTAATGGCTAGCGGCCATGCCGCACCGCCGTGGCACCGATATTGATGAGCTTGTTGCGCAGCGTCGTCAGAGACCAGTGCTCGAACTCCTACGGCGGCACCAATGTCTCTTGCGGGTCATTTTCCCGTTCGTTGCATCGCGGCGCCGGTCATGACCAGTTCTGAGGATACACCAGACAGAATCGGCTCGATGGCCGACATCGGGGCCGGCGAGTCCGGAACCGGGGTTAAACTCCCCATCCTGGCGATATTGCCTGCAGGGGCAGTCCTAGCCAACCCCGGACATTCGAGTGTGCCATCGTCAGCGCAGAATTTCGCCCGTACCGCCGGTACTATCGTTCCGGAGGGATGTCACACGGAGCGCCGACTTGCCGCCATACTTACGGCCGACGTGGTGGGATAGTCGCGCAGCCGAACGAGTCAACTGGCTCACACCGCCCATGCGATCTAATCGGCCGCGTTGTAGGCTTCGTTGGGGTCGGCGGCTGTGCCGGGCACCTGTTCCCGCACGAAGGCGATCACCCGCTCGACCACCTCCGGATATTCGAACAAGTCATTGTGTCCGGCCCGGGGATGAAACAGAGCC
>JAJFLM010000280.1 GCA_021772655.1 Deltaproteobacteria bacterium
AGCAGCGCTTTGCCTTCTTCCATTTATGGGGCGAGACTTTTTGCCTAAGTTTAATGAAGGGACGGCTACCATTGGTGTGGCGGCGACTCCAGGGATTGCTTTGAGTGCTTCGAATCAAATAGGCGTATTAACAGAACAGGCCTTGTTAAAGATTCCAGAGATTAAATCAACCACTCGACGCACAGGCCGCGCTGAATTGGATGAGCACGCCGAAGGGGTTTATTGGAACGAAATCGATGTTGATTTCTATGATAAGGGACGAGCACGCCCTTTAGTATTGCAGGAGATTCGCGAAAAAATTGCGGCGGTCTCATCTGAAATTTCTATAAATATCGGCCAACCGATCTCACATCGTTTAGACCATTTATTGTCAGGGGTGCGGGCACAGATTGTCATTAAGCTGTTTGGCTCAGATCTGAGTGAACTTAGGCGACTCGGTGCTGAGATAATGGATGCTGTGCAAGCCGTTGAGGGTTTGGTGGATGTGCAGATGGAGCCCTTGGTTTTGGTCCCGCAATTAAAGATTGCTGTGGATCGTGAAGCGGCGGGTCGCAGCGGGATTAGAGCAGGTAAATTGACGGAAGAGTTAGAGGCTGCCTTAAATGGTCGTGTCGTCGGTCAGGTATTAGAAGGCCAGAAGTATTATGAGTTATTTATGCGTTTTGATGAGCAGTCTCGGGCAGAACCTGAACGCATTAAGCAGGCGATTGTACGGATACTCCCCAATGGTATTCCGGTTTTAGTTGAAGACGTTGCTGCAGTTTATAAAGGCAACGGTCCTAATATGATTAACCGAGAAAATATGCTGCGACGCTTGGCTATTTCTGGTAACTCTTCGGGACGCGATTTAGGGCGTCTCGTGGCTGACATCGAGAATAAAATTCAGGCAGAAGTCGAACTGCCGGCAGGATATTTTATCAAGTTTGATGGGCAGTTTAAGAGCCAGCAAGCCGCGTCTCAACGTATTTTATTATTAGGGTTGTTGTCGCTGTTGGGGATTCTATTAGTACTCTATTTTCATTTTCGTTCGGTCCCCATTACCTTGCAAATTATTGTGAATGTTCCGTTAGCCTTAATCGGGAGCCTGCTAGCAATTTTTTTGACAGAACGGGTGTTATCTTTGGCGACATTGATTGCCTTTATTACGCTTTGTGGCATAGCCAGTCGGAATGGTATCATGATGCTGAGTCACTATATCCATTTAGTGAAGGAAGAGGGTGAAACTTTCGATGTGAATATGGTCGTGCGTGGAACATTAGAACGTTTGGTCCCCGTGTTTATGACTGCCTTCACGGCTATTTTAGCTTTAGCCCCTATTTTATTTTCTAGAGGGGCTCCCGGAAAAGAAATTCTTTATCCCGTGGCTGTTGTCATAGTAGGTGGTCTGTTGTCATCGACTCTATTAGATATACTCGTGACGCCCACACTGTTTTATCGGTTTGGGCGTAAATCAATAGAACGAATTGTTTCCCAATCACTTAAAAAGGAGGAGTTTTGAAAAAAATAATCGCATTAAATCTTTTGTTGGCTTTTATATTTGGTATATCGGCCTGGGCGCATGAGGGGCATCATGGGCACCATGTACAGTTAGCCGGGAAATACGGCGGTGTCTTAGCAGAGGTTCACGATAAATCTCATCATTTAGCTTATCGTGCGGAATTAGTCCGTGCAGAAGACCGTACCGTTCGGGTTTATCTTTATAGTGCGGAGCATATGGAGCTTGTGCCTGTAAACCACTTTGAAAAGACGGTAGCGGCAGCACTGATCGTGAAGCAAGCCGGTGAAGAGAATAAAACAGCTTTCACATTAACTGCAGAGAAAAAGAATTTTAAGGGGCAGGCCCCCAAACCATCGCGTAAACCTTTTGATATAGAGCTTACTATTAAAGAAAAAGGTAAGGATTTGGTCGTTCGTTTTAAGAACCTTGATTAACTAAAGAGATGCTCGTGAGAAGACACTATTTACTAATTATTGGCATGTTTTGGTTGAGTCTGGCTTTTACGAGTCTAGCTCAGGCTAGAACAATATCTTTTAATGACTTGCCGCGGCTGGTACAGCAGCAAAACTTAGCTGTGCAGGGAGCTGAAACATTTGTGGGTGCGGCAAAGGCTAAGACAGGCCATTTGCCGCGTTCCTTCTTGCCGAAGATTTCTGCTCAGGGGGGTGGAGAAACTTTTCAAACCTTGGATCAAAAGCGTATGACTCAGCCTGTTGCGGGTGTCGAGGGAAATGTCAATTTATTGCAAGGTGGTCGTGACTACTTGGAAGAGAAGAAGCGGAAAAAAGAACTTAGTATTGAGAGTACCCAGGCGAAAAAATATTATTTGAGTGAGTTGCGTCGAGCGCGCAATTTATTTGTGAAGGGAGTATTTCTAAAGGATCTGATCCGACATTATCAGCATGCGCTAACAAATAACCGAAAGAATATCCGTCTGGTAGAGAATCGGATTAAGGCTGGTTTAACGACAGAAACCGATAAATTAGATTTCACTATTTTTCAGAGTCGCCTTGGACAAGAGCTCGCCATCATAAAAGAAGATCATGAACATACCTTAGAACTATTGCAATCCGTGCTAGGTTTGTCGCTGAATACTCAAGTGGCTTTGCAGGGTGGTTTGGGCCATAAGCATGATGATAGTTTATTTGATGCTGAGTTTCATGTGGAAGATCATTATGACGTGCAGCTGTTAGCGCAGCAGGCGGAGGCCTTAGATTATGCGAAGAAAAAAGCGAATCTCTGGTGGACACCTTCAGTGGATGCGTACGGAAGTTATAACCTGTATCCTTTTCGAGAACGAGAGCGCTTTGCGCTTGAGGAACGTGATGAGTACGTCGCCGGGGTTCAGATGAAAATGAATCTGTTTGATGGCTTGCAATCAAGTCGTGAGGCCAAATCACTGAAGTTGAGGTCTAAGGGGGTTAAGTTGCAGTCCAAGCAAAAGCAGCGTGAACTTGAAGCCCAGTTTAGAAAGTTAAAGCATATTCTCACATTGCGGCATGATTTAGTTCATAGCGTGCAAGTGAATGTTAATAAAATTAAAAAATATCTCCGGCTTATTCAGGAAGAGTACGAGAGAGGGACAAAAGATTCATCAGATGTACTGAGTGCTGCTCAGCGGATTTTAGACCAGAAACGGCGCTATTCAGAGATTCAGCGGGATTTTTTACTGACTAAGAATGAACTGCAAACTTTCTTAGGTCATTAAGTACTTGTTAAGATGTTTTCGATAAAATCGAGCCCGTCGGTAAGACAAGCCGGGCCCGGCTGTAAAATAATCGAAGCCGGTACTTCGTAGAGTTGTTTATTAATAAGAGCAGGAATAGTGCCCATACCAGTACGCTGATAAACCGCTGGTTTGTCTAAGGCTTTGCCACACCAAGAGGCCAGCATAATATCTGGAGCCGCTTGAGCAACATCTTCAACCGTAACCTGACGTTCTTTAGCTAATTTACCTCGAGAGCGCGTAGCAAAAACATCTGTGCCGCCAGCGATTTCAATGAGTTCGCTCACCCAATGAATCCCACAAATCATAGGCTCATCCCATTCTTCAAAATAAACTTTAGGGCGCACTGGTTTTTTAAAATTGCGGGTTCTTGTTCGTTCGAGTCGGCCGATATATGAGTTAGCTAATTGTTTGGCTTCAGAAGTTTTCCCGACGAGATTTCCAATTGTAATAATGACATCGAGTATTTCCTGTAGGGACCGTTGGTTGAAGATAAGGACTTGTTGGTTAGCCGCGACAAGCTGTCTGGCTAGTTCAGCTTGAATATCCGAGAAGCCAATGATGAGGTCAGGTTTGAGAGCACATATCTTTTCGACATTGCCACCAATAAAGGCCGACACAACAGGTTTTTGTTGGGGAGCTTCAGGTGGTCGGACTGTGTAGGCACTAATCCCCACAATACGTTCTTGCTCGCCTAGTAGATAAAGAATCTCTGTGGGCTCTTCGGTCAAACAAACAATGCGCTGCGGCCCTTGTGGACTCCTCAATAAACTCATGAAGGGATTTATTCAGACTGATTTTTTAGCGTCAAGCAAGGAATTATCATGTGGAGCGCTTAAAAAATCAATATTTGTTAATAATGGCAAGTCGGTCGCTTGACTGCTACTCAAATTAGACTAAGTTTATGCCATGTTCTTTAAACTCCTTTTGCTATTTATTACGATCCCTTTTTTGGAAATGGTTATTTTGATTAAGTTAGGGGCTGAGTGGGGCTTTGTACCTACTTTACTCTTGATTGTAGTAACAGGCATCGTAGGTGCTGCGCTTTCACGCTGGCAAGGTCTGAAGGCCTGGCGTGAGATTCAGTTGCAGTTAAATCAAGGTTTGATGCCGGGTGAGGCACTGATAGACGGCTTACTTATTTTTGGAGCCGGGATGGTTTTGCTCACTCCGGGGTTACTTACCGATACCTTAGGCTTTTTGTTATTGATTCCTCAAACCCGACAATTCTTTAAGGCTTGGTTGCGCAAAAAGTTTGCTCAAATGCAAGCACGTCCTCATGAGGGTATGACGATATTTTTGGATTAAGGGCACGGATTGGGATTTTGCAGATGGATAGCTTCAATCTGGTTGATAACATCTTCAGTTAAGCTTAGCTGAATACTTTCAATATTCTCTTTAAGTTGTTCCAGTGTACTCGCTCCAATAATGTTGGCCCCTAAAAAAGGTCGCGAATTAATAAATGCCAGTGACATTTGTGTAGGAGAGAGCCCATGGTCACGCGCTAATTTTACGTAAGCACGGGTGGCTTCAATGCCGCGTTCGTTGGTATAGCGACCATAACGTTCTCCCCAAAGGTTGAGCCGTGCTCCTGGCTCAGAACAATTTTCAATGTATTTTCCTGATAAGACGCCGAAGGCAAGGGGAGAGTAGGCCAATAGATCGACTTGTTCGTGGTGCGTGAATTCAGAAAGCCCAATCTCAAAGCTACGATTGAGTAAGTTATAGGGGTTTTGAATACTAACAATGCGAGGCCAAGAGTTTTCTTTCGCTAATTCTAAATAGCGATGCACGCCCCAGGGGGTTTCATTCGACAGGCCAATATAGCGAATCTTTCCAGCATCAACGAGTTCATGTAATACGGCTAAAGTTTCTTCAATAGCCGTACTGTTATCATTTTCGGGATAGATATAGCTTAGTTGGCCAAAGAAGTTGGTGGGTCGTGCGGGCCAGTGGACTTGATATAAATCAATGTAGTCAGTTTGGAGGCGCTTTAAGCTATCATCAATGGCCTGGTGGATATGCTGAGCATTTAGTTGCGGTCCCTCACGTAGGTAATCCACAAAAGCGGCTGGACCGGATACTTTAGTGGCTAAGATAACTTGATCACGGGTGCCACGTTCCTTAAACCAATGGCCAATAATAGTTTCAGTACTGCCCTGGGTTTCAGCCCGTGGTGGTACAGGATACATCTCGGCACAATCAAAGAAATTGATCCCACGTTCCACAGCATAGTCCATTTGGCTGAAGCCTTCAGCCTGGGTATTTTGTTCTCCCCAGGTCATGGTGCCAAGGCAAATACGACTGACTTTGAGATCTGAAGTGCCTAGTGTCTTATATAGCATAGCTTTCTTTGCCAGAAACAGGAGTACGGTGCAAGTTTGGTTTGTGAGTGGAGCAGGGACTTTATTATTCACTGAGGGGCCGCTTGTGGAGAGTGATTTTAGTCGAAAGCCATTGATTTCACTAGCTTTATTTTGTTCACTAAAAAATTAAAAAAAATACAATCACCCTACTATTTTTAGCAACTTGACCCTGCTAATAGGCCGAGAATAGAGAGGTAGGGCAATGATGAGGCAAAACGGAGAAAATATAATGAAAACAAATATTTTAAAGATAGTTCAAGTCAGTGTTTTCTGTTTAATTGTGGCTTCCACAGCGGCTTGTAATTCAAATGAACCATCAGATAATTTATTCACTAATAACTTACCTTTTGATTCCGAAGTAGTTCCGGCCGAAGCGGTAGAGCTCGAAAATGAAGCGTCGGCTGTCCCGGCTTTGCTTCAAGATAGTGATGGCGATGGACATTATGATGATGTTGATAACTGTCCCGAGCAATTCAACCGGACACAGCGGAATGTTGATGGTGATGAGCAGGGTGATGCCTGTGACTCTGATAGAGATGATGACGGCATTGAAAACGCAGCTGATAATTGCCCGCGAATTGCTAATAGTGATCAGGCAAATCTAGATGGCGATCGCTGGGGTGATGCTTGTGATGCGGACCGTGATGGTGATGGAATTTGTAACCAGGTTCGCGTATTACGGAAGCCAGCAATTCCAGCTCGTCTTTTACGTGAATATGTTAAACGCAAGCATGAATGTCGTCGTGGGCCAACGCAGCAAGCGGATAACTGTCCTTTAATAGCCAACTCAGATCAGCTTGATACCGATGCTGATGGTATTGGTGATGTCTGCGATAGCAATCTGGCTGATACGGATACAGATGATGTGGTTGATGAAGTAGAAGATGAGCTTGCTGATGATGCTCACCCTTCAGACGAAGGTAACGTTGGGATTGAAGATGAGCCAGGGGCTATCGACCCTACGGATGATGCCGTTGCAGATGACGGTGTTATTTTCGAAGTCGAAACCATGGTGCCTAATGAAGATATCACGCGCCCTGGTGTATTCCGTCCGGAAGAAAAAACAGAGCCAGAGGCGGAGTGGGTGAGCTCTGAAGTTATTCCTAGCAAGTCACTTGCTGAAAAGCCTGTTTGGAAAGATTTAGAGGCTTACCTGTTACTTTTTTAATTGGTGGCAGTCGTTATGTAGTTATTTTGATAAGGGTCGGAACTTAAGTTTCGGCCCTTATCTATAGGGGCTATGAGGCTTGAGTTTGTTGAAAGGTATTGCGCATGAGCTTGGATAAAATAGCACTGCTCCAAATCACTATGCCGAGTACCCAGGCAAAGGCCGCATAACTTAAATGCGAAAAGAAGGCATCTGGGAAAAAGTTAGCCGCAACGCGCGAGCTCAGTCCGAATAATATGAGTGTCATCGACACGGTAAAAGGGGTGTAACGCTTTTGGAGTAGTTCAGAATAGTTACAGTGGCTCAGAATGACACGTGTGGCGATTGAAAAAGCACTAATGGAAAAGCCTCCCATAAATGTGAAATGAAGCCATGTAATACGGTAGGCGGCGGGTGCAAATATCTGCCCCCACAGTCCAGCAATTAAAAGGAACATCGCTAATTGCAGGGTGTAGGCGCTGAGTTTTCCACTGATTACCTTGCGGTGTATTTTAAGTTGAAGAAATACAACGCAGGTGCTGACCACAGCACGAATTAAGCGGCCAGCTTGAGGTGCCCAGATTTCTAGGAAGAAACTCCCCAATATTAAAATAGCCGCAAGTACGTGCCACTTCACATCCCCGGCATTGCGAAAAGTAGGCATGGCATCACCTTGATTCGTTGGCAGTGGTGCTGCCCAACCCAAGATAGAACGAATCAAAAATCCGCCAATGCCAAGTAGTAAGAATAAGATAAGCCCTTGAAAGACCAGGTTGCTGGCCAGTGCGGTCAACATAGCGGCCTGCGTGAAGGGGTGAATGCTGATAAGTATGCTTAAGAAAGTTCCCATCAGCGCTGCAAGAAAGCCTGCAGGTAAATAAACAAAGGTCGGTGGTAAGCTACGCTGGCTGCGCAATAAACGTTTTCCTAGGATGCCCAGCAATAAGATGATGTTGGTAAAAAATAATAAGTGACACAGCAAATACTGTTGGCGCCATAAGCTGATAATAATGGCACTGAAACAGGAGAGCAGCAGCATGAGTTCAGTGGACGAGAGGGTCTTGCTGCCGGTCAGTCGCGGTACGGCGGTGGTGATAAAGCCCTGAATCATGGCCCACATAAATCCATAAATCATCATCAGGATATGAAAACGAGATGGGTAGTTGGAGATGATTTCTAGCCACAGCCCGGGCCAGTAGAGGGCGCCGACAACCGCAAGTGCGGTTCCAATGGGAAAGAAAATTCTAAAAGGGTCAGCGCAAATCGTGTGCCAGAGTTGCTTTGCTTGCATGGGGTTCTTCTAGCAGAATAACTCCCAAATATGGAAGTATTTAGTAGAGTTGAAGTATTTTCAGTGACTTGTTAGGGAAGGCTATGTCAAAGCTCAATACCATCTTTGATGAACTCTGTGAGGAGCTAGCGCAGCTGACTTTTTCTGATCCGGTGGCCTACGTTTACAACCCACTCGAATATGCGCGTAAGCCATGGGACCTCTATATAAAAAAATATGCGCAGGGACCTAAAGAGGCGTTGTTTCTTGGGATGAATCCAGGTCCGTGGGGGATGGCTCAGACCGGCATCCCTTTTGGTGAAGTCAGTTTTGTGCGCGATTGGGTAGGCGTCGAAGCCGAGGTAGGCGCTCCAGAAAAGCTGCATCCTAAAAAGCCGGTAGATGGTTTTGCTTGTAAGCGTAGTGAAGTGAGTGGCAAACGTTTATGGGGTTGGGCCCAAGAGCGTTTTGGGACGGCGGAGAACTTTTTTAAGAGATTCTTAGTGGTGAACTATTGCCCCTTACTATTTCTTCATGAGACGGGCCGTAACCTGACTCCAGAAGTTATGCCCAAAGCACAACAGAAATTGATCAGCGATATTTGTGATCGCGCTTTAGTGCGTTTGATTAATGCGTTGCAGCCACAGTTTCTCATTGGAGTCGGACGTTATGCTGAAAAACGTTGCCAGGAAGTGATGCCTGATTTTAAGGGCACGATTTCTTATATATCTCATCCGAGTCCGGCTAATCCAAAATCTAATAAGGGTTGGGCCCCGTTAGTCGAGCAAGAACTTGCAGAAATAGGGATTGCACTTGCTTAGGTTTTTACCCTCATGGTTGCTGGGATCGATCACATTATTACTGATCGTTATTAATGTACTGATTACGGCGATCTTTTTTATGTATCCCGTCTCTTTGTTGAAACGGTTTTCAAAGGATCCTCTTAAACAAGCGCGCTATACTCATTGGCTGGATATTATTGTCCATTATTGGAACTACGGAAATGACTTCATTTTTTGGCTGACGCAAGGCACGCAATGGGAAGTTTCTGGGGAAGAGGTGCTAGGAGATAAACCTGAATGGATCTTTGTATTATCTAATCACCGCTCTTGGGTGGACATAGCAGTGCTATTTCATGCACTGCATCGGCGGGCCCCTTACATTAAATATTTCTTAAAACGACAACTGAGAAAAGTTCCTGTGATGGGTTTTTGTTGGGAGATTTTAGATTACCCTTTTTTAGATCGCTATACGCGCGCTCAATTAGAGGAAAATCCAGACTTAGCCGGCAAGGATTTAGAAAATATTGCGACGGCTTGTCGGAAGTTTAATGAGTACCCCGTATGCGTGATCGCTTTTCCTGAAGGGACACGTTTTAGCGCTAAGAAACATGAGTATCAGGAGTCTCCTTTTAATCATTTGCTCAAGCCCAAGGCCGGCGGGGTGAGTACAGCGCTTCATGTCATGCGACCTAAACTCAATAAAATAGTTGATGTGAGTATTTCCTATGATCCACCGCGAGTCAGTTTTTGGGATCTCGTCGCGGGGAAGTTACGGCGCGTCCGTGTTGATATGCGTGAGGTCCCATTTCCTGATGATTTATTAAAACTTGATCCTGCTGTCAGAGAGTCGATACGCGCAGACTATCAGGAATGGCTCAACGCCATCTGGCAAGAAAAAGATCGTTGTTTCCGGGCTTGAGCTAGCTATGAATTCATTAGGAATTCATTTGAAGGCCTTTGATAGTCACCAAGGCTACGGTTTGGGTAAAAAAATAGGTACTCTCATATTATAGAGTCAGGAGAGCCTATGTCAGCAATTAATATTCACAAGCCATTAACCAACCCCGAAGCGAATGCTCATCAAGAGAGGTCCTCTGAATCTGCAGAGGTGCCTTCACTAACAGCTGTGGCGACTCAGCTGGAGGCAGACGCTAGAGAGATGGTGGAGCGGGGCACGCAAGTTTTACAAGCAGCTCATTTAAGCCCGCAGGGCAGGGCTGAAGCTATTGTGTTAATACAAGAAGGTCAGCAGTTGCTTGGTGAGGCGCGGAACATGCAGTTGCAAGATAACGAACGGGCACGATTTTGCCATCAGTTAACGCGCGCATTGATTCGTGGCTTTGGTGTCTAGTTGTTTCTGTTTGATTGGCAGTAACTCGGCACCCAAGTGCGCTTCATTAAGGCTGCCGGAACAGTACTGTAATCAAACGCCAAGCCATCTTTGATCATTTGGTTGATATCAAATAAATGTTTGCTTTCAGGGATGTCGTTGAAAAACATTTTATAAAGCGGCTTCACCATTTTTTTAGCAGCTTTAATGCCAACGGTACCTAAGAAATTACGACGCTGACCAATATGGGCAATTTCGTCGACCATGATTTCATTCAACAACTCTCTGATGCGGTCTCGAGCTGCTGGTTCATCAGCAAAGACGTCATCAAGGATGGCATCAACATGTTGATAGAATGTAATGCCCATTAATTCTGTAACAAAAGCAGGTGCACTCATAATCATTTCAGGCACATAAGGAAAAGTACCGTAGACACGTTTCATGACGGGGCCGAGTGGAACCCACTGGACTTTATCCAGTTGGAAGGTGCGAAACATTTCATGAAAAAGACGAACATGACTGAACTCTTCGGCGAGATGAACGCGACTAATTTTGTCAGTTACCTTCTTTGAATCTGCCATGCTTGGAATGGCATCCCAGGCGCCAGAGATGCCGACCCATTCATGACGTGCAAACTTGTAAATGCATGTCAGTAAGAGTGTTTTGCGATCAAATTGAGTAGGGTCATCTTTTAATTCAACATAATTACGATAGAAGACTTCTGGATCAGGTAAGGGTTTTTTAGAACGAACAGGATTCTCTTGAAAGTAATTAAGTTTCTGACGCTTTTTGGAGAGGTCTTTATCAAGCTCATATATCTCTCCAGAATGATCTTGAGAGAAAGCCCAATAGCTTTCAAAGTTCTTACGGCGTTCTTTTGATGTGCTGGGAGAAAAAATTGAATGATATTTCTTTTTAGCCACACTTGCCTCACTTTTTTGAATTAAGAGTGCGGTAAATGACCAATTTTAAGGAAAAATAGCAATAGAAATCGGGGCTTAGGGGTAATGTCGTTTGTATGCTTGGGTGCCTTGACAGCTTGGGTTCAGAGGATTAAACTATTCGATAGTTATGAAACAATCGAACTATAAGGAGCTGGCGCAATTATTCAAGGCCTTGGCGCATCCCGAGCGACTCAAGCTATTTCAACTGATTGCCGCTGGTTTTAAAACAGGCGAGAGTGCGAAGAAAAAAGGTTGCTGCCCGGGTATAGAAAAGGCCTTTACGGCAGCCTGCAATTGCATGAGCCTTTCACGGTCAACCATCTCACACCATATGAAAGTCTTACAGCGTGCGGGTTTGATTAGCTGCGAACGGCGCGGGCAGTCCTATTATTGCGAGGTCAATCAGTCAGCGCTGCAGTCGATTCAGCATTTTATGAAGTAAAATTTTTTAAACTAACTGTTCGATAATTATCGAGCTAAAAAAAGGAGTCTCTCATGCCAGAAACAAAAAATAATAAGAAAGAAAAAAAATGTCGTTGTTGTTGCTGCTGTTGCTGTGATGACAATAAATAATACATCGGGCTTTGCTTTAAGTGGCAACTTAGGCTAGAGTCCTTCCGATAATACACTTAGCGTCATGGGAATATTCGCAGGAGTATACCCATGGCGTTTTTTATGTCCGTGATATCAGCTATTTAGCCCACCTTCCTGGATGGGCACTTGAGCTGAGCACTCGATTAAAAGCTGGCCTGGGAAAGCTCCTGAAATTGAAACTTTATTTAGGAGAACTATCTCATGATACGCAAATTCAACGCTCATGTACGGGGAAGCTGGTTCGTCATAGCTTTATTACTGGTTTCTTGTGGCGGCACTGATACCGCACCGACGCCAACCCCTGAAGTTTTAACCGGCACCTTTGTTGATGGACCTGTCGCCGGACTTTATTTTGAAACCGCTACTCAGAGCGGCATGACTAATGACCTCGGTGAGTTTAATTATTTATCCGGTGAAACAATTCGCTTCTTTCTCGGGAATACGATCCTCGGTGAAATTGAGGGTGCCTCACAATTGACTCCTTTTGATTTGGTCTCTGGAGTTGCGCCATCAACGGATGCTTTAGAACTTGAGTTGATGATTGATTCAAAGAAT
>JAJFLM010000029.1 GCA_021772655.1 Deltaproteobacteria bacterium
GCTGACTGTTCCTATTGGGGTGATGATCTTGCTGTCATTCGAGAATATGGATACCGAACAGGTCAAGCGATTGGTTGGTATTGCGATTCTGGTTGCGTTGGCGATTCGTGCCATCCCACGTCAAAAAGAAAAACGGGCGTTACCCTTACCTGTGTCAATCGGCACATTTACCATCAGTGGTTTATTGCAAGGTATGGTTGCAATGGGTGGGCCGCCTGTTGTGCTCTGGGCAACTACCCGCGATTATGATGCCAATCAAACGCGCGCCTTTATCTTGACGCTCTTTCTGCTGAATGCGCCTGTGCAAGTGATGTTACTGTTGCTGCTCTCGGATAATATGAGTGTCGAAATTTTGCTGCTTGCGCTTATGCTCTCGCCGTTAATTTTTCTGGGTACAACTATCGGTGTGCAGTTCGGCAATCGATTCTCCAAGACCTTACTCAATCGGTTGGCGATGGCAGTCTTGCTGGTTATCGCGCTTAATTCGATTTTTTAGTGATATATCGCAATCTTGTAAAGTCGTGAAAGTAATTGGGAAAAATCCCCCCTCTAAATCTCCCCCCACGTTGTGATGGGAGACTTGTAAGCCTCTCTCTGCAACGCGGGGAGGGGAGAAAATGCACAACAATTTCCAAAATCTTTCTGCCGATTACAAAAGTAAAACACGGTATGTTTTGAAATCATTTCGGCGGACAGGGCAAGCCCAGTCCCTACGATATATGCGGGATTGAGCTGTAATGATATGTCCGAAAATGCTGAGGGCTAAAGCCAACTCAGCTAACAAAACCCAAGTCTGCTAAAGCGACTGTTAAGACCTCTTATGGACGAAATAGTCTCTTTAGTAGGCTTACAAAAATACTAGCCGACATGCTTTAGCTTTCGGTGGAGGGTGGATAAAATCGATAATCATGCTTAAGTTGACATCAATGGGACATGATCATTCATGTCCGTAAGCATAAAAACTTTTTTGGTCGTGTAGTAAAGTCGTGAAAGTAATTGGGAAAAATCCCCCCTCTAAATCTCCCCCCACGTTGTGAGGGGAGAAAATGCACAACAATTTTCAAAATCTTTCTGCCGATTACAAAAGTAAAACACGGTATGTTTTGAAATCATTTCGGCGGACAGGGCAAGCCCCATAAGCATTAAGTTAGTGTTCTAAATGAGCAGAACATGTTATTTTCTATGTCAACGAAAACAAAAGAAAGTAGCATGTTCCTATGAAAAAGTATAACACCAAAGCCATGCAGATCGAGACATTTTTTGAAAAAGTATGCGGTCAATATGGTCACGAGAGTGGGTTAGTACAGCGCAAATCGCCATTGACGGCATCGAAACTGGCTCAGGGCTTGATTCTCGGTAGCTTGAAAACACCAACGGCTAGCTTAAATCAGTTTTGCCAGATATTAGCCGAGTTGGATGTCAAAATTAGTGAAAGTGGTCTGCACGATCGTGTGAACACGAAGACGGTAGACTTTATGGAACGATTAACAGGCTATGCGATTGATCACTGGTATGATCAGCAGGGTATCTCACACGAGTTGCTCCAACGGTTTGTTGCGATTCGAATAAACGATAGTAGTCAAATTAAGTTACCTGATCAGTTAGCGGATTATTTTTGTGGCACCAGTAAGTCGAGTCTGAAAGTCACCCTCTGTTATGAGTTTTTGAGTGGGCGGTTTGAGATGATTGACATCAGGGATGGAAAAAGTCCCGATCAGACGCATCCAGTGATGAGGCACAACATGGTGGCGGGTGGACTCACGATTGCGGATTTGGGATTTTTTAATCAGCAAACCTTCGATAAGCTCCATCAACACGGAGCCTATTTTCTATCTCGTCTCAAGTTACAAGCTGGTGTTTATGCTGCACCCCATAGCCTAAAACAACTGCCGTTAGCAACGTTTTTAGCGGAGCAAACCGATGCGTGTGGGGAATGTGATGTTTATTTAGGCTCGCAAAAACGCATCCCCGTTCGTTTAATCTATGAACGCTTACCCGATGCTATCATCGCGCAACGGCAAGGCAAAGCGAAAGCCACAGCGAAGAAGAAGGGGAAAATTTGTGCACCATGGGTCTTAGAGTTATTAGCATGGACACTCTATGTCACCAACATTCCCAAAATCCTTGCCAGTGCAGAACAAGTACGACTACTTTATCGTCTCCGTTGGCAGATTGAATTGATCTTCAAATTATGGAAGTCGTATGCCAAACTGGACGTAATTGGCATCTGGCGAATCGAGCGGGTCTTGTGTCAATTTTATGCCCGATTACTTGCGTTGTTGCTGTTCCAGTGGCTGGCAATGCCGTATCGTTGGACAAGTGCAGGCGAATTGAGTTTGCCTAAAGCCTTGCTATTTCTGCAAGGTAAGGCTGATAAACTCATCACCGCTTTTAGCCGTAGTTGGGATCACGTTGATCACCTGTTTCAACAGATCCAGAAGGGGTTTCTCCGATTTGCTCTTAAGCAAAAACGTCGAAAAAAACCTTCAACTCTTACCCTACTTGCTCAAGCATCCGAACCTTAGCTTAATGCTTATGGAGGCTTGCCCTGTCCGCTGAAATAATTACAATTACATTCAGGGCATTACAAAAGAATCAAAAAGACTTTTAAGGATTGATCAATTAACTAACAGACTCATTGTATACTCTATGTTATAGACATTTGTTAAAAGTTTTTGGTGTTACCTTTTTTCAAAAAGGTGACAAAACAAATAACAAAAATTTACAATGTAAACGATCTATTGATTCTATAGTGTCAATGTGAAGCCATTATCAGCAACTGCCTCTTGGAACATATCGTCATCGAGTTGTAGACCAAATCCAGATTGATTGGGG
>JAJFLM010000281.1 GCA_021772655.1 Deltaproteobacteria bacterium
GGCCGACAACCCCAGTGAACGGGATTTATTGTTAGCCGTCCCAGAATTATTTCACGAGCTCCGCAAACTCTCACCTTTTGATCTCAAATTAATTTGCGATTTAGTCGATGAAATCACCACTGGCATGATTTTAGATTTAGAACGCTTCCCAGCAGACTCCACAAAAAACATCCAGTCATTACAAAACATGGAAGAACTAGACGCCTATACTTATTCCGTTGCAGGTTGCGTCGGCCTCTTCTGGACCCGCATCTTAAAATTACATTTTGATTTTGCACGCCGCTGGCCCCATCCTGACATAGAACAAACCGGTATTGATTTTGGGAAAGGTTTACAGCTGGTCAACATCCTCAGAGATTTACCTCATGATTTACAAAATGGACGTTGCTATTTACCAGAAGAAAAATTAGCAGAATTCGGACTGAGCGCAAAAAACTTATTAAATCAAGACACCCTACAGCAAGCAAAACCCTTGTTAAACGAGCTGATCCAGTTAACACAGCAAAAGTTAAACGCGGGCACCCATTATGCGGCACAGCATCCCTGGCATACCTGGCGTTTAAAATGGGTGGTTGTATTACCGCAGCAATTGGGAACTAAAACATTAAACCGTTTAAAAGAAAGTCCCCTGTGGCTTAATCCCCAGATGACTGTGAAAGTTCCACGAAAAAAAGTCTATCAGCTGATGCTTACAAGCCTGTATCAGGCATGCCGTTTTTCAACTCAGCAAACTGACTAACCTTCCACTGACCTTCAGCTTTGCGCACCTTAACATAGGCTTCACGGGTAAAAGGTTCTAGACCATCCGCATGAACAGTTAGTTGATAGATCAACCGTTTTGCATCAACTCCCGCATCAAGCTGCTTTAATAATTTCTTAGCAATTTTAGGACGTTTAGTGGCCGCGTCAATAGACTGCCCTTCACGTAACTTTTCTTCTTGTTTGAGTTTTTCGCAGGCTACCGCCACACAATATTGCTTAGATGTTGCTAGGTTGGTTTCAACATAGTACGCCGTAACAAAAGCATCTCCTACTTTGACAGACTCATCCACCGGTTGCGTTGAGCAGGCCGTCACTAAAAAAATCCCTACTATTAATGAAAAAAAACTAGGTCGTGGCATAAGCTTCTCCTATACACTGGTCATAGTGTTTCACTGGCCAACCATATCGCTCGGCATGCTTTAATAACTGTGAATCTGGGTTTACTGCGCAAGGGTGTCCTACTGATTCTAATAAAGCAATATCATCCATACTATCCGTGTAAAAGAAACATTCCTGTAACGAAGCTCCATGCTCAACCGCCACAGCTTTAGCTACTTCTAATTTGCCATCTTTGTAAGCCAAAGGTTCTTTGATTTTCTTCTGCATAATACCATCTTTAATAACGGGGCATGGGGTCCAATCAGCATTGGCTCCGATATGATCCCCTAAAGATTTAAGAACCATATAAGGGCCCGAGCTCACTAAATAAATCAGATGTCCTTGCTGCTGATGATACTGAAGCAACTGGAGAGCATCAGTAAAAATACGTGGGTAAATATCACTCTGAAAACATTCAGCGCCGATAGCCATAGCTGACTCAATAGGCGACCCTGCCATGTCTCCTAAAACGGTTTCATAAATTTTACGGACATCCGCCCGGTAAATTTTACTGATAACTTTATAAAAAATGGCTTTGGCAATGCGACGCTTACGGATCGCCCCGTGCTTCATTAAATGCATGGTCGCATAATAGCCACTATAGCCCTGGATAATTGTTTTATCGACGTCAAAGAAAGCTATGGCTGGCACGAATTATCCTAGAGTAGCTCGACGCAGAATATCAATATCGACTTTTTTACCTTGGTAAAAATCATCGAAAATTTCACTGGATAAAGTGTAAAAGGCCAGGAGAATATCCAGTTGCACATTCATGAATTCAGCATCTTTTAGATCATCACCTTCCAAAGCCTCAGTAGAACCATCTAAATCAGCACGACATTGCTCAATAATACGCAAACTATGTTCAATGCCGTCACGTACGCGGTCAAAGAAACCTTTGATAAGTTTCTTAGGATAATCACGAACCGCTTCATAATAATCTTTACGACTTCCCTTAACCCAAACCTTCCGGACTAAACCCTGCTCTTCTAACAGTCGAATATTGACACTGACATTACCTTTTGAAGTTTTCAATAAATCACAGATTTCATCTAACGAAAGGGGCTCTCGCATTAAAAACAGCAAGGCATAAATCTGACCACCGACACGATTGACCATACCAAGCATATTGGCAGAAATCTTTCCTGAGCTTTCAATGAAAGCTTCTAAGGTTTTCTCAAGCCGATCATTAACTTTTTTATGTTCTGTTGGTTGTGCAGGCATAAGGCGGTGGAAACTAGCAGTGAAATAGCAACGATGTCAACGAGACGCTAAAACACAAAAAGGCCCCGTGAGCATACTCACGAGGCCTTTAAGAAAATCAATGATTTCACAGATTTAGGAAGCTGCTTTAAAGCTTACATCCACGCTAGCACCGGCTGTATCAGACAC
>JAJFLM010000282.1 GCA_021772655.1 Deltaproteobacteria bacterium
CTGCAGACAGATAGCAGCCTTGGGATATTTCGGCTCATACATTTTTACGAACAGATCAAAAGCTTTGGCAGCATCGGCTTTGGTCTCCGCCTGCCAGATGTCGTGCAGCGACTGCTTGGCCTTCGGCTGAATAACTTTGGGGAAATGGATGCTCATGCATGCGTTTTGAGGAACCTGAGCACCAATAAAAAAAGACGTGGGTCGTACGCACACTGCCCCAACCTCTCATTGCCGGCGGTATAATTCAGCCCCCTCTACCGTCGTGAAAGTTCAAATCGCGCGGCTTCATGAATATTTATTCAAATTTACCCGATAATCGTGAATACGTATTCATTTTCTGAATAAAGCGTATTCACGAGAAATTAAATAAATTCATTAAAATCAATGAGTTAGGTGTTTTTTGCATTATCCGGTGAATGAATATTCATAATTATAAAATTTCAGGAATATTCACGATTAACCTTTTATTTTCAATAGGTTAAGTTCCATTATGAATAAAACTGAATATAAAATCGACTTTTATTAAATCGAGCGTTTCCGCGCCTTTCATTGACCCTGATTGACTCATATTAAATGCGGAATAATTGGGGGTCCTGACTACTGCAAAAGCAGACCATTTTATACCCTTAACTTTTGACACCTCACGAACACACAATCCTAACCGGCAATAAAATTTCAAGTTGCAACTGCTAGAACTCAACCCGTATGGTTAGGGTCAGTGCAGATTAAAACCAATACTTTCGTACGCCTCATGAATGTGCCTTATGGACAATATTGAGACGAAGGCGAATATAGAATGAACGGATCTCAAGCCATATCAGATGAAATTAGCAAAGAAGCCAAACGGATCGAAGAAGATTGCATCCACTCCGGCAAAGGCCATTTAAATTCATCCGACATCTGGAATTATGTCCACTATGGAATTGGCGTTCCCGCAACCATATTCGCAGCTCTCGCAGCGGCTGACGTAATTTCGAGCACATCATGGAACGGCCTGCTGGCGGCATCAGCAGCGGCACTGGTGGCAGCGTCGACCTTCATCAATCCAAGCAGGAACGCTTCAGAACATTCTGTCGCAGGAAATCAATATCTGGCGTTAGCCAAAATGTCTCGTCGGTTTCGAAATATTGACCTCGTCAATAACGATGAAGCTTGGGTGCGCAGCCGTCTAGAGGAATTATCCGTCAAACGAGATGAGCTTAACGAGAATAGCCCAAATCCTTTGCCATATGCTTACACAAAAGCGAAGGAAGGAATTGAAAGTGGTCAGGCGCTTTATGAAACAGATAAAGACGTCCGGAAATGAACGTTAACGGCTATCTGGCCCGGATATCCAGATCGGCCATCGTTCGGGATTCAGAAAAGGAATCAATTCAAAGATCGTTTAACCGCCTAAGGCTATTGCTCAGAAGGCATTTTAAGCGAAGTATCATCAAGCAAATCACCTTCGGCTCTTATTCACGCAGAACGATTCTGCCTCGACGCATGGACGAAAAATCCGACGTTGATGTATTGATTGTATTCCAGGACGATGGAAGCCAGCCTCAAACGTACCTTGACCGGCTGCGGCGTTTCGTCGTGGCAAACTATGCTCAGTCTGAAATTCAGCAATCACACCCGACCATCCAACTGAGCCTTAATCATATTACCTTCGATCTTGTCCCGGCATTAGAAAGTTTTTGGGGCGAATACAAAATCCCGATCAGGGAATCAGACTACACCGACTGGACGGGCACAAGTCCAACAAGCTTTAACGACAACTTAACCGAGGTGAACAAGGATCATCGAAATATGGTGAAACCGTTGGTGCGCATCATGAAGTATTGGAATGCTTCAGCGGGATACCCTTTCGAGTCTTACGCCCTAGAGCAAAGAATTGTAGAATATCTAAATGACAACATGTTTCTGTTTGGGTCGCCCAAAGACCTCAAAGGTTATACTTTCAATTTTATCGACGATGGGATTGATGATCTGATCGGGTTCTTTGAAGCGGAATGGAGGCGTCAAGCAGTTAGCCGATTAAAAGCAACTGCTGAAGAAATTCAAGATGCCGAAAAGCGCCTGAATCTCATATGGGCATTGGGACAGCTTCAAGAGATTTTACCTCCAACATGGCCATTGCCGATGTCCCAGCGCACTAAGTAGAAAACTTATGATCAAACCGGCAAATCGGGCTAATCTTCTCAAGTATCAATACGGCCTATAAACGCCCCTTACAGAGTCGAGCAGATTTTTCGGCTACTATGCCAGCCAGAACTCAATGACCGGCCCTCAGAGGGCAACACAGAGCAAATAACGACCACCCTTACATGAGACACACATCAACGGGAGAAAATACCAGCTATTCCAATATTTACAGGGCAGCTGAAGGATAGTAGGCATTTATTTGATATCTCTCAAATATGAAAATAGGAGACTAACATGGCTGGTCACCGCACACTCACCCATTTGGATAAACTGGCAATACGTCGACTTCATTTGCAAAATTCAGATGTTTCCAAGTCTCTCATCGCCGAGCGCCTTAATATTTCCCGCGCCTCGATTTATCGGGTGCTTGAAGGCATCACACGCGACCCGAACACACCGGCAGGTGCTTACCCCGAACTGAGGGAGGCGTATGTTCGAGAGAGCAGCGATCCAACAGAGATCGGGTGGGTGCATGTATGGCTTGCCTCATTGGAGGCGGAGAACAAACTTTTAAACGCTGCTTATGCTGGTACTCAGCAGGCATAAGCAGTCGCGTCGCGGAAACCGGCCATGGCCTCATTTGACATAATTCTCTCAAAATGCATAATGAGAGACACATGAACTGACCATCATGCCATAGCAACACTAAATTCTAATGGCTACGCCGGGACAAACGACCGGGGCTCTAAGGCAGTTGCAGCCGACGCGTTTTAGCTACGTGGACAGAAATGCTAAAAAAGATGATGGCTCTACTTAGCAAGTACCCATCGCTTTATCTGGAGTTGATTTGCATGCCCCAGGTAAAGGCTTCGGTAACCCCGATAACCACATTCGCCCGAGAGGGTGAGGAATGCGGCACCGCAAGCCCGGCTCAGGATGTCGCCGGGTTTCAGTTGGTCACTGTAAAGGTGCTCTGCAACTTCGACGAAAAGTCCAATCCACTATCTTTGCATTCTCCCTGACCTGAAAAGGACAAGATAATTCTCTTGTTTTCTAACTTTTCAGGTCAGGGGGAAAAAGCCTTCTCGGAAAGGCCCTGACAGAGACTTCACCCCTAAGCCTTGAAGCCAGGCCAAAACCCATCAAGTGTTGCGAGCGCAGCGAGCAGTCGGGCGCAGCCCGACCTCCTCTCTCATTCAATTAAGATTATGCCCTGAAAAATCGTAACCGTCCGGTCTGACCGATCTATGTAAAGTGGCCATCTGTTGCCTGCTTAGGCGATGGTGTATTGCAGACCGGGGGATCAAATGTAGTAGGTATGAGGCCGGACGCTTACGGGAAAGGTTAGACTCTTGCTGGCACGCCTCAAACCACCTAAACTTTTACGGGCATTTAGGGGTGGTGATGGTTGATTGTTTAGGGTTTTCGTTTTTGGGGCAGTGTGCGTACGACCCTAGCAATCCGATGACCGTGTATTTTTCGATCGGTGAAGGCATAGCGGCCCTCACTATCACGCTGATCATCCCCCAATTCATGAAGCCGATTTATCGGTTCCGTTTGCAAGCCCAGGCAATAAGTATGACGCACGTTTTTGGCTTAGTCTTCGCCGGGACCCTATGCACTATCGTTGCAGCACTGCTTCCTCATTTGAATCTCTCAACAATGTCATTTTTGGCTTTCCCTATCGTCTGGGAAATCGCTGGCGGGTCACTTTTTTTTAGCGCAATCGCTGTATTTGCAATGCTCTTCCTCAAGCCGTCTAAAGTTAAGCGTAAGTACTTTCCCCGGTATGTAATCGCAGCCGCCGACTTTCTTGCGCATGCCAATGAACAAGACAGGACCGATTTTTCGAAGGATCTACTTCTAAATCTTATACCGATAATCAAATCTTCCGAGTTTGGTAGGGGTAGACAAGAAATATCAGCGTTTTTTGACTTTCGATACCGCATTGAAATTCGCGATGCACATTACGCGTATTCATTTCTTGAGTTAGTCTCTGAGCCGAGATTTTGCGAAACTTTGGTGCATCGGTGCCCTTGGGACACTGCGGCTATGCTCAACAACATATCGGACAGAAAAGTGCCCAATGGCTGGGTAGAAAGGTTAATACAAGAGATCGGACGACAAGCGATTATGCACCCTGAGTCGATGGTTGACCGCGAGATCGGATACGAAGGGTTTAGAGCCGCCCCTGTGCTTTCTAAGGCGCTATTCGAGGACCCTTATATCAATCGTCATTTCCAACCCACCCGTAAGATTCGTTTTGACGATTTCAAAGGTTTCGATGAAAAGGCTGTTAAACGCTACTTTTACGCCGTTCGGCGGGGCTTAAAATCTGTACTCGATTCAGGCGATTACCATTCAGACAATAGTTTAGCATCGTTATCCGACCAAGTATCGGATGTCTCACGTGTGGCGCTTCGCCAGGTTAGGTCCAACGACGATAACTTTCATACTGCCTTTGCCGTCAAATCTGGTATGGACCAACTGTATAAGGACACTATTGAACACTTCGCGTCGATCGATGAAGATACCTATGAAAGTTTGTTCGTAGACGATGTCGAACTAAACAAATCCAGCGCTGAAAGATTGGAGCATCGAGACTTTACAATCATCGACGAACTATCTGAAGCCATCGTTCAGTATTTTTTCGTCTTTTCCAATGATTTTGACGGTTTCGATGATGCTTATTGGAGCTCGGCAATAAACCTAACTCAGCTATATTTCCATGCAATCGGTGATCAACCCGACGGAATGAACCCACTCCAGCAACGAATAGCTCTAAAACTGATCGCAAAAGTTAAAGACAACATGGACGGCTGGTATCCAGCGGTGACACGTGTGCTCCTATCAGTTATTGGTTCGTATGATTCCGAGGTAAAAGGCAGGAATCCAAAATCCGCCTATAGCCTACTCAAAAACGCCTTCTACTGCGAGCTCAAGCGGTTTCCGGCTTTGTATGAAAAAGATGCCACGAAAGCGCAGAACTATTTACCACCCGACGTCCGCTACGATGAGGCAAACGCTACGTTCACTAAAAGGTATAGAGGTGGCGAAGAGCGCACAACGGAAATACTAAAGTTAGACTTGGAGCCGGTAACTATCATCAAAATGAAGATTAACTTGGCTGAGGAATAGTGACAGTTACGGCGTAGGTTCCTGGCCTTTTCTCTTACAATCGTTCGGTGACGACACGATAATCTGTCTAGGCCAATGCTAAACGGCGGCCCCATAATTTATATCTATTCTAATATTATTTCCCTCCGTAGAATGCTTAGTGCGTTAGCGTCCGGCCTTACGCATAGAGAGTTATTGTCAAATCTGGTGTTTGGCATTTTCATCAAGCGGCGACCTGATTGTCCTGCGTTACTTCAATACCGTCTCTGAATTTGACCCCGGTCACGACCTTGGCCAGATAATCGAAGCCACGTAGTTTTCGCCATT
>JAJFLM010000283.1 GCA_021772655.1 Deltaproteobacteria bacterium
ATGAGTGGATTGACGGCTGGCATGATATAGGATTTGAGAATAATTGTTGGAGCCTGGATAAAACAGAGACACCGAACTCCAATCGCAAATTAGCCGAGCCTGTCAAGTCTCCCTTGTCAACCACATCCCCTACCCAAACCCAATCCCCCACCAACCATCCGGCATTGCCTCCCTCGTCTTCTCGACCACGCCCATCGGTCGAATGCCCACATAGACGTAGAGCCCGATGGAGACGATGGCGGCGAAGGCCATAAAGTTGAGTAGTGTCTCCTTCCGCCGCGGGATGAGGAAGCGGAGGGACATTCTCGGGCCTTAGGCTTAGGCTTAGCTATCAACCGAGAGACATCGTGGGCGAGCCTGGGAGGGAGAATGTGCTTGAATCTGGGCCGCAAATCGGATTTGCTTGCAGCTTTCGGCTTTTGCATCGGTTTTCGCACGTATGAAATGATTTTGCACACGCTAGGCGTTGAATGCGTATAGCGCAGAACGAAGTCGTGAAACGGGTTGCTTTATTTCGTCAGAGAAGACACGTTGTCGTGGTTTATTTCGCCCGGTTTACGGAATCAATGTTGTGAATGTCAAAAGCATCGCGGTCCAGTAACGCTTTTGCCACTCGATCGTGAAGGCATTCCGCCTGTCGAGGGGCGCGCATAAATGAGATGGTCTCCAAACGGCTGTGCTTGTGCGTGAGGAGCGCCTTGAAGCAGAGGAGTAGTGGCCGGGCGCGAGAGCGATACTCGAAGCGATCGCGCTGATAGTCGGAGTCGCCACGGCGGAGGCGCCGCTCCACGAGGCCGTCATGCGCGTTGAAGAGGTCGACCGCGTGCTGGAGAAGTGTGCCCGACGTGTTGCGCGCCCGTGCGTCCAAGTCGCCACGCCCGAGCATCGCCCAGAATGGCGAGCGGATTCCTTGCGACGCAAGACGCAGCGCCGGCCACGCGACCGTCTCGCTGACGCCGGGTGTGCGCGCGGCGCTGTTGATGTCTGGAAGTGATCCGAT
Source organism: Deltaproteobacteria bacterium (assembly GCA_021772655.1). Taxonomy (GTDB): domain Bacteria; phylum UBA10199; class UBA10199; order 2-02-FULL-50-16; family JAJFLM01; genus JAJFLM01. Next base: position 1,001 of record JAJFLM010000283.1, read on the forward strand.
TGTGACCGACCGTCTGGAAAGGAGCATTTTTGATCGAAACTCAAGTAAAGTCAGGCTCGCCTATAGCGGACTGGCCACATGCACGCAAATTTCGTCCGCTATAGGCGAGGTTCGCTATAGGCGAGCACTTTGAAAGGAAAATGAGAGTTCGGTTGCCAAATCGTGAGTTTGCTATAGGCGAATTCCCTTATAGGCGAGTCTGTTATAGGCGAGCCTGACTGTACATTGGTAGTGATCCAAGACTTACCCTGTGCGAACGCATCCCCGTTCATTTGCTCGATGATGCCAACAAGCAGGCGGATGGAGAGTCGCGTTTCACGGCGGTGCTGCACTCCGGGCGTCCGATTGTCTGGCAGGACAATGATCGAGAAAAGCTCACTGAGCGCATCGCTGAAACAGAGCGGCAGTAGAAGAGTGCAGTTTCTTGTATGGCACTCACCAGGGCAAATGGCGTTGATGACCGGGAAAAGTTAAGGAGAACATCGCATAGTCGGCATCTTGGCGCGTCTGCGACATGACTTCCTTGAAATGAGCAGTACGAACAAGCTTGAGATAGCGTGTGAGCCAGTATGGACTCGTAAGGTTTGGATTTTCCTCTCCTACGAGTGGGTCTGGATCAAGCCAACTCGAAAACCATCGCAGCATCTCTGACTTCTGGAAAGCGGAACGTTGAGTTGAGTCTTTTCAGCGACGCAACATGATAATGCGCGGTTGTCATCGTGGTCGTGCTAGGCATCAAGCTGAGGGCGTAATAAGCAGTCAGTACACGTACACGGTAGCGCGAAAAGTTGTAAACGATGCGTGCCACTAGAATGTCGACAAGCGGTAGATGAGTGCAATGCTGGACGCATGAATGTTTCCATTCCTTCGTCGAATTGAATACGGCATGGGAATAGTGGAGCTTTGTCAATAACTCCACTGGTTTAGTTCAAAGAAGCTTGCGAAGTTTACAACGTTGTTGACCGTACACGAAACGCACATAAAATGGAAGCTCAAAATGTTGGCAAGCGTACATCACGAGAGAATTGAAGAGTCCACAAAATCGCAATGCAGCCGCCGACCACCGTCAACGCTGCAGGCCGCGAGGTAAACAGTTTTTATTTTTAGTACGAGCTGTCGTGTAATCTGCAGTCGAGGATGATTTTCTACCACGATTTCACCACGCTCGTGTCGGTCATCGCCACGTTGTCGCATCTGCTGTTTGTCTTTGACATCGAATTCAGCTACTCATACTGCGTGAACTTCATCATGTTCGTCTCGGTGTGGTTCGCTCGGTTGGCGCTTGAGCGAGACGAACCGAAATTCTTTGCGTTCGCAATGATTGACATTGTCGCCCTGCTGCCGTACATGTGTCAATTCATCTACATTTCGCTTTTCGATACCAGCGATGCCGGCTTAAAGGTCATTCGCGCAAGTCATCTAATGATTTTGGTCCGATTCTCCCGCTGGAATATTGGCTTGCAGGCAGTGGGTGCGGTTAGTTACGAATGATGTTCATTTTGTTTTAAAAAAATGTTTTTGGTGGCATGATGAACAACATTTGGAAAGACGCAAAGCAGTACGCTCATTTCAGGCAATTTGGGCGACAAAAACAGACCTAGTGCGGACGACCGTTCCAATTGTTCTGCTCTGGGTTGTGTCGGCCAAGTTGGTGTGCGTGTCGGAAAACATGAACATCAGCGATGCGTTTTGGATGGCTTTTATTTCGGGAACCACGTGCGGCTATGGTGACCTTATACCAAAATCCGTTGGTGCGTTGCATTTTGTCTCGATTTCACCTCGTCAGTGCACTGCGTTCGTACAAGTACCAAATTTTTCTGACATTGCAGCTGGTCGAATCGTCATCGTTGCCACCATATACTTGTCGAGCTACCTCTTCCCGTTGCCGGCGAGCTTGTTCTGCGAAATGCATTTTGTCAAGTTTGAAAAGATAAAACGATCGCGATAATGACCTCAAATCAAAGATCACGCTCCCAACACCATTTCTTTGAGCACTGTCCCAACACCAT
>JAJFLM010000284.1 GCA_021772655.1 Deltaproteobacteria bacterium
CTCACTTTAAGGAAAGTATAGCCACCACCGTCGATTTCCATGTCGCAGTTGACTTTAACCAAAGACATTTTGGCTTCTTCTTCTGTAAGAACGTCATTTGCTGTTGGAACTATTAAGTATTCACCTGATTCGGTATCTGCAAAGTGATTCTTAATTTCTAAGCATGATTTTGCATACTGACAGGAGTCGGTGCAGGGAATTTCACCCTCAGCGAGCGTATCGCTGGGTTCACATGATTCAAACTCAGCTTGGACTTCACCGTCACCACAATGAGCGGCTTTAGCCGTACAATCTGTCGTACAACTGCCATAGCTACCATCATTGGTGCCATCATCACAAACTTCATCGCCCGCGACAATGCCATCACCACAAACGATAGCGGCGTTATTATTATTAGTATTAGATCCACAACCAACGGCGTGGAAAGAAATGGCTACAGTAATGGCCATTAAAAAACTTCTATATAGGTTATGCTTGAGCATCTTTATATCTCCATAGTTTCGGTTGATTAAAGTTACCTAACCCAAGCGTGACTTAATTATCGTGAGAGCTTAGCTTACAGTTGCAAAAGTACGAGCAGAAAATCATGGAAGTGAATTCAGTGAGAATTCATTCTCAAAATGAAGCCCTCACCGGAACTTGTCCGGCAAGGGCTTCGCAATGGTAGGGAATATCAACTAGCTACCGAATTCGACTCCAATACGTAATCCTGTGATCACGCGCATAGGACTCGTGACGTCACTGATAGTCGAATAAAAACCAACGACGGCAGGGACTCCGGTAATGTCTCTAAAATGAAGGTTCAATGAAAGATCTAGGCCAGACTGATAACTATGGGTTCCGGTTCCAGAATTGTGGTATTGATGTAAGCTCTGCAGGCTAACACTAAAGTCGGGTACAAGTAGTGATAATCCAAGGCCGATACCGGCGCGATGTCCAGCTATTGTATCTTGAAATTCTACAGTGCCTGTATAGCTATAGCGAGCACTGCCAATAAATCCAACATGGGCATTGCTATTTTTGGTGCTTAGATATTTTGAGAACTGAAGTTGGGGTGATAATGAATATCCATCTACTATATTAAATAGTGGGAAGCCTTTGCCAGCGAGTCCAATGTCAAAAGAAGGGGTGATTCTCACTGGTAATTGCTTTGAAGGGGCTTCTGCCGCTGGTGTATTATTTTGGATAGGTTGGGTCATAGTAAAACTCCTTTTCGCTGTGCGTGCTGAAATTATCGGAGAAGTGAGACAGACGTTGTGAGGGTCAAGTAGAGAATGAATTCTGTTTGTTTTAGTGAAAACAATGTGAATTCACCTTTTGGATAAGGTTCGCACCAAGTCAGAAAGTCAGGCCGATAATATCCTCAGAGTAGTTTTATTAATATATTTAAGGAGTAACCATTATGACTATCAAGGCTGTTATTAATCCATGGACGGGAATGCCTGAACCCAGCAAGCCGCAGTCCACTCGTGAAGCAAGAGTTATAAATCCCGATGAAGAACCCTCAGTAGAAGTAAATTCATATGAGTTCCGTGCTACTGACGCTGTTGAAGGTGTATTTGCAGCCATTGAAACTCCTAAGTCAGAATTTATGGGTGAGGTTCAGGGCACAATTACTTTTAAAGGTGGTGTTGAAGTGACGCCTTCAATTGAGGAGAGTATTGAAGCGTTAGAGTCAAGCTATGAAAGAATAGCTGGGAGTCAACATCAGCCACCTAAAGTGATTCGTGAACAAATGGCATCAACCATTCAGCAAGCGCGTAGTGTTCAGCAGCAAGTAAAAGCTAGTTCTGAAGGCCAGTATTTAGCACCATTGCCTTTAGATCAGGCTGTCCCAAAGCTTAGCCGTAATCCAGAACAAGCCGCTAGAAACCAAGTCAATCAATTATTTGGCCATCTCGAAGATACGAGTTTTAGCCGGCAGTTCATGGGTGAGGATTCAGAAGGTTAAATCAGCTTTGCTCTGCAATTTATAGATCAAGTTTAGGATTGAGGTCCGATAAAACAGGAAGTTTTGTGCGGGCCTTAATCACATTTTGTAGATCTATGTGAGCCCCAAAAATACCTGTTTGGGTCTGTGCACTGATGAGTGCTGTGCCATCGGGCCCCCAGATACCGGACATCCCACCAAAGTGAAGTCCGGATTGTGTAGGCCCGATACGGTTGCAGAGAGCGACGTAGGCTTGGTTTTCGATGGCCCGTGCCTGTGCCAAGGCAACCATATGTTCACAACGCTCAGCTGGCCACTGTGCAACAATTAAGAAGAGTGTGGTTCCTTCAACGGCAGCTCTGCGGTACATATTTGGAAAACGTAAGTCATAGCAGATCGACAAGTTTGTTTGCCAGGGGCCAATATTTAGCTGGACGAGTTCTTGCCCGGCTTTGAAACGCTGGTCTTCTCCCAAGGGTGAGAATAAGTGAGCTTTGTCATAACTCGCAGCGATGTTTCCATCCGAATCAATCAATAAAAATCGATTCGCATATTGAGTGTTTGATGCGGCAGCTACATAGCTGCCACCAATCCATATTTTTCTTTCCTGAGCTAATCTGCAGAGCTGTGTGAGAATTTTATCATGTTGCGTTGATGTATATTCTGGCCAACATTCACGAGCGTATCCCGTTGTCCAGACTTCGGGTAATAAATAAAGGTCAGTTTTATTTTTATCTTCTTGAATAAGTTTTGTAATCGCATTGGCATTCCCGAGTGGGTTGCCGTCAATGATGTTCGTTTGAATAAGAGAGATAAGCATACTTTATGACCCTAAATAAACTAAGCGTTCATTTGTCTTGATTCAACCAATCAAAGCCTCGCTTGATAATATCTTTGCCATTTTCAAGTACAAGGCGTCCATGTGCCAAAATAATCTTATCAAAATCCCAACTTAAAATCTCTTCGACAGCTTCACGGGCTTCATCATGATTATCTGCAAATAATTGGTTGTCTTTGGGAGGGACGGGTTTTTTATACATACCTACCAGACGAGTGATGAGGCGCACGGGCAAAGCACTTTCTTCATGAAAGTTTTCAATGAGGTCAGCGACAATCAGTGTTTGACTCGCTTCGTGACAAAAAACAATCTCTTCGCGATGGCGATAACTAGCAAATAGAGTTTGCTTGAGGCGGCCTTCCCATTCGGCTTCGGCTTGAGCCCCTAGAGTGGTGTCAAAAGTTAATTTAGTACATTTCTCTTCAAGTCCGGGGGAGGCAAATAGGCGGCACTCAGGATAAGCCGTCATATAATCGCGCATATAGAGGTGGTGAAATTTATTAGGTGAGATAACATAGGCCACTTCACCCAGTTGATCGAGTTCTGCTTGAGTTTTTTCATCCAACTTGATGGGGGAGTGAACCCATAAGATATTATCGGGGAGCCTCACTACCGTCATTCGACTCATAAATGGGACCCCATAGAAGGAAAGTGGGCTGGTTTTGACCCAAATTTCCGGACCCCAAGGTAAAAGCGGGGTATGGCTCTGTTTGGCGATATCAGCGCCTTTTTTGGGGTTCATGATAATAAATTCATCGGAGGGCTTATCCATGAGAAGTCTATAGCGGTTTTATTCGGGGCAGGCAATCCTGCTTATTGACGGATGCCTTGCAAGTTCTTAAGGAAGGGCATGCATCGGAATAATTTACTAGAGAAGCTGGCTCGCTATCAGCCGCTTGAGGAGGCTGAGCGCAGGGCCCAACAGCAGGTGCAGGATTTTGTGTCGGCGGAGCAAGACTGCTTTAAGCGTTCGTTAAGTATAGGGCATGTGACGGGCTCAGCTTGGGTGCTTAATCCACAGCGCAGTAGTTTTTTACTGACGCATCATCGTAAATTGAATAAATGGATTCAGTTGGGTGGGCATGCGGACGGAGAATCGGATGTATTGGCAGTCGCGCTGCGCGAAGCTCGCGAGGAATCAGGCATCGCAGATATCCGCCCCCTAAGTACGGAAATATTTGATATTGATGTCCATGAAATTCCTCAGCATAAAGCGGAGCCTGCGCATTTGCATTATGATATCCGCTTTTTGTTGCAGGCCGCTTCAGATGATTATCAAGTGGGTGAAGAATCACATGACTTGGCATGGGTCAGCCCCAAAGATTTGGTTCGCTTGTCTGTTGAGGAATCCGTAAGGCGGATGGTGAGAAAGTGGCAGAAACTAATTTAAACATTATGAGGAAACTATGGCATTAGAGCTTGATAGACCGTTAGTGGTTTTCGATTTAGAAACTACCGGTGTGGATATTAATTCCGCTAAGATTGTTTCATTTGGAATGGCGCGTGTTGCGGTTGATGGAACGATCGATTTGAAAGAAGAAGTTTTTATTAATCCGATGATTGATATTCCAGCGGAAGCGACGGAAGTACATGGGATTACCAATGAGATGGTGGAAGATAAGCTGCCTTTTACTTGGGAGGCCGCTAAAATTTGGGGAATGCTAGAGGGTTGTGATCTAGGTGGTTTCAATGTGAAGCGCTATGACCTGCCGATTTTAGCCCGAGAGTTTGCTGAAGCTGGTTACGGTGAATTTGGACAGGACCGCAAGCTTATTGATGCAATGGCTATTTATCATAAACATCAAACGGATAGTTTTCAGCGACGCACCTTGAGTGCCGCGGTAAAACAATTTCTTAATAAAGAGCATGTGGGAGCTCATGGAGCTTTAACTGATGCGGTTGCTACTGCCGAAGTATTATTAGCGATGGTGGATAAATTTGATTTGCCCACATCTTCACAATCGTTGCATGACTATTGTTGGGCAGGGAGGCGTTAGTGATTGGTCCTGCGGCTGATTATCTTTCTGATGCAGAGGTACGTGAGTTGATTTGCGACTTATGTCGTCACTTTTACCAGCTAGGCTGGGCGAGTGGTACAGGCGGCGGCATTTCTATACGGCAGCGAGATCAGATTTATATGGCCCCGAGTGGTGTACAGAAAGAACGCTTAGAACCGCAAGATATTTTTGTACTCGATCAAACGGGCGAGGTCGTTCAAAACCCAGGTACTGACTTTAAGGTTTCAGAATGTCAGCCCTTATTTATGAATGCTTATCGTTTGCGTGATGCCGGCGCGGTATTGCATAGTCATTCTCTCAATGCGATGGCCGCTACGCTTATCTATGATTCAACTTTTAAAGTCTCAAATTTAGAAATGATGAAAGGGATTCAAGGAGTCGGTGTTTTTGAATCTCATGAAGTTCCCATTATTGCTAATACGGCGCGCGAAGCTGATTTGGCGAATTCGATGGCTGCCGCCATCAAGGCTTATCCTGAGGCGAATGCGGTGTTAGTCCGTGGGCATGGTGTTTATGTTTGGGGAGAGACGTGGGCGCAGGCCAAGACACAAGCAGAGTGTTATGATTATTTATTTGCAGCGGCGGTGAAGATTAAAGAGTTAGGGCTTAATCCGGAAACAGGAGGGCAAGGGTGAAGGCGTATTTCTTGAGTTCGCAAAAAGCTATTTCTACTGCAGAATTAAATCAGCAAGGGATTCCTTACGAATATATTCCTGCAGATCAGTCATATATGGAGCCTCTCAAGGTATGGATGCAGCGCCGTGCGTATACAGCCCATGATGAGGTTCGTTTGAATGCGGAGACCCCAAAGCTCGAGGCTATTTTAAAGCAGTTTGAAGATGAGCATCTGCATACAGATGATGAAGTGCGCTATATTGTGAAAGGAGCGGGTATTTTTGATATCCGTTCACAGGATGACCAGTGGATGCGGGTTGAACTTGAAGCCGGTGACTTTATTATTGTCCCTGCGGATCGACATCATCGATTTTTTCTCACCGAGGATCAGCAAATTCATGCCGTACGGCTTTTTAAAGATAATCCTTCATGGGTTCCTATTTATCGCTAATTAGGGACCAAGCACTTGAATAATTTCACCGGCTAGTTCAACAATATCACCGCTTTTAGTTTTGTAACGCTTCCGTCTTTCTATCTGGCCATTAACGCGCACCCGTTCTTCAAGAATCGCTTGATTGGCGAGCCCACCACTTTCGCAGAGGCCTGTCACTTTGAGTAGCTTATTTAAAGGAATGAATTCATCCTTAAGCTTGAAAGTCTGAGTCATGTCATTTAAGGTTTCCTGATTCTCATGAAGGTAGTTATATAGATATGAATGAAACCAAGATAAAAGACAATAGCCAAGGCCTTGAAATTGAAGAGGGAATCCGCCTCAGCAAAGAGGAAATCAATGATTTACCCTTGGGTCATTATAAGGGGGAGATTGAGCTGATTGCCGACTCGGTATCGCTATCAGCCGCCATTGAAACCCTACAACAAGAGCCTATTTTGGGTTTTGATACCGAAACACGTCCGGCCTTTAAAAAAGGCCAATCTTATTTGCCGGCCTTGTTGCAGTTGGCCAGCAGTGATCGGGTTTATATTTTTCAATTAAAGCAGTTGCCTCATTTTGGTGGTTTAGCGCGTTTGCTTTCAGATTCTAGTGTGATGAAATGTGGGGTCTCGATTAAATTTGATATCCAAGAATTACAAAAAGTTTTTGAGTTTGAGGCTGCCGGGTTTAAAGAACTGAGTACTTATGCCAGTAAGAAGGGTTATGCGGCGAATGGTTTGCGTGGTTTAGCGGCGGCTTTATTGGGGTTTCGTATTTCTAAAGGAGCGAAGACGACTAATTGGGAACGTAATGATTTAAGTGCTGCGCAAGTTCGTTATGCGGCGACAGATGCCTGGGTGAGTCGGGAGATTTATTTAGCATTGCAAGACTTATAGCGGGCGATACAAAGATCTTTTCTACGGTACCAGCAGGACTTTCCCAAAATTCTTTCTATCTTGAATATATTGATGGGCAGCCGCGGCTTCATTAAAGCTAAAGCTGCGGTCTACAACGGGATCTAAGACACCTTGATCTACTAAATGCACAATGTCTTTAAGCATCGTTTGCAGGAGCTCACCCTCTTGCCAGAGGTGACCTAAGTTTATCCCATGAACGCTGCGGTTTTGGTTCATGAGGGGAATTGGGTGAAAGCGTGGCATGCTGAGTAAACCTTTGACGGCTTGAAAAATGCTGCGTTTATTTTTTGTGCCCATACTAGAAACCCCAAACATAAAGAGCTTTCCTAAGGGGGCGAGACAGCGGTAACTTTTTCGGAATGAGTGGCCCCCTAAAGCGTCTAAAACAATGTCAACACCACGCCCTTTAGTGATCAGCTTCACTTCTTCTTCGAAGTCCTGACTGTGATAATCAATGCAGTGGTCCACGCCACTTTCTTTGAGACGAGCATGCTTACTCACGCTGGCCGTCCCAATGATTTTGGCACCTTTATATTTGCAGATTTGTGTGGCGGCCTGGCCGACACCACCACCGACCGCATGAATAAGTACGGTTTGACCCTGACTCACACCACCTTGTCGCACCAACATAGTCCAAGCGGTTAAATAGGTGACGGGAATGGTTGCCGCTTTTTCAAAACTAAGGCTGTCGGGTAGGTTGAGTACTTGCGAACTGGGGGTTGTAACAACATCGCTATAGCCGCCAAATTGTGTGAGTGCTAAAACGCGTTGCCCTACTGTAAAATCACTGACGGCGGCGCCTAGCTGTTCAATGACCCCAGAAACCTCATAGCCCACGACAGCGGGTAATTTGGGGGCATCCGGATAGAGTCCCATGCGGGCTAAAATATCAGCAAAATTGATGCCGCTGGCTTTGACACGGATAAGAACTTCATTTTTTTTAGGTTGTGGGTCAGGGGCTTCACGGAGTTCTAGAACGTCTGGTTCACCGATTTTAGGGATCCATACTTGGCGCATGCCTTATGTTCTTCCATGGGGCTGATAAAATGCCAACTGTTTATTTTGCAGGTGCGGGGATCTGTTTGAGAGCCCGTTTTTTAAAGTCAAAATGTAGCTGCTCTTTTTTGCAGCTGATAACGACTTCACCGCCATTACTGAGTTTTCCGAATAAAATCTCACTAGAAAGGGCTTGTGCGATTTCTTTTTCAATGAGGCGGCGAATAGGACGAGCCCCAAATTTAGGATCAAAACCTTCTTGTGCTAGATAAGTACGCGCTGAGGGGTCTAAGGTTAAGCTAATATCCTGTGCCTTTAAGCGCTGCTCTAAGTCACCAATCATTTTTTCAACAATTTGTTCGATGACGGTTTGTGGCAGCGGATTAAAGCGAATCACACTGGTGAGACGGTTTCTAAATTCTGGTGTAAAGGTTCTTTCAATAGCTTTATCACTTTTGTCCTCATAGGCGGCTTTTTCAAAACCAACTGTGCGGGTCTGGCTTTCACGGGCCCCAACATTAGTTGTCATAATTAAAATGACATGGCGAAAATCCGATTTGCGTCCGTTGTTATCGGTGAGGGTAGCGTAATCCATCACTTGCAACAGGATATTGAAAAGATCTTCATGAGCTTTCTCAATTTCATCTAATAATAACACCGTATGTGGGTTGCGATGAATGGCATCGGTTAAGAGGCCCCCTTGATCAAAGCCTACATAACCTGGAGGGGCGCCAATCAAGCGTGATACTGTGTGTTTTTCCATGTATTCACTCATATCAAAGCGCATGAATTCGATGCCCAGAACTTCGGCTAACTGTTTGGCTAGC
>JAJFLM010000285.1 GCA_021772655.1 Deltaproteobacteria bacterium
ATCGCCAGCGCTCCGGACATCCCGAGCAGCCCCACGACCAGCTTGTTGCACACCGGACATCCCACGGCGAGCGCGCCGAACACGCTGGCGAGCGGGGCTCGATAACCTCGCGTAATCAGTGAGCCAGGTATCCGCGCCCACAGCGTCGTCAACCCCGAGACAGCTACAAGTACCGCGTAATCCCACCAGCGGACCGGGGTCATCCTGCCGAACAGCGGGTTGTCGATCACATCGGTAGGTATGCCGACAGCGAAGGCACTCATCGCGCCGGCTAACACGGCGCCGATCCACCGCTCACGCCCTACCCACCGACGTCCGTGCCTCGCGGACGGGCCTATGTTGCTGGTCAACCGCTCACATCCCTAGTGAAATTACTACCCTGCATAGTACCGCACCGGTCAATGTTGCGAAGCCGGGTCCCCTGTCGAGTTACGGTTCGCCGGCGACCCGTAACGCCCCGCTCACGCTTGAAGTCCGGAGCCCATTCCGGTCATCGCGGACATCGAAAGAGGCGCTTGATGTTCAGCGCGGGGCCGCTTCGGCGGACACGCCCTTGTAGCGCTCCGGCCGCTCGCTGAAGGCAGCCACGCAGCTCAGCGAGCAAAACCAGTAGTTGACCCCCTCGTAGCGGAGGCGACCAGCCGCTGTGTCACGCTCGACGTGCATGCGGCACACCGGATCGACTGCGCCGCCTGTAACCGGCGCGTGCAGCAGAAGATCGAACAGCTCGACCGGTTCGGTCACATTGCGAAGATCAAACGAGCCCAGGTTGGTGACCCGAAGACCACGGGCGCGGGCTCGCTGGGCCACGAGCTCGGTGCTCAGCACCTGCCCTCCGGCGGTCTGACCGGTGACCCGGGCCGCGAGGTTGACGGCGCTCCCGAAGAGATCTTGTCCACGACTCACGACTGGACCGTGGTGTATACCAGCGCGGGCGAGCGGACACCCCGGAGTTTCATAGCAGCCTTCAAGGATGCGCCGGACGACCGTGATGCCGGACCAGGGGTCCGGCATGGCGAGCATTACTGCGTCGCCGATGGTCTTCACCAGCGAGTCGGCGGGTCCGAGTGCCATCCGAGCCAGGCCTTCCAGTCGCTCGGCGACATCCGCGGCGAGCTCGTCGCCATGCGCCTCGGTCAGGGCCGTGAACCCGGCCAAGTCGACAAACGCGATCGTGCGCCACAGCTGCCCCGCCACGGGCTGATTCTCATCCGGGCGGGGACGCGGAGAGACCTACGCCACCCGATCGAGGTTTCTCAACCGCGTTCGCCAGGGTCCATCCATGAGGGCGGAGGTCGAGGTGAGGTGGACGAGCTCCCTCGGGTTGGCGGCGAGCCAGTCGCGGATCTTGACTCGCTTGTGGACGGCGTAGTTGTCCATCACCACGTGCAGCTCTGGCCGGATAGGCGGTGGCTGCCTGGTTGCAGAAGGTCAAGAAACTCCTCGTCGTGATGCGGGTTGGCCCGCACCGCCGATGAGGAGACTGCGGGCGCATCAGCGGTATGACCTCACCTCAGAGTTGCGCTAGTACCGATCCGATCCGCCGATTGAGGTGCCCACCCCACCAGCGAACCGAGCACCGCGCCCACCAGGGCCGAGAGGACGACGACACCAGACCACAGCTCCGCAGGCCAACTCAGGCCGTCGACCAACTCGACCGCGATCAGCTGCGCTGTCCACAGCAGGATTGGCACCGTGGCTCCGAGGGCCATCAACCGCATAGGCCCACCCAGCCCGACACGGCGGAAGTACTCGACCACGAACTCGCTGACAGCTGCGGCGAACGTCACCGAGATCGCCGCGCTCAGGCCGTAATCGGTGAAGCCGTTCGCCCCGGCGGACAGCCAGGCTACCGTACTGACTAGCACCACGACGAGGCCTCTCGGCCGTCGCTCGAGGCGCTCGGCGAGTAGTAGCGGGACGATCAGCAGCACTGTCGTGACCAGATATCCGACGACCCCAATCACTATGGGCGCCTCGGCTTCGTGGTGTCCGGGCGCGCCCTCGGGAACGCGCACATATGCCGCAGAAGCCGCCGGACCAGCGAAAACCGACGCGTAGAGAAGGAAGAAAGCGGCCAGCGCGGTCACCAGGCTTAATGACACGGCCGCCGGCAGCTCATTGCGCAGTGATGGCCGGCCGGGAGGAGATGGTCTCGCCCAGCCGGAGCGAAGCGGAGCCGTGAGAAGCAGGGCCGCGCCAGCGAGCAGCATGAGGTGAGTTGGGCTCAGCAGTGCGTCGATGCCCGACTCCACTCCGCGCACCACATGCCACACCATGTCGCCGAACCCGGCGACGCCGAAGATGACGGCCCCGGCGGCCGCCATCGAGTAGCCCATCGGCAGCGCAAGCCGCCACGCCCATCCGCGTCGGTGACCTCGCGCCGCCAGCAGTCCGATCCAACCCGCGCTGGCCGCGAATCCGCTGTAGAGCAGCCCATGCCAAGGCGTGAAGAACGTCTCCAGTCCGGGCATGTGCAGGTGCGCCCAGCCGTCGGTGAACAGACCGACGATCAACCACAGCCCCAACGCACCGGTTGTTAGATCCTCACCGATTGAGCTGACGGGCCGCCGCGCCTCGGTGGCAGCCGGCGGTCGTTGCGTTATACCCATAGGGGGTATCTACACCTCTGTCGCTCGTCCGTCAAGCCCTGCGCGACCGTGGAGGTCGCTCGAGCAGGAGCGCTGTCATCGACGACGCAACGTCGCCAATCACGTACTATCCTGTATAGTAGTCGTCGGCCGGCGACGCCTTTCAGCCGGGGCTGCAAACGTGCACGTCCGACCAACTTGCGATCGGAGGTGTGCGGTGGCGGTGACGATTTAACGATTTTGCCCTGCGTTAACCACTCGACTAACTGGAGCTATCAATGCGTCTCGTACCGTCGTTGAGTGAGTTCCCGCCGAGCAGGCGCTAAACATCGCCGCCGAGCAGCACCGCGACGGCCGATCCGACGTAGGCAGGTGATGACCGATGACCGTTGAGAAGAACCAGTCTATTCAGAATACCGACGATGGTTCACGGTTGCCGGTACTGATCGCGGGGGCCGGATCCCCTATCGGCCTGGCTGTCGCTGGGGGCTTGCGTGATAGCGGCATACCACTTGTTGGAGCAACCCACGACTGGACGGCACCGGCCTGCCGGTCAAAGCTGTGGCAGAGCATCATTACTGTCCGCTCGCAAAGCGAACAGGGGTGGCTGGAGGCCCTCGACGCCGCACACGACCGGCATGGCCGGATGGTGCTGCTCGCCGCCGAGGAGTACGTGGTGCGGATCATCGCCCAACATGCTGGTGAGCTTGAAAGTCGGTTCCACTTTGTGTCGCCAAATCTGCCAACAGTCGATCGCTTGCTCGACAAGGCGATCTTCCATGACTGGGCGCTCACCAACGGCTTCCCGGTACCGCGCACGATGATCGTCAGAAACGCCGATGGGTTGCGTGCGGCACTGCGCGACATCGGCTTTCCCGTGGTCTTCAAACCGTCCGTGGAAACTCCGCAGTGGCGGATCGTCAGCCCGCGGGACAAGGTCTACCGCTTCAGCACGCGCGCCGATGTTGAACGGCTGTCATTCGATCCCTTCGAGGCGGCCGACCACTTCGTTGTTCAGGAGTGGATCCCGGGCCGGGACAGCGACGTCTACTTCTGCCTGACCTATCGCGATCGCCACGGTGTCGAGGTGGCGTCGCAGACCGGTCGAAAGCTCGCCCAATGGCGGGTAGGTACGGGCAACACGGCGCTCGGCGTCACCCACCACAATGAGGAGCTGCACAAGCTGACCCACCGGCTGTTCGATGCCGCCGGCCACGTCGGATTCGGCTCTCTCGAGGTACGGCTGAGCAGTCAGGACGGTCGTATGCTCATCACCGAGCCGACGGTCGGTCGACCGAACATGCAGAGCGCACTGGCCACCGCAGCCGGGGTGAATCTCTTCGAGGCGGCATACCGCGACGCGCTGGGGCTCACGCCCGCGCCGAGCCGTCCCGGCCGAGAGGCGATCTGGATCCACGAGACGACTGTGGCGGCATCGTTCATGGTTGCCGCACGTCGTCGCAGCCTCGACGTTCGCGCGATCCTCGCCGCGCTGCGCACCAGGCGGGCCCCTACCGGCGCCTTCTTCTCCGCCGGTGATCCACTACCACTCCTGCTTGAGGTCCTCAGACAGGCTGGCAAGGTCCTCCGGCTGGCTTTGAGCAGGGTGAGCATCCGCCAGCGAGGCTAGCCGTCGCCGACGGAACCCCAGGGCCTCGGCATAGTTGATCTGGCCGTTATGTGAGCAGGTCCAGGGCGCGGTTGGGGTGTCGGGCGGTCTGCCGGCAGGCGTGGGCGATCTTGGTGGTGCCGTTGAGGCGGTGGCGGCTGACCGCGAAGTTGCGCAGGGTGGCCATGTTCGCTGGGCCGTGGCCAGTGCGGATCTGGGAGAGGTCCTCGCCGAAGGACACGTCGCGGATCCAGTGCAGTGACTCGATCCGCCAGTGCCCTCGGATGGCCTGGGCGATCAGGTCGGGGCGGGCTTGGCGCCAGTTCAGGCTGGTGATGGCGTAGATCGTCTCGTCTGTCCAGTTCATCGAGCCGATCGGTCGGCGGCGTCGGTGGAGTTGGATGGCCAGTTGGGCGTGCGGGAACCCGATCCCTTCCCCGACGGCGGTGAGTTTGAGGCGCCGGTGCTCGACGCGGCCGTGTCCACGATCTCTGCTTTCGTGCACGACCGGGATCGCCCGCCAGGGCAGCCCGAGTAGCTGAGTGTGCAGTCGCGGCTGGTTGGCCTTGGCGATCCACAGGTAGTGGCCGCCGCGTTTGTGCAGGTAATCGGCGTGTCCGCGCTGTGTGTGGAGAGCGTCCGCGGTGACGAGCACGTCGCGTAGCTCGATCCGGTCGAGCAGCGGGGCGAACGCGGTGATCTCGTTACTTTTACCGCCGACCTCGGTCTGGCCGAGCACGACACCGTGAGTGTGCTCCAGCGCCCCGAGCAGATGTACCGC
Organism: Deltaproteobacteria bacterium; assembly: GCA_021772655.1. GTDB lineage: Bacteria > UBA10199 > UBA10199 > 2-02-FULL-50-16 > JAJFLM01 > JAJFLM01. Next base: position 4,982 of record JAJFLM010000285.1, read on the forward strand.
CGCGCGGTCGGCTCGCCGCGCGCCGCGGGCGGTCTTGCCGTCGATGGCGATCATCCGGATGATCGGTCGCGCCGGGCCCGGCCGCGCCGATGGTGGGGCGGGCAGCCGGGCGATCAACCAGCCCGACAGCGCGGTATCGAGCGCGTCGAGGTCGACGGTCTG
>JAJFLM010000286.1 GCA_021772655.1 Deltaproteobacteria bacterium
ATGTGCTACTTGAGGAACCGAGACACCCGGTACCTTGGTCTGGGCAACAATCCGGCACTTCTCCTCGGCACTCCATTTACGTCGTTTGCGTCTCTCAGCCATCGTTAAGTGTCCACCTAAGTTAAGTGGACACCTGTTGCCCGCTTAAGATCGACAAAATCGCAGGTCAGAGCACCAGTTGTAAGGTGGGTCAGGCCGGACGCTAACGATGCTTCCGAGTGCCCGCCAGATCTTACCCCAAAAGTCTGCGAAGGCTGGTTTGGCGGTACGACGAAACAGGTTTCCCGCGATCACTGGAATTTTGTTCTGTCTCTTTACGCTGCGTTGCCAGATAAGGCCCAGCCGCAAAAACGTCCGGTCAAGGGAGGGAGAAATCGACTTAAAGTCTCACCTGAAATACGCGAGCGGATAAGGCACGCCCATACACTTGCCCCACCCGGCTATCTAAAAGAGGCACCTGACGGACTGACGAACGCCAAGCTGTGCCATATCCTGAGCGGCAGGGCCAAAACAATCGCAAATGAAGTCTGGACATTCTTTTGCTCTTTGGAGGCATCTCAAGGCCGATAATTGACTGCCTTGTACTGCAATCCACACCTTCTGCCATTTTGGATTTCTGATAAAAGTTGAGATTTTTACTTAAGTAAAAATCTACCCAAATAGATAAAATTTATATAAAAACTATATAAAATTGTATTTACATAATAACTCCACGTTAATTATTTTATGACAGTATGTACCTGTATTTGATTTGTTCACTAACCTATTGAATATATACAGTTTAATTTTATAAAACTGTAATTGAATAAAATAAAAGAATACGGGGCTCACGTGTCTATAAAGGACGAAGCAAATTTAAAAAGAGCGGCTATAGAGGTTTTATCTCCTGATAATCAGGCAGACCCGGCAGCGTCTTTGCGCGCCGATGTTATGGCGTTTCAGGCAGAGGAGCGATCTGCCGCCGCCGCTCTTGAGGCACAGCGCGATGAGCTTGCCGCGAAGTTGAAAGTAGCATCGGATCAGGAAACAGAGGAACGCCGCGCTATTCTTGCCGAAACCTCCACCGGTGCCCGCGCTGATATGCATGGCAAAGGCAAGGAGCAGGAACAAAAACGCGCACGGAAAAAACAATTAGAAAAGGACGCACTAAACCGCCTCCTGCTGGAACAACTCGACACGTTGAATGCGCAGATTTTAGGCCTAAACCGCGAAATCGACGACATTTTGGGTGAGCATTTATCGCCTGAGGAAATGGCTTATCTTGACACTCTGCCGGAAGAAGAAAAACACAGAGAGCAAATGCGCATTATGCGCGAAAAGCTGGAGCGTGGAGAAATCTCTCAGGATGAATTTGATGAATTCGAAGGTCGTTGGAACGTTCGTGCAAAGGCAATGCATGATAAAAAACGAGTTCAAAACATCATGGATCATGGAACGGATGCCGAAAAAAGCCGCGCCGCACAGACGGAAAAGATAGATGTTGTGCGCGATACTCGGTACGGACTCGATGCCCCAATGAAAAAAGAGGTCGAGAATACTTTAGAAGCGCGAGATGACACTGGAAATGTAGCCGCGCAGAATAACGATGCAGAAGAGAGTTTTATCTTTGATCAAGGGAGCGCCTTAGGCGGGAACCCGTTATCACCGGGCACGGGAACATCCGTTGCGGCCTCATTGACAGCAGGACTGGGGCTGAATGGTAACATCCCCCCTGTGCGGCCAGAATTCCTAACCGCCAGCACACAAATGACCGCACCACAGGTAACGGCGCAGGTCGAGCCTGACCAAACACAGGAAAAAACGTCGTTTTCTCCGACCCCCACAATGAGTTGATTTAATTATTCGTTACTTGCCGTGAGTGTGTCGCGTGGGGTTGCGGCCTGTTGTTCGGATAGCCAAACATCGCGGTGATGACCGAGGATGGTTTTAAGCCCCGTTTGGAGTTCACTGACGTTCAAGGTGAAAGCAAAATCCTGTACATAGAATGTAACATCGGTGGCTGTGCCACGTGATTGATTGACACGGTAATCAACCGATACCGGCGGATTGATACCGGCAAACTGGTTTTGAACCCATTTGCCGATTTGGTCGCCCGTCACGCTGGACCCTTCGCGCAAATTGATAAACACGCCGATTCCCTGAACCTTCGGGTCTTTGGAATAGGCCGCCATATCATCACGCCCTTGCACAGCATCCAACCCACGCTCGCCCGGCGTAGTCGTGACGACAGGAGTCGCGGCATTTACTTCTCCCGCCGCCGCGTCATTCGCCGCTGGACCGAAAGACGCCAGTGCCAACGCCAATGCCCCCGCTCGGGCGGTTTTGACGATATTGATTTCGCTAAATCTCTCTCTCAATGTCCCAATCACTGAATACATCTTTCCGCACGCAAGTGCGCTGTATTTGTTAATTGCGTTATTTATACACTTTTTAATTGTATATGTCCAACATTCCGAATTTCCGTTAATAATCAGAATCTTATCGGAAGAATACAATGGGATTCCATAAGCATAAATATGGAGGGCAGCACTTGATTTATTTAAATTTTTACTATCAGACATAAGGGAAGGGTTTTGTTTTATATAGCGCTTATTTTAATATGGAAAATTATTACTTGAAAATCGCTGAATTTCCGCCATTCTTGATTCGCTCCAAAACGGGCAAATCCTGCAAACATGCGAAAACAAAAGGGTTCCCTTTTGACTCTGTTCTGAGGCTTTTGTTATGAGCGCATCGAATTGCAATCCCTCCGGTCGTAAACTTGGTTATGCGCGGGTATCGACGCCCTCACAGACCACTGCCCAACAAATAGCGGCCCTCCGCCGCGCGGGGTGTGTAAAAGTATTTGTCGATGATGGTGTTCGCGCCACCAATGCCTCTCGCCCGGCGATGGAGGAAATAAGGGCCGCGCTCCGCCCCGGTGACGTTTTTGTCGTATGGGCAATTGACCGAGCGTTTAGATCGACCATGGAGGCCATACTATTTCTTGATGACCTGATGCGCCGGGAAATTGAGTTCAAGTCCCTGACACAAGTGATCGACACCAGAACCCCAGAGGGGCGCAAATGGTACATCGATACTGCTTCTTGGGCGGAATATGAGCGGGAAATAATCTCACGCCGTACCCGCGAAAAAATGGCCCACGCCAAGCTTGAAGGCAAACATGTCGGACGGCCCTATAAACTCACAAAGCGGCGGGCGTTGCGGGCCTATGAGCAAATTTCGGATGAAAAGCAAACGCTCACCTGCATAGCCGATGAATATGGCGTTGCCCCCATTACGATCAAACGTGCCTTCGTACGGCACGGGCTAGCGGCGTAGAGCTATGGCGGAATTTCAACCTCATCCCATCGATGTTCATGCCGGATAAAAGATTTGCACAACCAACGAAAGGAACCTCCCATGCAACCCAAAAAAGTCACCATCCTTATTCGCCAAATCTGGAGCCTCAAGGAACAGCTTAACGCCATCCGAGAGCAACTGGACGACATCGAGATTGCCATTGCCCTTGAAGTTCCCGACGATCAGTAAGCGAACGCTAACATCTTGTTGATCGCGTGTTTTTTGATTGAGGTTTCGGAAAACAAATTTAGCAGCGCGTCAGTTTCGGTTCATGACACGTAAGTGCCAATAAGCGCCAGTCACCCCTCAAACTTCCCACATTGAAAATTCCGTTACACGCAAGATGTGCGCGGTAATACCGCGCCTCTTGTCTGCGGTCGCTTCGCGATCCTCGGGAAGGGTGCGTGCCGCCCCCTGTCCAACCCCCTGCCAAATACAAACATTTTACAAAAAGGTGGGTTTCTAAGTAGAAAGCGAAATCAATTATCATTCAGATGTTTTAGTTTCTATGGATCACTCTAACGGTACACAATGTTGATTGTTAATTTACCTCGAACTGAATTAAGTGGAAATAAGGTTCAAATTACAACCCTCTTGTTGCTTTGAGTTGTTTCCATTACGATTTAAAAATGAATTTAAATGTTTAGCTTGAAAGCCAGAATAATTGTTATTCCTATAGATTAGGGGGACACATTTACTCGCTTGGTCACAAGCGCGAGACGTCAATTCAAGAGGCAGTTAAAAGTTAAGTAATAATTATGTCTGAAAGGGCAAATGTATTTTTGGGGACGGATGCGGGATGACTAACGACACAACAAATGACTTAGCGTTATTTTCGAATTTAATTTCAGACAAAACCCAATTAGCAAAACAAGCAAGACTATTTAGAAAAAAGCGAATCGAAAAAAGCATTTCCCCTTATGACGCTGATGAATATACGTCAAATGGCTGGGAAGTAATCCGCCCAGGCAAGCGCTCAAGCAGGGTAGCCCGATTTAAACGCCATGATGAAGAGCTAGAACAACGTATATGGTTACTTCTATTTAGTATGGGATATCAACACCTCAATGAAGAAAAATTTAAATTATCCTACATTCGGCCAGATGGTAGCTCATCGAAAAAGCAGATAGATGCGTTTGCGTTAGATGAAGAAACGGTCTTTATTGTCGAGTGTAAATCTAAAGAAACTCGTGGTCGGCGCTCTCTTCAAAAAGATTTACACGAAACAGCATATTTGCAGCCCCTCATCCACAAAGAAGTCGTTTCTCAATTTCCAAAAGGAAAACGCCCTAAGTTAATATGGGCATATGCCACCAAAAATATAATATGGTCTGAAAATGATTTGGATAGAGCACACAGCGCTAAGATCCATATTATTTCTGAAAACGAAATTCAATATTTTGAAACATTCATAAGGCATATGGGTGCGGCAGGAAAACACCAAATACTAGCTGAGTTTTTAACCGGCCAGAAAATTGAAGGCCTACAAGGTAAAACTTTACCGGCGGTTAAGGGGAAAATTGGAGGGGAAGACTTTTACAGTTTTGTTACATCCCCAAGAGATCTGTTAAAGATAGCCTTCATCAATCACCAGTCACTATCAACACCTGGAGGCGACCCAGCTTATCAAAGAATGATAGATTCATCCCGAATTAAAAAAATTAGAAATTTTATTTCTGAGGGTGGCTTCTTTCCGACGAACCTGTTGATTAATTTCACTCAGAAAGTTAATTTCTCTCCAATTGACAATAAATTAAACACAGATCCAAACATCAAGTTTGGTTGGCTAACATTACCAAGCCTATATAAGTCTGCTTGGGTAATTGACGGACAACACAGGCTCTATGGATTCTCTGAGCTTGATGAAGAAAAATTGGACCAACCGCTCTTTGTCGTTGCATTTGAGAAAATGGCAAAAATAAAAGAAGCGGAACTCTTTATTACAATCAACCACGAACAAAAAAGCGTACCAAAGAGCTTGCTGGTGAGCTTGCTGGCGGATTTAAAACTAGGGTCTGATGATCCGAAAACAGCGCTTTCGGCTTTGGCCTCAGCTGTGGTTCGCACACTGAATTCTGATAAATCCAGTCCATTTTATAGACGATTTGCCTTACCAGGAATCCCACAAGAAGAAGGCCAAAACTTGACTATTTCTGAGGTTGTCAATGGTATTAATCGGTCTGGTTTGATCGGTCGTGTTGTAAACAAAAACTTAGTTGCAGGCGTTCTATCCGACAAAGATGACAAGGCAACGATAAATAGATCATGCAAAATATTGAATGGTTATTTTGAAGCAATTATGGATGCAAACCCACAACGTTGGGAAGATGGTAAATCAGCCCATATTTCTGTGAACTGGGGAATCCGAGCACACTTGCAGTTGATAAACGAAATTATTCAGTATCAAGAATATCATAACACTCTTGATTTTATGGCGATGCCTTCCGATCAGGTGGTCAAGCGAGTTGTAGATTTTTGTGCTCCCATATCACTGTTTATAAAAGAAGGCTCTGATATCGAAATATTTGATAACTTTGCCCGAAAATTTGGTGAGGGAGGCGTAAAAGAATATATCTTTAATCTTTATACGATTATTTCAAAAGAGGTTCCAGATTTTGGCTCTGAAGATTTTAAACAATATATATCCCAAAAATCAGATACCCGGGTTGCCGAAGCAGATAATACTGTGATCAATTTAACTCGAGATATCCACGATTATGTCGTGACGACTCTGAAAGATATACATGGAACACGATCTCTAAAATCTGGTGAAATTGCGTTTTGGGCATTAGGCATAGAAAGTCGCCATGCTAAGGATAGCGCTTTTAAAAAACAGCAGGCAGATGATCCAGAAAAACGACTCAAGCTGGAAGGCTATTTAGATATCTTGGATTTAAGGGATATTGTAAAACAATCTAATAACTGGATGCATTTTGAGTCAGTTTTCAATATCCCCATGCTCGATGAAAAAAAGGGTAAAAAATATTATTTACAATGGTTGGCAAAATTTAACGAATTAAGACGAATCCCAGCACATAAAAATGCATTAAGAACTTATTCAGAGGATGATTTTGAGTTTTTAGATTGGTTAAGATCTGAATTTTATAGTCGCCTTCCAAAACCGAGTGACACAGTATGACAAAAAAATTAACGCCATTTCTAAAATGGGCTGGAGGAAAGCGTTGGTTAGTAAACTCTGATCAGCTTGGTTTGCCAGAGTCTTACAATAACTATATTGAACCGTTTTTAGGGGGCGGTGCGATGTTTCTCCAGCTAGCTCCCCATAAAGCAATTTTGAGTGATCTGAATGCTGATTTAATCAATACATATTTAGTGATGAGAGATTCCCCGCAAGAACTTGTAAGTGAATTAACTTTACTTCAATCAAGGCATAGCAAGGAATTCTACTATCAGATGCGCTCTCAAAAATTTGAATGTAAATTTGATAAGGCCGTTCAATTTTTATATCTGAATAGAACATGCTGGAATGGGTTGTATAGAGTCAATTTGCAGGGAAATTTTAATGTGCCTATTGGGACGAAAGACAACGTGATATTGGATTCTGATGATTTTATAGCTACTTCCAAAATTCTGAAAAATGCTATTATTAAACAGTGTGACTTTGAGGAAACTATAGAAAGTTCTGAAGACGGTGATTTCCTTTTTGTAGACCCTCCTTACACAGTTCAGCACAATATGAACGGCTTTATAAAATACAATGAGACTTTGTTCTCATGGGAAGATCAAGAACGCCTAATGAAGTGTTTGATAGAAGCAAAAAATAGAGGAGCCCATATTTTACTCACTAATGCAGATCATGAGAGCATCCGAAACTTATTCGCCGACTTAGGTGATTATTCATCAGTATCAAGACATAGTGTATTGGCAGGAAAGACCGAAGGTAGAGGCAGCACAACTGAGGCTATTTTTAAATCTTGGGTGTAAACTTTTGATTTGAGTGTGAGTCAATAGGCCACACATGATTTGTTTTTGAAAACACCACTCCTTGCACACCCTAGATCGGCAAGATATGCGTATCAGAGAAACTACATGAGACATTCGTTGATCTAATTGGCGTTGAGCGCAGGGCGAAATGTTCTTTTTTGCCAAAGCGAATTCGCAGTTTGAACGAGAAATGAGGCGCCGAAATGGGCGGTGAAGGAAAACGAAAGAGATTACAGAGGCAGGTCGATATGGAATTGTCTAAAGAAATAGACTACGCACGCTTCAATCTTTACACATTGGGCACGAGACAATCGATGGCCCGTGTAATGGCGGAAGAGCTCTCTTTTTGGGCAGACAAGGATGAAAGCCTCGTTGGATTTGTTTTCAGAGACACAACAGACAATGATTATGGCTGGCAGATTCTAGCTAGAGACCGCGTGAACAGATTTCGTAGCGTAAAGCTCGAATGCAGCCTTCGAAGTCAAGACTATGCGACCGTGGGATTGCGTCTTGCGATTGCACGTACACTAAGAGAGGACAATCTCGATGAACTAGGAACTCAAGGGGACGAACCGAACACGCAGACAGATGTTCTTCGAGTTCCTGAGGGCACCGATCCTGATAAATTACATCCTTATTTTCGGGAATTGAGCGAGAGGCCTGGCAGAGCTCCGGCTCGGGCCGTTGTTCGCGAGATCGGGCCATGGCTCGCGCCCGCTGACCCACATTTCGTTGAAGAGTTTCAACTGCATCAATTTGAT
>JAJFLM010000287.1 GCA_021772655.1 Deltaproteobacteria bacterium
ACCGGATGAACCACCACACCATTTTCAACCCAATAGCCAATTGCCCCATAGGAAAAGTCACCTGAGATAGGCGATGCCGAAGCCCCATGAAGTTCTTTGACTAAAATACCTGTACCCATTTGCTGGTAGAGTTGATCCACAGACATACCTGTTCCCGCCCAACTCATATTACTGGGTGTAATCGCAGGGGCAGAACCAATCCCAGCTGCGGCATGTCCGGTAGTTTTTTGACCCGTTTTGTGAGCGGTATAATAATTATGCAAAAACCCCTCAAACACACCCGCTTGAATCACAAAGCGATCTTGGCATGCCGTCCCTTCAGCATCATAACGATGCTTGACCAAACCCGCTTGACTACTATCAAAAATTGACACATCCGCACTGGCAATAGTTTTGCCTTCTTTACCTTCTAAACGCGCTAATTTTTTGTAAAGAAAATCTCCACTGAAACAACCCGAAAACGTCGACAATAACTGCGCCGCACAACGTGGATCAAAAATAATCGGCCATTCACCACCCGTAACGGATTGCGGATCAACGCGCATGACAGCTTCACCAGCTACTTCATCAACAACAGCAAAAGGTTTGAAATTTGATTTATTTGTAAAAAAATCTATTTCATAGCAGTTGACCATGCGCTCATCATCCCCTGCCGCCATGACCGAAAGCCCAGCCTTTAAAAAGTTATTCGCTTCTACAACCCGCAGGCCATCAGAGTTAGCCATAATACGCGCATTTAAAGAAGACCCACAACCTACCCGCGGCACATTCTTCACTCGCGGTGATACACTCTTAGCCCTATCTTCCATTTGACGGGCAAGACTCTCAAACTCTTGCATCGATAAACTTACATCAGCAGCGGTTTCACTTTGAGAGCCATCATAACGCACCGATGATGCCAAACCGTAGTCAGGATCCGCATCACTAAAACTTGCAGCTAGTTTCGCTTGTTCCACAGCATTTTGTAAGGCCTCAGCATCGGCATGCTCTAAAGTCGAACAACCCCAACGGCCCTCTACCTTAAGCCACACGCCCAGTTGCACTTCATCAGAGATATCAACCGAATCAATCTTGCCTTCAAACACTGACACACCACGCTTATTACCCACATGAGCGGCTAAAGCGATATGCTCGGTACCTTTCCCTTGATTATCAGATAAGATCTGATCGAAGAGCTTTGAGATTTTTTCATGCATAGTGAGTTACCCGTGGGATTGACCGCCAACTAAAATATTTTGAACCCGTACCGCTGGCTGACCAACATTCACCGGTACCCAACCAGAAGCGGCTCCACACATACCTTGAGCCAGTTTTAATTCATTACCGACCATATCGATATTTTTTAAGATCTCTTCACCGCGACCAATCAAAACAGCACCGCGAACCGGTTCGGCTATCTTACCATTGCGCACTAAGTAGCCTTCCTGGACCGCAAAATTAAACTCACCCGTTGCAGGGTTCACTGAACCACCACCCATTTTTTTAGCGTAGATACCATATTCTGTACCCGCAATCATCGCAGCTAAGGTGGCATCACCTGGTAAAATATAGGTATTATTCATGCGCGATGTGGGCGCAAAACGATAAGATTGACGGCGCGAGCTACCCGTTGGCTGTTGACCAATCCGCTCACCATTCAAGCGATCCACTAAGTAAGATTTTAACACCCCCGCTTCAATCAGCATGTTACGCTGGGTTGGCATACCTTCGTCGTCAATATTACTCGAACCCCATTCATGGACCAAGGTGCCATCATCTACCGCCGACACACAAGGGGCTGCAATAGACTGGCCTAATTTCCCAGCCATTACAGTGGCTTTACGTGCCACCGCTGAAGCTTCCAAAGAGTGTCCGCACGCTTCATGAAAAATAACGCCACCAAAACCAGAATCAATGATCACTGTCATCGGACCTTGCGGGGCATAATCAGCCGTTAACATCCGCACCGCTGTCTCTGCGGCATTCGTTGCGATACCACGTACGTCCAAACTTTCGAAAAATTCAAAGCCGCGATGAGCTCCCGGAGCTTCATAACCAAATTGTTTTAAATCACCAGCACCGGCTACCGCCGTGACTGAAAAGCGTCCGCGGGTTCGGGTATCTGTTTTGAGTAAACCTGTAGAGTTGGCTACGAGAACACGTTGGGTTTCATCCACATAATCCACATTCACTTGAACGATTTGCTCAGAAACACCACGACAAATCTCATTAGCCTGTTTGAGTAAATCAATTTTTTGTGTCCAGGCAATTTTGTTTGGCAATTTATGCGGGTCATGAGCTGCCTGGGTAGGCTTAGGCTCTAACGCAATACTCTCATGATGCTTATCAGCATCGACGGCATCCGCTAACTCACGAGCAATCTTGAGCATTCCTACGTCACTTAGATCATTGGTATAAGCATAATATTCTTGCTGATCTTTGACGACACGCAGTCCCGCACCGGCCAATTGATTTTGTGATACTGTTTTGATGGCTTGATCAGAGAGCTGGGCATGATTTTTGATACTCTCTTCTACAAAGATATCTGCCCAATCTCCGCCCTGCCCCAGAGCCACACCGATATATTCGGCTACTTTTCCTTCTGAAAACATAAGGGCTATTCTACACTGACTTGAGAGCCAGCTGCAACTCTCTAAATAGGGCCTCAAGAATTAACCCGCTATAACAGAGCGTTATAGGGAGATTTCTAAAGAGGTGATACTGAGTCCACGAAAGTCATTAACCAGCAACATACAAACCCCTAAAAGACATAATGTTTGTTTTATTTCGCTGCCGGTAGATGGAGATAAGTAGCCGTTGATGCGATGTCCGGATGAGATAAAAACGAGTGTATTCCGTTATTCCGACGTGCTTCTTCATCGTGAAATAGAGCTAACACAAGCCCTATAATATTTTCATTATGAGTCCTGCGTAATAATTTATTCGCATAAGCAGCACGTGCACTCATAGCATGCTGTAAAGGTTGCAAGGTACGGCTATGCAGAGAAATAGCTGAAACTCTTGGACTGGAACCATTCATGGCATTCAACTGACTGCGCTGCATGCCAAACTTGCGATGAATACCTAATCTCATATCGCGCAGAGTTCTTAAATCACCCGCTACAGATACGCCTAAGTGAGAGTGCTGGACCCAAGCGCGTTCTCTACCGTAAAGCCAGCCAAAAAGATCGGTTCCGTTGAAACTATCAATGGCGACACGTTCTGTTTCCGGTAAACCTAAGGCACTTAATAAATCAGCTTCAACACCTATCATGCGGTCCAAGCAAGATTCCGCATGACTGAGCTCTGCTAAACGTTGTGCTTGTGCGGAAAGAGCCGCCGATACCGGCATAGAAAAATCTGCAAACGGATCTGAACTCATTGTGATAACTGGAACTTGATTCCAGACCTGCATATAAGCCGATAATTGACTAAGTGCGGCATTCGAAGCTGCTAAAGAAAGCATATAAAATCTCCAATAATTTCAATATATTATTGTATTTTGCACATGAGATCTACTGGATAGATGCGCAAAAATATATCCACTTGTAACGCAGTGCATAATTATTTCAAGGAGAAACGTTAACGAAATTTGGGGAAATGCCGCCAATAGTAGCTATGCGACGATAATAGAGAAAATTAAGCCGCTGGCGGAGGGAAACTGCTGGTACGCTGTCTCCTCGGGCTCACCTGACTGGCACGCGCTGTATCAATCTTAACAGATGAAAAATAAGCCTCAAGACTCAGTACCATTTGATTGATAGCAAATTCGGCATCCGCCTGTCTGGCGCGATGACGGTTATTCACAATATGTTCCTGTAAATCATTTAAAGCCGCTACTAAAGTAGGAGGGGCCGTAAAAATATCCGCTCCTGCTTTGGCAGGATAATTATGTTGCTGACGCCACTCTAAATACCCGGCCTGAGCGCGCGCTATTCCATCACTTAAGGCATTCAGTTCAGCAATCACCCGAGGGGCATAAGTTTCCGTGAGCCAAGCCGCTTGCTGTTGTTCAAAAAATTCACGTGGCACGCGCGCTTCAAGGCGATGGCTTTCATAAGCCCTCGCGTCTAAACCGAGCACTTCAAACAATTGTTCTTCCGCACGGGTCGCTAATTTTAAAAAACAATTACAGGCCCGTAATTCTAAACCCGTACTGGCTTGAACCATCCCCGCAGCGATGCCTGCACGAATTCTTGCAGGAAACTGCTCCGCTGAAAAAGGTGCTTGTTCTAATGGCTGCCACTCAGGGGCCCGCCATGTATTTGTATAAGTATACAATTGCCCTAAGCCGATACTTGCGCCGGGCTGTAGAAGTGAAATGGCATTAGCAAAAGCTGACATTAAAATACTCCGATTAAAAATTATCCTGCGGTTTCAGGCTTATCAGCGGGCGTAGGAACTGCGTCAGGTTTAAGAACAATGCCTGATTGACGTCGCGGGGTTTCTCCGAAATAAAGTGCCAATCCGTGAAGCCCATCCGCTCCATCAGGGCCAAAATGGTTGCGTGCCTGTATTGATGTATTGATAAGATAGCCGCGCAAACTTGTTAGTGCTATCGTCTCTTCCTGCATACTCAGGCCACTATAAGCATCCGGATAGATCTCATGATAATGCGCCCAATCCGAAAGCCCGGTTTCTGCATCGGTCAAGTTACGGTGCAGCAGCGTTAATTCTCTGGCCACTTGCGGGGTACGCTCCTGACCAAAATGACTAATAAAACCACTCCGCTGAAAAAAGTCTTCGTAGGGGTGACCCATATGAAAATAATCAATCGCGGCTGGATCAAGAGCGAGACTCTCTAATAAGCGCTTTTCATGAAGACGTGCCACGTGAACATAATTAAGTGCTGTCTGATATTGTCTTAAAGATTGCTCTTCAGCATCCTGCCCAGCGGCGCCCAGTTCGGATCCACGGGTCACTAATTGAAGAGTCCCTCGGCTGGAAGCTCCCTGTGAAACGGTATAAGGGTCCAATAGTAAGATATCAGGCATAGTCGCCCAAGCAGAGACATAGGGAGCGAAGCCACTAGTAGCTCCGCCCCATACGTTGACTAAATTTAATGCTGCAATTGACATCTTACCGGACCCTCATCACTCTCAAATCATTGGAGAATTTCACTCCAAATCACCCCACTAAAGGCGAGTTTTTTCCCTTGAACCCTTATAATATAACAAATTATACATAAAAGATACAATATTATATGTTCTTATTATCTATTCTGTGGATATCTATAAAATCATCAGCATCGAATAAGTGGCGAGACGCTATTATAAGGGTATATAAATGTCCAGGGCTATGACTTGCGAAAATTGACTTATATCAATCGCGATTCCTAGTTGAAGATAAGGTACTTTTAAACTAAGTTTTTTTGATTGAGTTATACGTATAGTTTTATTAATCTACGTATAACTAATGGACACCCAATACACTTTACAGCCCCTAGAAACACAAACCTTATATGCTGAGCTCATGGAGCGCCTGACAATTCAAGAAGCTCACAGATCCATCGGACATCTTGCAGGCTGCTTTGTCACAAAAAAAATTAAAGGTGAAACCTACTATTATTTCCAATACTCAGATCCAGGCGGAAAGCTGAAACAAAAATACATTGGTAAAAAAAGTCCTGAGCTAGATGAACTACAACAGCAATTCAAAAAAGAAAAAGCTCTCACCAAAAATGATGAGGCCGCTATATTGCGTTTATGCGCACAGCTAAGGGCTGGAGAAGCTCTTGTCACAGATAGCACCTCAGCCAGAGTGATTCAGGCTTTTGCTAACGGAGGCTTTTTTACCCTAAGTGGTGTTTTAGTCGGCACACACGCTTTTACTGTTTTAGGAAATATGTTGGGAGTGCGCTGGAAACAAGCGTCTCTTAAAACTCAAGATGTAGATCTCGCCAGCCATGCGATAATGCGTGTTGCGGTTCCAACAATGAATGCGGATATTCCAAAAATTCTAGACGATCTTAAGATGGGGTTTTTACCAGTACCCTCACTCAACATCAAAGAACCCTCAACTTCCTTTAAGGTACGCGGTAAAGCCCTGAGGGTAGATATTTTAACGCCCTCAAAAAAACGTACTCCGACAAAAGCTGTAGTGATCCCTCGATTTAATACGGCTGCCCAAGCTTTACCTTATCTTGATTATTTGATTGAAAATCCGCAACAAGCAGCTGTTATTAGTGGCAATGGAATTCTTGTCAATGTCCCCGCACCCGCGCGCTTTGCTTTTCACAAACTGATACTAGCTGGCGAACGCTCAAGCAGTTTTCAAACAAAAGCTGCCAAAGATATACAGCAAGCTGAACAAATATTGAGTTTTCTCAGCACAGAACGAGCTGGCGACATCCTATTGGCTTGGGAAGCTTTAACAACAAGATCTGATGGATCCCTAGGCAGGGCACGCCGCGCGTTAGCACGCCTCAAACAAAAGAATCCAGAATTAAAAGCGAGCCTTTCAAAGATTTCCTGAACATGGAAACAACGACATATTAAGCGCCTCAAGTAGCTTACACTCTTAGGCTGAGCAGATATCCACTAAGAGCTTAAAAGAAAAATCGTGTTCAACCGAACACGATTACTCCTGATCGTCGTCGACAAAGGCCGTTTAGGTGCTTTGCATTATGTATATGACCAAGAGGTTTACACACGCCCTTATATTGCAGAACAAATGGCCCAGGCGGGAAAAGAATATTCTAGTGAACCGCAATTCGCTGACCCTGCCACCCCCATGGGTATTTTTGAGCATACTTATCATCAACTTCATACGGAAGGTGTGGCCAACACCCGTGCGGCAGATATCTTGGCACTCAACGCCGTCACAAGCCAAGTCTCTGAGCAAGTGGCGCGTGACGAATGGGATCTGAATGAAGGGCTAACATGGTTACAAATACCCACCCGAGTTGTTTCAGATGACAATCTGTTTCATATCTTAACAGCATTAGTACAGCCTTCCGATCTTGCTAGTGCTGCCGTTATCCGCAACATCGATGCTGATGCGCTACAAACTCAGCACGAAGGATTGCAAAATATGTTCGGTCTCTTAAACTAAAGTAATAAAAAAAAGCCCCGCAGTGAATCACTGCGGGGCTTTTTAACTTTTATTAATTCTAAGAGTCTATTCCTTCATCGCTTCAACTAAAATCGTCGCCACTTCGGGACGTGTAAATTCCGCTGGAGGTGTTTTACCAGCCGCTAACATATCACGCACCTTGGTTCCGGATAAAAAGAAGCGTTCTTCCGGTTTGGAATTAGATGTTTTGTTCGTCGCCATTTCGCCATTCTTTTTACAAAAGAATGAATGTTCAAACTTCATCGGCGTAATCGCCAACTCATCATGATTGAACTCATCGAAGATCTTCTGCGCATCATAAGTCCCATAATAATCACCGACACCCGCATGGTCACGGCCCACGATGAAATGGGTGCAACCATAGTTTTGACGCATGATTGCATGGTGAACTGCTTCACGAGGACCCGCATAACGCATGGCCGCTGGCAACACAGACAAAGCTACGTGATCTGTTGAGTAGTAGTTTTCCATGAGAACTTCATAGCACTTCATGCGCACATCCGCAGGAATATCCCCTTTTTTAGTGGCACCCACTAAAGGATGAATCAATAAACCATCCACCGCTTCCAAAGCACATTTGGTAATGAACTCATGGGCACGGTGAATCGGGTTACGCGTTTGAAAACCGACCACAGTGTTCCAACCTTTTTCGGCAAACAACTTACGAGTCGCGGCAGGATCTAAACGGTATTTAGGGAAATCGGCATAAGTCACACGGTTGAGCACGCTTACTTTACCACCCAAATAGACATTACCCATTTCTTTGATAACAGCCACACCTGGGTGAGCAGAGTCCGTCGTCCGATAAACATTTTGCGCTTCTTTTTCTTTATCAACTTCGTACTTATCTTCTAAGTGAAGAATTGCTAATGGCGTCCCATCAGGGGCATCTAAACGAATATCTTTACCCGTTTCATAAGCACCGGCTTCATCACTAGTCGCTGATAAGACAATGGGCACCGACCAGGCCAAACCATTGCTCAAGCGCATCTTTTCCACACAAGAATCGTAATCTTCTTGGTTCATGAAACCTTCTAAAGGTGACAAACCACCCGAAGCGATCATATCCAAATCACTCATTTCACGGTCGTTTAACACTTTAACCGTCAAAGCTTCAGCAGCCGTCAACAATTTGTCACGTTCGCCGCCCTCAATAATTCTGTTAATCAATTCGCCACCATGGGCTGGTATTTGAGACATTCTTTTATTCCTTTCCTAATAAGGGCGTATGCCATACGCCCCTACACATTAATCTAAATCTACTATTTCAAAGTCACAGCTCACGTTGTCTTGAATCCGTTTAATCGGAGAGCCAAAAATAAACCGTGATAACTGTGAACGCCGCGAACGTGTCACCACAGCTGCAGCAATATCATACTCACGGATGATTTGAATGCATTGCTCTGCAAAATCACCTGCTTTAAAAACTGTTTCTGTCGCCATGCCAGCTTGCTCAGCACGCGCCACAATTTCACTTAATTGTTGTTCGCCTTGACGCTGATACTCACGGACCAAAGCTTCTTGCACTTCTTGGCCAGGTTGATCGCCCATAGCCATGTTGCCTTCTAAGCGATCAAAGATACTCGTCGTCATCGCTTGATCGACAATAAATAAAATGATCAGCTTGCCACCTTGAGTCCGCACTCTCTCAAAGGCCACATCAATGGCTTTGGGGGACTGTGCCGCGGTACTCAATACTAATAAGGTATTTTTCATATTAAAAAGCTTTCACACCCCACAGCGGCCACCATAACCAGGCTGCCAGCAACATCACAATGATTGAAAACAGGTGTAGCAACATTCCTGGCAAAGCAATCTGTCGCAAATGGTAGTATCCCGACGAATAAGCAATCGCCACGGCTGGGGTCGACATTGGCAAGACATAGGCCAAGCCTGAACCACCGGCAATAAACAAGACGAAGGCACGAGGATCTATCCCATAACTCTCGGCCACTGACAAGGCAATGGGCACCAACACGGCTACTACCGCGGAATTACTGATAGCTTCGGTCAACACCACCGATAAAACGGCAAAGGCAATAATCAAGGCGACGGGGTTATGGATGTTTGGTAGGACCCACTGTTGTACCAACCAATCACCGGCGCCGGTGCGATGTAATGCCGAACCTAATCCAATCGCACCCCCATAGAGGAGGATAACGCCCCAATTAACATACTTCTCGAGATCGTTCCAACGCACCACATTAAAAACAAAGAGCGCTAACACCGCTAAGATAGCGACCGTTGCCATCCCGACTTGATGGCCTAAGAGCATCCAACCCAATACAGCACCGATAAAAATTAAGCCGACGACTAATTGAGTGGGTTTCACGCGACCAATTTCTTCTTGTTTCTTTTTTAGTTCCGCTTCAATTTCTCCAACATGCTCCACATCCATCGGGAACAAGCGTGTTAACACCAGAGCGGCCACCACTAGCATCACCAAGACCACCGGCAACATCAAGATTACCCAATCCATAAAACCGATCGACTGCCCGGTAAATTCTTCCAAGAAACCAATAGCCAAAGGTCCCCGGCCGCCACCTAATAAAGTGCCAATACCGCCAATCACACAGCCCCAGGCCATACTTAAAAATAATAAACGACCATAGCTGCCCCCATAGGGTACAAATTCTAATACGCGAGCAAAGGCTAAGATAATGGGGAACATCATCGCGGCCACCGCGTGTTCACTCATGAGAAAACTCAGTGCGGCACAGGTCACCATAATCTGTACAATCATCCGGCGAGGATTACGACCGGCTCCGCGTAACAGCAAAATCGCCATCCGCGTGGAAAGGCCCGTCTTCATAAATGCGCCGGCCAAGATAAACACCCCTAATAAAAAGAAGACCGTGGGATGCCCAAAAGAAGAATAAGCCTCCTGATAACTTGCAATCCCCAATAAAGGCTGCGCCGCAATCGCTAATAAACCGGTAATCGATAAAGGGATCAGCTGAAAAACCCACAAGGCCACACAGACCACAAACAAAATGAGCACACGCCAGCCTTCCAAACTTAAACCGGTTGGTGGGCTCTGCATACCAAGTTGCACGGCGACGCCTGCTAAGGCCGCTAATAAAATATAGCGGTACCCGCGAGTGAGCATCACCAGCCATAAAGGCCGACGATCAATAATGACTTGTGTGTCGTTGCGCATGATTATTTCTTAACTTCTCTGACTCTTAAGTTTCTTCGCATTGCGGCCAAGCTTAAAGCCGTCTTTCGGCCTAAACCTGTCTTATAAAAACTCTCTTGAGCGACGCGCCAATTCTTTTTCCCGCGTCCAAAAAAGCGCCCTTCTAAGGGTGTCAGCATCACATCATATTGACGGATCCAGTTCGGATTAATTTTATGACGACTAACTTGCTTAAATAATTCTTCATAGAGTGGCGCGACGGCCGCTTCATCAACATCCCACTTCCGTTCCAACTCAGAGCCCGACTCCGGACGAAAAAATGTCAATAATGGTAGAACCCCCAACTGCGTTAAGGTTTCAATCCCTTTTTTAGTCGACTCTAAAGGTTCTAAACCTGCGACTAAATGCGTACATACCGCTCCGCTAGGAAAAGTCTTAGTCGCATGGCTCAAGGCCTCTAAATAATGTTGATGCCGGAATGACTCTTCTTTTTCAGGATACAGCTCACGGAATAGTTTCGGGTCAAAAACATCAATATCATAATACACCGCATCCACGCCCATGGCATAAGTGCGATCAATCCAATCATTGTGCTGCGGCGGCATCACATCAATACTAATAAATACGTTAAAATGATTACGGATCTCTTTGACTAAGGGCTCTAAAGCTAAAACCCCACCATCTTCACTTTCCACAAAGCCCGAAGATAAATGCACCATATCGATGGGCACTTCTTTTTTGACGTAGTTCAAGGCCTCAATCAAATCACGCGCCGTAAAAGCTGTTTTGACGCGTGCACTTTTATGACGGCAATACTTACATTCTAAACCTGACTTAGTGAAACGGCATAGGCCCATCGGCTCTACCGCCACAAAAGTACCATGGGCACATAGAATATCCGAAACCGGAATCCCCGATTGCGTCACCTGATCGTAAGCCTTTAAAGGCTTAATGACTTTAACCGGTGTCGCCACCTGATCGGTCTGCAAAGACCACACGCCATTTTGGTGCTCTAGGCAATAGGGAGACTGCTGCGCATACGGCGCTTCATAAGTGACATTCGCCAACAGGTCTTCGGGCAACACTAAAATCACCGCACCCGAAGGATCCTTTGGTAAAGTCGCTCCCTCGCCCAAACGAACCCCGCGATAGAGTAAGTCGAGTTTTAATTTGCCGGGGTTGTCTCCGCCCAAATGTTACCGCCCCCCAGCTATCGCTGGTACGACAGACACTTCATCACCCGATTTAATCGCCGTTTCTTCACCTTGCAGGAAACGGATGTCTTCATTATTAACATAGAAGTTAATGAAGCGACGCAGTTTACCCTGCTCATCATAAAGACGTTCTTTAATGCCAGGAAACTGTTCTTCTAAATTGGCTAACACTGCCGCAATAGTCGCCCCTTCGGCACTAACTTCCGGTTGATTATTAGTTAACTTTTGTAAAGGCGTAGGCACGCGTACGATTACAGCCATGATTCTCTCCTTTGGTTATACTATTTTAAATTCATCAAAATCTTGTGTTTCTGCATTCCACAAAAAGTCATTCGCTTCTTTTAAAGTACGATCCCAAATTGAGATCACAATATAAGAAATTTCTGGATAAAAGGGTTCCCCCCAAGGCGCTGCCGCCAGACGATCTTCTTCTGAGAAATACGCATCATGATCCGGATGAGAATGCACAATGGATTGAACGGCTAGACCATCACCTGCAATTTTATCAAACAGCGCCTGCTGCTCTGCACCGTCCATCAAGTAAGCTGTCTTGGAGGTACGCGGATAAGTTTCCGGAGCTTTTTCATGCATCTCATCATAAATATTTTTGCAGGGATAAAAAATCGTGCCCTCACGACCTTCTTTCGGTCCGGCTAAAATACCACAAGCTTCACTGGGATAATGTTCGATGGAATGGGCCACCATTTGCTCCCAAATCTTTGGTTCAATTTTAATCATCATAAACTCACTTGTTCGTATCCCCACCTGGCCTCCCCTTACCCTAAGGGGAGGGACCTCATGTTCCCCCTCTTAATGTAAGAGGGGGTTAGGGGGCGATACTATATTCCTTCTGCAA
>JAJFLM010000288.1 GCA_021772655.1 Deltaproteobacteria bacterium
TGCACAGGATCAACAATGTTGAACCTGTCGTCTCAGAGCAACGCGTACGCACCCAACATCAGACTTTATCGGCACCAACGACGAATACTACCCCCAGCACCCCGCACCGGGATAATTCAATTGCGAACCGGATTAGAAACTTGATGCAATCAGCACGCAGATTTTTAGGACTATCAACTTAGGAGATCATTCCAACAGATGAAGAGACATGATAATGAATCATTGTTGATTGACAAGCCATGAGTAGATTTCTAAATTACTAAAGCTATGACGCAAGCTCAATACACAGCACCGTATAAACAACAAGAACAGCAGAAAAAGAGCAAACGCCGCGGCCTCTTAATAGCCGGCTTTATCTTAGCCACTACCGCAGTTCCGCTCTACTTTATGTTTTATCCTGAGTACGAGCGGTCACAGCTGATTAAAAACGGCCTGTCCGCCGAAGGTATCATCGTATCGATTGAAGACACGGGAAACCGTTTTAATGATCAACCCCAGGTCAAGGTCACGGTTGATGTTCAACCCAAGAATGACAGTGCCTTTAAAGCGGCGGCTAAAATGATTGTCTCACCCGTACATCTCCCACAGTTTCAACCTGGGAAAAAAGTACAAGTGCGTTATGACCCAGCAGACCCTAGCAAGATTGCCATTGAATCCGTACAAAACCAATTTTAATTTTTTTAATCAGGAAGTCGATTCTGGAGGTGCCTTTCCAAGGGCTCGGTTCACCAAATAGGTGAGGCCACCATTCATGACATATAAGCAAGGGATTAAAAACAGCGTAATAAATGTCGCAAAAATCAGACCCCATAACATGGATAAGGCTAAAGGCCGGAGCCACACATCGTGCCCACCCACGCCATAAGCCAACGGAGCTAAACCGGCAACCGTTGTCAGGCTCGTCACCATAATAGGTCTCAACCTCACAAGCGCCGCATCAGCGATTATATCTAAACATCGACTGGGCCTGACAATACCCGTTTCGCGAAAACGCTGATTCAAGTAATCAATCATAATCAGCGAATCATTGACTAACACACCACTCAGCCCCACAACACCAACCAAGGCAACAAAAGAAAAAACTTCTCCATGCAACTCAAAGGCCCACACAACACCGATCAAGCCAAACGGAACGGCCATCAATACTAAAAACGGCTGAATATACGAATCAAATAATAATACTAAAACAATATAAATAATTCCCAAACCACAAGCAAAGGCAATGGCGATAGAACCGAGTGATTCGTGAGTTTCCTTAGCCTCTCCCTCATAGGCAAAACGCAGATCAGGATTATTATCAATCATGGTTCCGTACTTTTCTTGAATTGTTTTGATGACCTTGACGGGTAAGATCTTACTTTCATCAACTTGAGCATAAACAGCTGTCGCTACATCTCCATTATAATGCAATACCTCTGAATATGACTGCGCCTTTTCAACCCGCGCAAAAGAGGAAAAATGAATGAGCTGTCCCTGTTGATTACGGATACTGAGAGAACTAATATGATGAGGGGATTTTCGCACGGCCTTATCAAAACGCACCTGCACGCCAATTTCTTCATTTTTACGTACCACTGAAGTGATTTCAATTCCATCAAAGGCCGCCCGAATAGCCTCTGAAACATCACTGACTGTCAAACCTAAATTAGCCAGTTGCTTGTAATCAAAATCTAATCTGTATTCATCACGTAATTCGCGCTTACTGGTAGATATATCAGAGACCCCCACCATCTGATGTAAGTCAGCTAATATTTGATCCACCATCTGTGAGCGCAGTGACCTCTCATTACTAATCAAATAAAACTCTACCGGCTTTTTGCCACGGGGCCCTTCTTTCAAGGTCTCATACCTAATTGATTTTGCCTCAGTGATTTTATCTGTCTTAGCTCTTAACTCATCAATCACCACATTCAACGATCGGGCAATTCCACTTACCTTTGTAGTCACACGAATAAAGGCGATATTTTCTTGCCCACCAATGAGCTTCCTCACAGGATCCGGCTGGCTAGCTCCAATCATAGCAGAATAAAATTCTAATTCATCTTCGGGCAATTCATCTATAGCCTGTTCAACTTGTTGAACAACACCTTCAGTCGCATCGAAAGTCTGGCCTTCATGCATCTCGACATAAACGTTAAACTGAAACGCCCCGTCGGTTGGAAATAAATTAATCCCCACCTTGGCTACACCCCACCAAAGAGAAAATACCAAGAGTACAATAAAAAATGTTGCAACTGCGTACCGAGCTCTCAAAACACCTATCAATGTTTTGCGATATGCTATATTTATCCAGCGATAGACTTTAACACGCCTAAAAACCGCGCTACGACGATCTACTGTAGCAGTCTTTTTAGGAAGCTTAGTCCGTGACAAATGGTTGGGTAGGATAAAGAAACATTCTAATGAAGACCCAATCATTGCAATGATCACGACGACCGGTAGATAATAAAGGAGCTGGCCTAAAACGCCCGTCATGTAGAGCATGGGAACAAACGAACACAACGTTGTAATGATCGTTGCCAAGACCGGACGACCAATCTCAATAACTCCGTCAATCGTGGCTTGAACAGCATCTGGGTTTTTAGCGCGGTGTCGAAATACATTTTCTGAGATGACAATAGAATCATCAACAATCAAACCGAGCACTAGAATCAATCCAGCCAAGGTCAAGGCGTTGAGATCTGCATCAAAAACCGGGAAAAGTATCAGCGCAATTCCCAATGCAATGGGAACACCTGCCGCTACCCAAATAGAGAACCGAATATTAAGAAACAAGGACAATAAAATAAAAACAATAATAAAACCGACCAAGGCATTAGAGGCTAAAGTCTTCATGCGATGCCTGACATTCAGAGACATGTCATCGACAGTATCTAGCTTAATACCTTGAGGCACTTGCTGCTGAAACTCATCCAAATGATTATTAATACGATTAACTAATCTAATAACATCCGCTTCGTGTCGCTTCTTAACAATTAATACAATGCCTGATTCTCCATTAAAGCGCGGACGAAGTTTCTCATCTTCAAACCCTTCATGCACCTCGGCAACATCTTTAATTGAAACACTTCCGCCAGCATAGGCTGAACGCACAATAACATCTTTTACTTGCTCAACATTTTCAAACTGAGAGAACGTAATAATATTTAATTCCGTCCGATAACTTTCTAACGACCCGCCAGTAGAGCGAATATTCCGCTTTTTCAAAGCCATCAAAATATCTGAAATACTCAAATAGTATTCTTCTAACTTGTCTGGGTTTACATTGACTTGGAACTGATGATCACGATAGCCGTACTCTTGCACTTGAGAGACTCCAGCCAACTCATGTAAATCTTTCTTTAAGATGCGTGCTGCTTCGCGTAAATCTGCATAAGGAACATCACCACTTAAAGTAACCGTGACCGTTGGGATTTCTCCGGTTTTCCCCTCAGTCACATTGGGTCTTTTTGTAACGCCAACAGGAAACTCCGTGACGCGATCAACGGCTTTCTTCACCTCATCTTTAATATTTTCGAGGTCACTGGAATCCAAATCAATATCAACAACGATACGTGAGGCATTCTCAGCTGAAATAGAAATATATCTTTTAACGCCAGAAACAGCATCAAGCTCTTCTTCAATCAGGCGAGTGACATTTTGCTCAACATCTTCAGGAGAAGCCCCCAGATATTCTGTAGTAATATATAAGTGACCGCCATCCACTTGAGGGTAAGCATTACGACGTAGCTTAAGAACAGCCACTAAAGACGCCAGGATTAAGGCAACCGTGATTAAATCAACAAAACGGGATCTTTTTATAAAAAATTCAACAGCAGCGCGCATCTCTTCTCTCTTAGGCTTATCTGGTTCGCGGCTGCCGCATGGACCCATGGGACCTGCGTCGACCCTCCCCTGAACCTAAATATATAGCAAATAAGATGCCAACTCCCTTGATTTTATTTACCTTTTTAAAATCAGGGATTTACGTAAGAATCTGCGGATTGCTTTGGACCTTATTTGAAAAGCCCGCCGGTCAAAACAAAGATTCAGTCAATAGTTTGACGCTTAGAAAGTACAATAGGCCTATTCTCCAAGACTCAACTCTTGCTCCACATAGGCCTTCATTGTGACCCGTTTGATGGGGATACTATGCCGTTGTAACTGCGTGTATAGATAACGTCTCGAAATACCGAGTTCTTCGGCAGCTAATTTTTTATTGTACGCGTTATCCTTCAAAGCTTGAAGAATCACTCGTTTTTCGGCTGAAATTTGTCCGCCCGCAGACGAAGCATTCTGAGCCCCCACAGCAACACTCTGGGTTCCTCCAAATAATTCTTTCTTAAAATGAAAAGACTTGGGCAATAGTTTTTTCTTGTATTGAAATAAGCTAGCGCTACGAATGGTATTTTCTAATTCGCGAACATTGCCCGGCCATTGATAATGAGTCAGCAACTCTAACGCTTCTGGTTCAATAGCCAAGGCCACACGCCCTTCTTTTTCAGCCTGCTTCTTAAGGAAATGTTGGACTAACAAAGGGATATCTTCAATCCGCTCACGTAAGGCAGGCAAATGCACCATCATCCCATTTAAACGATAGAATAAGTCCTCACGAAATTTCCCCTCGCCAATGAGTTGCTGCAAGTCTTGGTTACTCGCAGAGACCACACGAACATCAACCTTCAATACTTGATTAGAACCTAAGGGCCTGATTTCTCCCTCTTGTAAAAATCGTAACAATTTAGCCTGCAGAGTTGGGCTCATATCCGCTATTTCATCGAGAAAAATTGTCCCCCCATCAGCATGTTGCAGCAAACCTATTTTATCGCGGTCAGCATGGGTAAAAGCTCCTTTTTTATGTCCAAATAATTCCGACTCCAACAAAGTTTCTGGCAAACTAGAACAATTTTCGCTGACAAAAGACTGAGCCGCCCTAACACCTTTAAAATGTAAAGCACGCGCTATCATTTCTTTTCCTGTCCCAGACTCTCCAAATATCCATACGGGAATACTTGTATCTACCAAACGATCTACCAACTCTAACACTTCCAACATAGCCGGTGAGTACCCAATAATTTCCCCATACTCATAAGTTAATTGCTGTCGCTGTTCTGCCAACTCTTTACGCAAGAGACTCAGCTCACTACTCTGCGTCTCAACGGTACTTGAAAGATTATTATTAGATTGTTTCAGTTGATTGATTAGCCGCGCTTTCTGTAGAGCTAAAGCGGCTTGATCAACAAAGGCCTGCAACAGCTCTAAATCAGCCCCTCGAAAAATTTCTGTTTGATAAGAGTGGTCTAAATATAAAACCCCTTCTACCTTCGACTGAACGCGGAGCGGAACCACTAAAATGGATTTTAACTCTAACTCTTGAACACTGGCCGCACTCGCAAAACGCTCATCCATAATAGCATTATCAGTGACTAAGGTTTCACCTGACTGCAAAACTTGTTGAACAGCGGATAAGCTCACCTTAAAATCAACATGATGGATCAACTCTTTTGACATATTCTTAGCAGACTGAACTTCAAATCCTGGAATCGGCCCTGAGCTTTCGTCGGAGGATACAAGTAAGAAACCGCGTTCTGCTCGAGATAAATCCATCGACGCCTCCATAATTAACTGGAGCACTTCGTTAATATCATCGGAACCTAGCAGCTGCGTTGTAATATTAGTGAGTTTACTCATCGCATCCATATCCATACCCCCTTCATGGTGGTTTAAAACTGTTTGTACATACAATTGATAATCAGGCCGTTCTTCAAAACTAATCTTCAACGGTGGCGAAAGCCCTTCGTAGATAATTGATAGAACTTCTTTCAGCTCAGCAACATCCACTGGGCTAGCTAAATAACTCTTTAACCAACGCAGCTCTAACTCCCAAGGCTCAATATCATCAACATTGTTGAGACTCGTGGGAACCTCACCAGAATAAGGTGGAACCCCTTGGAATAAATTCAACAAACAGAACACTTCTTTGCGACGCACATCAGCAGACTCATCGGCTGGATTTTGCAATACCTGCTGCAACTGCTGCTCCGCTCTCTTCTTATGACCTACAGCACCATAAGCTATCGCCAATTCCAGAGAATTAGTTTCTTGCTCGGTCCAGCTTCCAAAAAAAGTAAAGAGCTGTTGTGCTTGCTGTAAAAAATCTAACGCCTGCGTATAATCACCACGGCGATTCGCAAACGCTCCTAAATTTTGATAAGCACGTGCCAACAAAGCCTCATCATGTTGTTGTTTTGCATACTTTACAGCATCACCATAGCCCTGTTCTACTTCCGACAAGCGTCCTAGCCGCAATGCCAGATTACCTCGCTCTAAAGAAACCGAAAACAAACCCAGACGATCATCAAGCGCTTGATATATTCCTGTCGCTAAATCTAAATAGGTCACGGCTTGATCCCAATTGGATTGCTCTACCGCCCATAAGGCTTGATGAGTATAAAGTTCTGCCCGCTGTGGTGATTCGATTGGTAGTAAATCATGGGCCTGATTAAAATACGTTCGTGCCACCGTAAAATCAGCTCCATCTAGTGCTAAGATCGCGAACAATGAGTAAGCTCGAGATAACCTGATACGGTGAGACTCTTGTTCTGGATCACTAATGGCAATGAGGCCTTGTAACCGTTCGCGCGCTTCATCTTTTCTGCCTAAGTTCTTGAGCGCTACTGCCGTTGCCAAGGCATACTTAATCGGATTCAGTTGCAGTGAGTCCTCGGGAAACTCTTGATACCACTGTTCTAAAACTGTTAAGTTTTCTTGGAACCGACCCTGCATACCATAGAGGTTGGCTAACTGACGTAGTAATTCTTCTCGAGTTTTACCAGATAAATTTAGCTTTAAGGCACGCAACAATAAGTCGATGGCATATTCACCTCGCTCCTTAACTAAGGAAGCACTTACTGTCCCCTTAATCCACTTAAGTAGTTGCGGATGCCCACCGATAGCTATGGCATGCTCGGCACAAGCTCTCTCAATATCCAATGAATCGTCCGCTGAACTTTCTAATTGCGTCCAGTAAGCCAACCACCTTTCATGCCACTGACAAGCTGCAGCACCCTGAACAAGACTATCGTCCCCTAAACCTTGTGCGTTTAACTGCCAAGCACCCGAGCGTTCGGCACTTGTCCTAATCAAGCTCAGTTGATTCAATTCATTTAAGTGCTCGGCTATCTGCAAAGGTTTTTGAGTCAGTACTTTTATTAAATCATTCCGTGATACCGGAACCGTGGCCATACCTATGGCCTGTAAAACTTCTTGTTGAGACGATGCTAAACTTTGAATGCGTTTGAGAGTGAGTTGATGTAATTTTTCTGGCTGCTGAAACTGCGCAATAAACTCGCGGTCCTGTAATCGGCTACTCACGTCCGAATGCGTCAACCATTCTTGAGCTAACTGAGTTAACAAGGCTGGCAAGCCTTCGGTCGCACGATAGATATCTTCCGACAAAACCGATGCTAACTTTCCTCCCAACATGGCTTGAAAAAAGTCCCATGAGGCCTCACTCGATAAAGCCTGCAAAGGTAAATCGAATACATTGGCATCTCTACGCAGCTGTTCAAAAAAAAGCTTACTTTCCGAACTCAATTCATCATCATTATATTCTAGAATAAGTATTGCCGGAGCTGTTCCGGTGAGCATGTCATAGATCTCACGTCGCTGTAGTGAGGTCACACCACTCACTTCACTTCGATCCGACAACATAGGATACCCTTGCAAGGCACAATGAAAGCGTAGTTCTTGTACAAAGCGGCTCTTACCAACCCCCGTCACCCCATGAATGACTACCAAAGTAGGCCGCTGCTGTGCTTGCTGCACATTGAGATGCTTGACGACCTGTTGCCACTCATCCTCACGTCCAAATAACTTAAAAGTATGATAAGAACTCGGGGCAAGCTCACTAGAAGTATCCACCTGCAATGCTGTCAGCACCTGCTCCGCACTGGTAAAACGCTCGGTTAAGGAGGAGCGAATCAAACGATCAATCACCCGACAAAAACGACTGGGTAAATCAGCCCGGTAACTCTGCAAGGGTTGAAAATCAGGATTGAAAAGATCCTGCAGCTGTTTCGCACCTGCTCGTGGATGGTGACCACTGAGAGCCTCATAAAAGATTGTGCCTAGGGCAAACAGATCCGATGCGGGCTGGGCTTCAGCCTGAACACATTCGGGGGCTAAATAAGGGAGCGACCCACGAAGGGTCCCAACAACACCATGGCGCTCTTGCCAAAGTTGAGCAAAACCAAAATCTAACAAGCGTACCTGAGCCACCGCATCAATCATGATATTGGCCGGCTTTAAATCGCCATGCAGGACACCCTGCTCATGCAGATAGTCGAGTGCCTGCAAGGCTTCCTGTAACCACAGCCTAGCCTGCTCAGCGCTTGCCTGTTTTAATGCCACCTCCAAGCTTTGCCCTTGAATCCTCTCCATCCAGAAACACGGCCCGTCAATACCCTCAATCCCTTCACCATGAAGCGACACTCCATGAATCCTGACCAAGCCAGGATGTTTTAGTTTGGTGAGATAGCTGACTTCTTCCACGAGTTGTTGTTGGGCATCCGGTCCAATATCTTTAAAGACTTTGAGGGCCAAAGCAGATGCCGTGGATGAGTCGGGCGAATGAACTTGGTAAACCCAAGCACTGGACCCCTCGGCAATCAAATCACCCACTTGTAAAACCGGCATGGGCTCAGTTTAAAGTGTGTACAAAGAACGGTCAATTGTTCACGTTAAGATTCTTACGAATCTTCGCAACTGACCCAAAAATTGTTCACAGTTAGCAATGTAAGGTATTGAAATATAAAGATATTTAGCAGGTGCCTTTTCAGACCATTTAGAGCACACAATAAGCAACTCGTTGTGAATCGGATGACGATAACTTATAATGTACGCTGATATCAACCAAGGGACCACATTGCCTACACT
The DNA here is from genome assembly GCA_021772655.1 of Deltaproteobacteria bacterium. GTDB lineage: Bacteria > UBA10199 > UBA10199 > 2-02-FULL-50-16 > JAJFLM01 > JAJFLM01. The sequence continues at coordinate 8,917 of JAJFLM010000288.1, forward strand.
TACTAAGAAAATCGGACTGCTTTTACTTTGTTTAAGCCTATGGAGCTGTCAGCAGATGGCTGGCCTACCGGTCCCCGGCTCACTCAACTCTGCGGATTCAAGCACTGAAGAGGAATTGACTGCTGAGGTGCCGGATGATGACGCGGTTGATTTAGGCAGCGATACCGTCGCAGCAGATGCCTTAGAACCGATCAGCGGAGAGCCTACTGAAGCAGAAGCGGTTATGATTGCTAGCCGCGATCGCGGCGTTGTCGAAGCTCCGACTTCGGCTGAGATGGTTCAACGCCCTGATGTCTATGCCATCCGTTGGGACCCTGAAATAGAGCGCCCCTTTACCGAACCCGAAGAGTTTTTTGAAATGGTCCGCAACGATGACCCAGCTATTACAGAAGAGTTTGCCCGCGCCGCTACATTTGTCCCTCTCATCGGAACAGGCATGGTCTATCTGAGTGAGGCCTCACTGATTAATGCGCTCAAAGAAGATGCCTTACCAGGATATCATTTAGTTTTTCACGCTACCGAGCAAGAACATGTCAATCAAGCGAGCACTGATGACCCTTGGATCATACTCAAGCGTCATGTTTTGGCAGATGACTATCGTTTTGTAGATGATTTTTTTATCGCTGCACCTAACGAGAAAATTGACTCTGTTATTATTCAAGTAAACCGAGCCGCTGAATACATACAACCTGCAGAGGAAACTAAATCCATCAACACTAAAAAGGGAACTCTTCAGCAAGAAATTTTAAAAAATCGTGAGTTACTCAAGGAATACCCCGCCAATATTTTTTATCGGCCTTAAATAATTTGTTGCAGTAATCGCAAAAAAAAGGGGCAGCATTGCCTATACTGATTAAAAAAATCGGACTGCTTTTACTTTGCTTAAACCTGTGGAGCTGTCAGCAGATGACTGGCTTCCCGGCGCCTGGACCATTATCAGCAACGGATACCGACACAGCCGAAGAGCTCGCTGAAGTTTCCGACGATAACTTAGGCACAGCGCCGAGTGGAGATATTGCAGAGGCTGGCAATGAGAACCAACCTAGCTCTCCCGAAATAACCGGCCCGGATTCTGAAATGCCCTCCGTCGGCTCTGAACCCACAACCGTAGCTAGCCGAGAAAGTGGTACTGTCGGTGCCCCAACAATCTTTGAGGCCGTTGACCCTGAAAATAACCGCATTCTTTACTGGCCGCCCTC